>JAQXBH010000101.1 GCA_029252505.1 Opitutales bacterium | reverse complement strand
CCCACTTTGCCCGAGCATTTAGACCTGTTAAACCAGTTTCAAATACTGCTCAAGCAAGTGCACCCAATTGGCGGATTGCCTTTAAGGTATTAAGAAAACATTGCAAAGAGTGGCCGGTTGAAGAGCCCGAAGATCTTGGGAAGGTGAAGGGGGACTAGCCTTCGCCTGTTCATTGCAGTGGGGTTCTCGGTGCATTGGTTACAACAATTGGCCTATGAATCCTAATCCTGTCCGCTAGGGCTTTCTGTTTTTTCCTTTTCTGTTCTTTCTTGTAGGCGACAACCGATTGAGAGACCGGATGACTACAATTGAAACATGCTTCCCCCGACTTGGATACTTCCTTGCCACAGGCCTCGCAGGGGATCAGCGGAGGAACACTCGGATCGTCCTTGGCTTCTACCTTAGGTTTTTATAGTAGGGGAGATGAATACTTCTACGACCCCCAGGAACATGGAGAGAGAGGGCCATTCGAATCGATTGACGATGCACTTTCACATGCAGAAATAGATTTTGGCTCAACGGACGGAGGATTTTGGGAATCCTTGGAAGATGCCGAGCATCATGCAGCATGGATGAGAAATGAAGGCTATTCTGTAGAGTGAAATCATCTTCACCCTACCCCACCACCTTCAAAACCGCCCTCTTCAAATCGTTGCTGAGACTCCCCCATCTTTCGACAATTCTAGACAGCATCTGACGATCCGAGTCAGGAAGGTTGGTCAATATCTTGATCAACGCCTCTGGTGAATGCACCGAATCCCGCTTGTTTGCAGGGATTGACTCCCCTGCCCCTGCGGGTTCGATTCCCGCCACCTCCACCAAAGTTCCAAAGGCCCTTTGGGGCGATCGTTATCTTTTTGTTTTAAGATATACTATTTATACTCGCCCGCCTTTCGGCCGTCCCTACTCATTTCTTCCTAAAAACATGACCGCCATGCCACGCAATTTACGACTTAATTCTCGGCTTCGATTGGGTTTGGATTCTTAGACGTGAATTTCGATCAACCCGAAAAATACCGCATCAGGTATAAGCATTAGATGGCTCCACTTCATTATTGTCCGATTTTTTGTGAAAAGATTTTCAGGTTTACGCAATCAATTCATTGATCACTTTCCCGCCAAACTGGGAAAGTTGTTTATACCTTCCCGCGTGGTAGAAATTCAATTTATTATCATCGAGACCAAGCAAATTGAGCCATGTGCAATGTACATCCCGGATATGATGTACGCATTCCACAGCCTCGGCACCAATCTCGTCGGTTGCACCGATGGTATGGCCTGCTTTGGTTCCTCCGCCTGCAAACCACATGGCCATGGCTTTGGGGTTATGATCTCTTCCATAGCTTGTACCCCCTCCCCTGACTCCATTGTCCGGGGTGCGACCAAACTCGCCACACCAGACAACCAGAGTATCATCCAATAGCCCACGCTCCTTGAGGTCACCGAGGAGAGCGGCAATTGGCTTATCGACTGAACGAATAAGCGACCCGTGTGCCCGGGAAATATAATCGTGACTATCCCAATTCCCGGCATAGGCCTGAACGAATCGTACTCCTTTCTCGACAAGTCGACGGGCCAAGAGGCATTTCCTTCCAAATGAATCTGTCTTACTGTCACCAACGCCATAAGCCTCTCGAGTCTTTTCACTTTCTCCATCAATGTCAAGAATGCCAGGCACTTCCATCTGCATTCTATAAGCCAGTTCGTAAGACGACATACGAGCATTCAGTTCATCCTGTTTCGAACGCTCCTTAAAATGCCTACCATTCAGCTTCGCAAGCAGATCCAAATTGCTTCGCTGATCCTTGCGTGTCATTCCAGTTGGGAGGTTAAGGTCAAGAATAGGGCTACCTTCTGGTCTCAATGGCGTACCTTGGTAATCTGCGGGAAGAAAACCGTTGGACCAGTTATTGGCTCCACCCTGTGGGTAACTGGTTCGCGGAAGCACTACAAAGCCGGGCAGATTATCGTTTAATGTACCCAATCCATAATTTACCCATGATCCGACTGCAGGATCACCACCGAAGCGGTTGCCTGTATTTATATGATAACAGGCGGTCGGGTGGTTTACTGATTCAACTTGGCCACCACGATAGAAACACATGTCGTCAGCATAATTTTTTAAATGATGCCACTCGGAGGAAAAGTCTGCCCCACACTTGCCGGCTTTTAGGAAATCAAATGGACTCTTAACGAAATAACGCTGTCCCGAAGACATGGCACTTTCCCTTTCGCCACTACGTTTAAATCGTTGGAGGTGTCTTTTATCCAGTTCCGGTTTTGGGTCGAATGTATCAATGTGAGACGGTCCACCTTCCATCATAAGAAAAATGCACCGTTTTGCCTTTGCTGGGTGGTGGGGCCCGATAGAATGAATATTTTCTGCCTGTAACATGGACGAGAAAGCAAGCGAACCAATCCCCGTGCCCAAGCCATAAAGTGCCTCTCGTCGGGAAAGCTTAGCGATAAAGTTTTGCTGTTTCATAGTTTGGTCCGTGGTAAGAATTTAATCGATATAAACGAATTCGTTCGAGTTAAAGAGGACAAGGCAGACATGGGCAAGCCCGCGAGTCCGTGCATCGGTTTCACTCCTTTGCAAGTCAGGTCGATAAGATTTGAAGGCCGGAATAAATTCCCAAAAATCATAGGGTTCCCCAGTTTTTTCCGCCATTACAGTTCTTTTAATCTTTCCTGGATAAGTACGGGCAACAGGGCTCTTTTCGCTCTCCGTTTTTGTGGCGTTTTTCCAACGCGTAATACAAGCCGAGATTTCTTCTTTGCTTGGGGTACGTCCAAGGGCAAGTTCAAAAGCTCTGCTGATTGTAGTAGATTCAGTACTCTTCTCCATCAAAAGACGATCGGCAAAGGCAAGGGCCCGGTCCTGCACTTCTTCCGCATTCAGCAGAGTAAGAGCCTGTGGAGCAACAGTTGATGATTCGCGCAGTTCGCAGGAAATATCTGGGCCTGGTTGATTGAAGGCCTCGAGGAACGGGTCACGCAATCCCCTTAGTTTTTCCGCATAAATAGTTCGTCTGTTTCTTTGCAGGGGAAGAGGATCAGGTTCGTAGACCGAAGCAGTACCTCCCATAATTTGACGAGGCTGGAATGCAACTTCAGGATTTATATCGGGACGAACTGGAATTCCGCCCAAATCGTGGTTCAATTCTCCGCTAACCTGAAGCATGGTATCCCGGATTTCTTCTGCGACCAAACGACGGGGAAGGAAGCGGGCATAAAGAATACCCTTGGGGTCTTTCTCATTCAAGGATTTTGAATCAGGGTGACGACTACTGCGGCGATAAGTGTTAGAGGTCAAAATTAAATGATTCAGCTTCTTTACGGACCATCCATTCTTCATGAACCAGTCCGCCAGATAATCAAGCAAAGCAGGGTGCGTAGGCAACTCCCCAGTTCCACCAAAATTATTCGGATTTCCGGCAATTCCCCGACCAAAATGCCAGGACCAAATACGGTTAACTATGACCCTAGCAGTAAGAGGATTTTTTTGATCCACGACCCATCTGGCCAGTGCCAAGCGTCGCTTGCCCTTTCCTTGTGGAAAAGGACTTACCTTCATTCCACCGAGAGATTCCGCAGCACTCAATCCACCGGGCTCAACGGCATCCCCAAGGGAATAGACGTCCCCTCCGCTGTAAATGACATCAGTATCAAAGTAACCTTCCTGCCATGGGGTATCAGGCATATCGATGCGACCCTGCACATTTTTTCTCACTATTGTCTTCCCGGTATAGACGGCATGTGTCAATGGCTGTACCCGATCCAACTCGATCTTATGACGAATCAGGTTTTTAAAAATTCGAGACTGAGAGGCTTCGTCCCCTGGATCCAATCCATTGTCTCCGACCTTGGCACTTCCCTTCTCTTCTTTTTTCAGCCGATTCATCTTTTCCTGAAGCTCGGCATTCTGTCTATCGTAAGATGCAATCTTGGATTGAATCATCCCAGTAAAAGAATCAAAATTCTTCTTGGATTCGGAGGGAAGAAAAGATGCGTTACGTTCAGCAAACTGGGTCGTGGAAAATACGGCCATCATACTATAATAATCACGTGTTGGAACGGGGTCGAATTTGTGATCATGGCATTTCGCACATTGCATGGCATGAGCAAGAAAAGCCTGCCCAACAGAATCAGTCACATCGTCCAACCAAAGCTGACGGGTTTCTTTGAATACACTCATTCCTGTCTGTTCCCATGGTCCCATCCTAAGAAAAGCAGTGGCTATCAAATTCTCGGGTTTAGTCGAATCCATCTCGTCTCCAGCCAGTTGTTCCATTACGAATTGATTGTAAGGCTTATCCTCATTGAATGCCCGGACAACATAGTCTCGATACCGCCAGGCATTGGGGCGAGAGTAATCATTGGCGAACCCACCGGAATCGGCATAGCGTGCAACATCAAGCCAATGCCTGGAGAAATGTTCTCCATAATGCGGTGAAGTCATTAATTTCAAAGCGTAAACAGATAGAGCATTGTTTGATTTTTTAAAATCTTTCTTAAATTTCTTCGCCTCCATTGGATTCGGAGGTAACCCAGTCAACCCGAAGGAAAGGCGACGGTATAATTCATTTGCTGAAGCATCCGGTGCGTAATCCAATTCAAACTCCTTAAGTCTTCGATTCACAAACCAATCAACTGGATGCTTGCCTTCGGGAACTTTTTCCACCTTGAGTGGACGGTAGGTCCATAATTTTTCCGTTTCATATCGCCGGTTCTGCCAGTCTGCAGAAAGCGCCTTCGATGTGACTACCTTCTCGCCCTCTGCATACTCTTCCTGAATATCGGCAATCTTCTCATCACTTGGCCAGGGTGCACCATTATTAATCCAGTCGCGAATCCACCCTGTTTCTTTATCGGTTAATTGATCCGTTTCTTTGGGAGGCATTTCCAAGTCCACCTCTGCCCGGGTGCTGAGAATATAGAGATAACTTTCTTCTCCCTGTCCTGGTATTAAAACTTCACCTTCAAAAATTTCTCCTCCACGCAGCATCGATTCGCGAGTCCGCATGTCAAAATCACTTTTAATCTTTTCAGGCTCATCACCATGACAAGCCATACACTTTTCTGCAAACAGGGGTTTTATGTGTAATGAAAAGAGTTTCTCACCTGCGGTGGGTTCATCTGAAAATACAGAACGCACAATAGCAAATAAAAGGATAAAAAAGCGGAAAAGCATCTCAATAAAGTTTTACTATTACTTTATTCATGAGCAATTTCAAATGATGTCTTTTTTTCAAAAGAATTTGAAGAGCAGAAGGCTGACTAGATATTTCGCAGTACTAATTACAGTAGTTTCTCCGCTTGACTTAAAAACCTGATCGCAAGTGAAAATTTTTCAATTGAGACCCTCTGATTTTGGAACTGAATTCTAACTTATTGCTTAGGGAGCCTTTTTAAAAAAGGTTCGTCTTCTTGGTGTACCTAATTTTAAATTTTTCCTCCTGTAAGACAGTTCTGCAAGATTATAAAAAATCTAAAAACTCTCTTCAGTTATTTACTAAATGATTGAATCATGGTTGAACTTTTCAATGACCAAAATTCTCTTACTCTTTAGTTTTTTATCCCCATTTCTCTTCGGACAAAATCCACCCTACGATATTTCTCCGAAAGCCGAACCACCGTACTATCGAGTAAGATACGAGGCTTCCAGTAAACCCGGCGAACTCATATTCCCTGTACAATACACAATTTGGATCCCTAAAGGGGTTACGAAATTGAGGGGCGTGGTGGTTCATCAGCACGGCTGTGGAGAAGGGTCCTGCAAATCCGGGTTAACCGGAGCGTGGGATCTTCACTGGCAGGCCTTGGCCAAGAAACATGGCTGCGCCCTACTCGCTCCTTCCTATGAACAGCCTGGCAAAGCGGATTGTCAAATGTGGTGTGATCCACGAAATGGTTCTAATAAAACCTTTCTAAAAAGTTTGCAGGACTTGGGTCAATTGAGCGGACATCCCGAGTTAAGTGAGGTGCCGTGGGCACTATGGGGACATAGTGGTGGTGGGCACTGGGTGGGGGGAATGACCATGCTCTTCCCCAATCGGGTGGTCGCCTGTTGGTTACGCTCGGGGGTTCCCATGTTGGAAGCAAATCCGGAACGAGCTCAAATCAGACCACACAATCTGCCAAAAGATGCACTGCAGGTTCCAATTATGTGCAACCCGGGAACGAAAGAAGGAGTAACTGAAAAAAAAGGGCGATTCGCACGAGTCTGGCCCAGCAACTTAACTTTCTTCAACAAAGTGAGGGGAGCAGGTGGACTGGTGGGAGTATCGATTGACCCGCTCTCATCTCATGAGTGCGGAAATTCGCGCTATATGGCAATTCCCTGGCTTGATGCCTGCCTCTCCAACCGTTTGCCTAAAACCTTTGGAAAAAAACTTAGCCCGATGCCGACCAAAAATGCATGGCTCGCTCCCCTGCTAAGTAAAAAAGCCCGACCCATGTTGGAATTCCAAGGGAACCCACTGGAGGCAGTCTGGTTACCGAATGCAAAAATTGCTCATACATGGATGCAATTCGTAGAGGACTCAAAGATCACAGATCCTACTCCTCCTCCATCCCCGACCCATTTAAAAATAAACGGGAATCAATTATCCTGGAAGGCGAAAGCAGATTTGGAAAGTGGAATTTCCCACTTTCTGATAAAGCGAAATGGAAAAGTAATCGGACAGGTCCCGGAAGACCCGACGAATAAATTTGGCCGCCCTCTTTTTCAGGGATTGTCGTACAGCGATACTCCAATAATGCCGCTGAGAAAAATGGTTTTTATTGATGAGTCAGCAGATAGTGGGAAGAAATATAATTATCAGATTATTTCGGTTAATACCGTCGGACTAAAATCCAAATAAATCTAATCAAGGTTAGTCTGTAACCAGTCAATTACTGCCTTAATCATAGGAGTTTGCCCATCCTCGGAAAAAACATGATTAGCCCCCTCGATCTCAACCAATTTCTTAGGCCCTGTTGCCAGGGAATGAGCTTCTCGGGAATCATCAATTAAGACCACATCATCGGCGGTTCCATGAACAAGCAACCAAGGCACCGTGATCTGAGCGGCTTGGGGAGCGGTGGAACAAATGGCTTTCAAATCATTTTCAAAGGCAGAGGAAAGTGGGCAGTCTGGTTCCTCCCACATGCAACCAGTATCAGGT
>JAQXBH010000099.1 GCA_029252505.1 Opitutales bacterium | reverse complement strand
GAAAAAGTGAGGCAGCACTGGCTTTAATTGAACGAGGCCACAGTTTGGTGGCAGACGATATTGTAAAAGTGAAACTGTTAAGTGATCACACACCAGTAGGTTTTTGTGATGAAATGTGTAGAGGCTTTATGGAATGTCGCGGAATTGGTATTATCAATGTCGAAGAGCTTTTTGGAATTCGATTTGTGCGCCTTGAGAAAAGAATCGATTTGGTGGTCACTTTTTTGGAAGATTCCGAAGAAATTGAGCCGGATCGTACCGGATTAGATCGAAAAACATTCGATTTATTGGGCATTGAAGTCCCCAATATGGAGATTCCCCTACGTCCTGGGCGAGACATGGCTCGCTTAGTCGAGGTGGCAGCGATGGTTCAGGCGGCGCGACAATTAGGTCACGACTCTGCGAATGACTTTAATGAAAAACTTTTAAAAAAAATGAACGGATGAAGAAAAGTATAGTCTAGAAATCTAGAAATATTTGTTCTAACTCGCGAATTATCAATAATGTCGGAGTCGTTATGTTTTGTTAAAACATGGCAACCTAAAAGTACAAAAAAACTTATCTACTAGGGATTGTTAATAACTTGTGAGAAAGTTTCTTCTCCTCTTTGTTTTTTTTTCTTGGATTCATCAAGATTTTTGTTCAAAACTAAATCATCCCTTTCATTTCAACCCTACAACAAATCACCCTTGATTAATCTGCTGTTATTATTTAAACTGCTCTCAGTCAGTAACTTAAGATTTATTTGTTTCGCTTTAATATTGATACTATTGCGTTTCACTAAATCGTTCGTTATCTCTGTGCCTGTTAGTAATTTAAGTTTTTCAAATAGCATTTTATCTGTTGTGAATAAATCTCAAATATCCCTTGTTTAATGTCCCAAACCACCAGCAGTCCTGAAACCTTTTGGAGTAGCCTCCGAGATAACCTTTTAGAAGTAATTCCGGCCGACACATTTCGTGTTTGGTTCGATAATATTCGTGTTGGAAGACTCGATGAAGACGGGTGCGAATTAATTACGCCTAATGAATTTTCAGCGATTTGGATTCGCGATAACTACCTTGATATTATTCGACGCGAAGCAGATCGTTTAGTCGCTCGTCCCTTTACTGTCGAATTACTTGGAGATATTGGAAACGAATCCTCAGGTTCCAACGATCGAATGTCTCCCATTCCCTCACCCAATACGAAATCTAGTTCTCGTATGACTGGTCCGGCATTACAGGGAAGATCACTTGGTATTAACCCCAAGAACACATTTTCTAACTTTATCGTGGGGGGGGGGAGTGAATTAGCACATGCCGCTTGTGTAGCGGTGTCAAATGCACCGGCTCATGCTTACAACCCACTCTTTCTTTACGGAGAGACTGGATTAGGTAAAACCCATTTAATGCATGCAGTTGCACATCAGGCTTTGAATAGGAATCCATCCTGTCGAATAACCTATGTCTCCTGCGAAAAATTCACCAATGAATTTATACGTGCCATCCAAGAGAATACTCTGACTAAATTTCGCTCCCGCTACCGGAGTGTGGATTACCTTTTAATCGATGATATCCAATTTCTAGCGGGGAAAGAAAGAATCCAAGAAGAATTTTTTCATACTTTTAACGATATTTATGATTCTCAGCGTCAAATTTTCTTAACAAGCGATCGTCCTGCGGGGGAAATAGATAAAATTGAGAGTCGTTTGCTGTCCCGTTTCCAATGGGGACTAGTGGCTGATATTCAAGCCCCGGATTGGGAGACAAGGGTTGCCATTCTTACTCGCAAAGCTGATGCGATGGGAATTTCAATAGAGCCCGAAATTATTGAATTTCTTGCCAAGAGTATTGCCCGAAATGTCCGAAGAATGGAAGGTGCATTAACCCGCGTCGCTGGCTATGTCGGATTAACCAGAAGAAAAGCAGATTTGGAAACTGTGCAGAGATTACTCCGCGATATCCTTCGGGAAGAGAATTTAAGCCGAATCACAATCGAGACTATTCAAAAGAAAGTGGTTGATTATTATCACCTTCGCATGGCGGATATGCTTTCTCGCCGCCGACCTGCAAATATTGCTTTTCCTCGGCAGGTAGCAATGTACCTTTCGCGCACTTTAACCGAGCATTCCCTTCAGGAAATCGGTAATGCATTTGGTGGCCGAGACCATGGCACGGTAATTCATGCCTGCAAAACGGTTGAAAACATGATGGATCAAGATAATTCGATCAAATATGCGGTTGAATATCTAAACGAAGAACTTTCTCAGTCTATCGAATAAATTATTTAATTAAGATTAGACTTTCGCGTCTTGTCTTTCCTGTATAATTTGTTACCAAGAATAGTTTATTACATACCATGACTGAAGACTCATCTGAATCCACCGAATCGATTAATCAAGATGCACCCAGTGCTCACTCACCTTCCGAACCTTCTGATGAACAGAAAAAACAAATTTCGAAGTGGGTGGCCGATGGAGTTGGCCTATCTGATATTCAAAAAAAGATAAATAACGATTTCGGAATCGTGATGACTTATATTGATGTCCGCTTTCTTGTTGATGATTTGAACCTCACCTTGGTCGATGAAGAGGAGGAAGTTCCAGTTAAAGATAAAGAAGGTGGAACTGACCCGCAGAACCCCTCGGTTGATGCTCCCCTGGACGGAGTGGCCGGCGTTACAGTTGAACTGGATAAGGTGAACCCCCCCGGTGCGATGGCAAGTGGAAGCGTTGTCTTTTCAGATGGTCAAAGCAAAAAATGGACACTTGATCAGTATGGCCGTCTTGGATTGACTGGTGGGGATGACCAATACAAGCCTTCGGATGAAGATGTGGCGGAGTTCCAAAAGCAATTGGATACGGCACTGCGCGGACGCGGATTCTAGTACATTCTGATTTTCGCTCTATTTAGAAGCGAGGATACCAATTTTATTAGAAAGTCGATCTTTCAAGTGTAAGTAAAGCATTGTACTGCTTTTTTTGGATTACACTCCCTTTTTTTGAAAGCGTATGAGCGAGGATAATATTTTCTATACACCTTCTTAATCTCATGATTTTCACTTCTTTTTTCTCGAGAAGGAAGCGCTTGGATTCAAGTCTTTTTACTATTTCTTTTTCTTCTACAAGTTTTTTCCACAGTTCTTTTTCATTTACCAATTTAATTATATCCGTTTTTTGATGTGTTGATAAAAGCCGGATGGTTACGGGATGAAAAGGATT
>JAQXBH010000088.1 GCA_029252505.1 Opitutales bacterium | reverse complement strand
CGTTTAAGGAAATTATTTTCTTCATTAATATCGCGTTTTTAAGACGGTTTAAATCACCCAGATTTCTCAGAAAGATTACCTGCTTTGCCGAGGTTCCAGGAGTCCGTTTATTGGACTCCTGTAACAAGGATCGCCAGGCTTGATCATTTGGGCAATCCACTATTTTTATTTCCGGGACAGGTTCATTAAGAAGTTCATTAATTTCAAGGGAATTTCGATGCATTCGAAAGCACAACCCAAAGGCTTTCCCACTTTGTTTTTTTGCCAGTACAAAGGGAGCAACTTCCCGTAAATACTCGGCCAGAAAACGAACTTTTATTCCATCCTCTCTGTCTTTCGATTTTTCGAAGAAAATAAGTTTTTCTACATCCAAAACATCGGATGCTTGTTGTCTTTTTAAGACTTCATAAATCTGTCTTCGTACTAGTGCACCCTCTCCTGGAACCGCATCATTGGCAAATTTTTCGTAAGGATATTCACTTGATAATTGAGGATGATCGGAGACAACCCGATCCACAGCACCTTGTAATTGCCGTAAGCCTTTATTTTCGGTCAAATATCGCAGGTCAAAAGTATCTTCCGCACGAATTCGATAAGCATCTCGAAATAAACGATGTCCAAATTGGTCAAAAAGATCGTCATCCTTTGGCATACCCGCATGAACCGGACTATCTTCAGGAAGCACGGAGGGAGTGATGACGATGATAACCTCTCTTTTCTGACCGGTCTCATTTTGGGAACGGAAGAGAGCTCCCAGAAAGGGAATATCTCCTAATAGGGGAACTTTTTTAATGATTTTTTCAGAATCATTTGCAATTAAGCCACCCACGATAAATGGTGTGTCATTAGCAATTCGAGCATAAGTCTTAACCTCCCGAATTGATAGTGTCGGTGCAGTTGCGAGAACGACGGAATCCTTACCCAGAACCTTTTCATCTTTACCGGGAACACGGGCAGATACCGCGGCATTGATCTGTAAAGAAACTTCAGTTCCATCGCGATTGATGCGGGGGCGAACCGCAAGTTGAATTCCTGCCACAACATCACGAAAATCAACCGCACTCACATAATCTTTGACAAACTTTGTGTTCGCTATTGGGATTTTCTCCGAAACATTTATGAAAGCCATTCGATTATCCAATGTGAGTACACTGGGGCGTGAGAGGACTTGGGCAGAACCATCTTCGACCAATGCTTGAAGCCGCACATTGAATTCACTAAAAACATTAGTGATAGTAGCATCGAGTTGGGCACCGCCAGCAGCGGGGTAAGCAATCTTTCCAAGTACTAAGCTATCATTTGTTCCATCCAATTTCTCTTGAATGAAATTGTTATCAGATATCCCTTCACCACCACTGTTAAAATCCCATTCCACACCAAGTTGATCCAATGCCTGTGAAGAGATCTCGAGTACCATTGCCTCAATCATAATCTTGCGGGCGGGCAAATCGATTTGTTGTTGAATTATCCGTCTGACACGGCCGGCTTTTTCTGGTGCTGCCGCATCGAAGAAGAGAAGAAGTTCGTTAATTGGGTCGGTTTCTGTTTGTGGAAAAACTTTTTCGTGATCAGGAATAGTTTCATGAAATGCGGTTTCTGGTACCGTAACTACTACAGGCAATTTACTCCGGTCGATCGGTTTTTTCGGATCCCCAATATTAACGCCATAAAAATTCAGTAATTGAGCACAGCGTACGGGATCGACATAACTCAGCCGAATTCTTTCTGACTGTAATTCAATTTCTACAACTCGAGTATTTTCTGAGTTTTGACCGAGTAGAGTGAAACCCAAGATCAAAAAAAGACTAGCGAAAAGAGTGGAGTTATATTTCCTCATGATGAACTTGGTTTATTCGAAACTGTTTTAGCAGGAGGAGGATTGAAAGGTAAAAAATCAGTAAAAAAAGTTTGAATCGTACGACCCACTCCAGTTTTCTTCTGAGGTAAAGTGGCTCGAGCCTCCTCTTTTTGAATTCTCCATTTTGTCTTCATAATTCGATCCTGGCCAAGTACCATTCGTTGATTAACTAACGACAGGAAATCACCATTTCGACTGGCCAACTCGGTAACTACTACTGGATCAAATACCAAAACCACCGAATCAGTAATTGCAGAGATTGTTGATAGGCGAGTACCTTTACCTAAAACTCCTTCCGCCCCGAAATGAATCCCCGACTCCAATCGTTCCACTTTTGCCCTGCCCTCCATATTGGGAACCTCAATTGAGGAGCATAATAACCCTTCCGCGAGCAAATAAAAAGATTCTCCGGCATTTCCCTGTCGGTATAAAAACTCTCCGACTTTCAAGTCTTTTCGTTTCATTTTTTTCAGAAGAGAAAGACAATCTTCTTCCGACAATACCTTAAACAACTCACTTCTGGTAAGAACTTCGTCGAAATTATCTTCCCGCTCCGGTGCGATTAATGGCAAACTCGATTCATTATCGAAGTATAACATTTCTTTCTCCATTGACGGGGCAAGTCCAGCCCTGGCCAAATGCTCGATCACACTTTTATTCACTACATGTGTCGATTCTTTGGGTGATATGTGTGCAGGTAGGATGAAAAATCTCAACGAATATCGCTGACCTGTTGATAGGGCTTCATCCAATAGAACTTCAGGGGCTGGATCTATCAAAATCTTTTTATTTCCTGCCACTGACTGAACACCGGCCATTAAAACTCTAATTGCACGATTTGGAGATACAGAATAATCGAGAATAAATTGAAGGTCTATCCTGAAATGAGGATCAGGTTTCATGTAGTTAGTAAGAATAGCCTCTCCCATTTTACTGTTCGGTACCACTACCAAGTTCTTGGCAGTTGTCTTCAACCGGGTGGTCCTCCAGTTAATCTCTACGACTTGTCCTACTATATGAGTTTCTCTCCGATTTTGGTGAACCATAAGCCAATCTCCGATTTGAAAGGATTTTTCAATATGCATCGACAGTCCAATAAACACATCAAGAATTACATTTCGAAGTGCTACTCCTATTACAATACTCACCACCCCAGAAGTTGCCCATATCCCAGTGACAGATTGATCAAATACGGTTGCGAGTATGCCAAGTAAGGCCACTCCAAAAATACAAATCCCGGTAACATCCTTCGGTAGTCTCGGGACCGAACGGCCCGATATTCCTGAAATTAGTCCATCCCAAATAAATACGGTGACAATTCGTTGAAGAAGAAAGGCAGTGGAAAGCCACAATCCAATTTGACTCCCATATTCAACTACTTGACGCACCACGAGTGAGGCATTTCCTAAAAAACGGGCCAACAATTCTTCTTTACTGATAATTGAAACAAGAAAAAACAAAAACGCGGATAAAGGGATCCATAATCTTGCTAGTAAAAAGACGAGTGGTATTTCCTGCTTAGGATGTAGTTCCTTAACCTTCACTACTCAATTTCCCTTTTTCCATTTTCTCGAAAAACTGATTCTTCATAGTTTTTCATTAAGCGAGCCATCATTGCAAATTTTGGTATTGGCACCTTTTCACCTTCATGGCGAATCACTTCAAGCATTGCCGAAAGGCTCTGATTTACAAACTGATTAAAATTGTAGGCTTCCCCTAAATCAGAACAAACCCCCTTTATTTCCTCAAAAGTCTGCTCGGGTAC
>JAQXBH010000056.1 GCA_029252505.1 Opitutales bacterium | reverse complement strand
GAGCACCCCCATGTCACTATGCTTGGTCATGTGAGCGGGCGACTCTTATTAAAGCGGGAGGCGAGCAAGATGAATATTCAAAAGATTATTGATGCAGCGATTGCTAATCACAAAATAATTGAACTTAATTCCAATCCCATGCGTTTGGATATGGATTGGAGACATTGGAAAAAAGCTGCGGAAAAGGGTTTGATCTGTGCTATTAATCCGGATGCTCATGCTTTACCTCATTATGACTTTCAGTTGACCGGTGTGAATATTGCCCGGAAAGGCTGGCTGACCAGAGAGCATGTATTTAATACCCGGTCATTGCAGGAGGTGAAGGAATATTTCGGATAAATTATTGTTATGATTTTCCCATGTAAGAAAGCTGTTCTAATAACAGGGTTACTTGTTTTAAATATTGGGTGCCTTTGGAGTAAGCCAAATTTCGTTATCTTTCTTGCCGATGATTTGGGTTATGGCGATGTGGGATATCAAGGAGGAGAAGTGCCTACTCCGAATATTGATTCAATCGCAAGCGATGGGGTAATTTTTACCGATGGGTATGTCACTTGTCCGGTATGTGCTCCATCTCGGGCGGGCTTATTGACTGGCAGGTACCAACAAAGCTTTGGTTTTTGGGATAATATCGGACCCTTCCGTTTATCCAAAGAAGTGGAGCCCGGTATTCCACTGGACATACCTATCCTCTCCGAACAGCTTCAGGAACTTGGATATGTTTGCGGGTTATTTGGGAAAACCCATGAGGGAGACAGCGAGGAAATGATGGCCTTCAATCGATGGAATGAATTTTTCGGTTTTAATAATGGAGCATCGAATTACCTCCCGGGAATGAATCGCGATCATAATCCAATCTTTCATAACAAAAAGATTATCAACCGATCTTATGAAAAAAGTGGAATCAGTCGTGACGAAATCAATCAAAAGGGAGTCCTTCAAATAGACCGCCAACAGTATCTCACCGACCTGATTGCTGACTACACCTTATCCTTCATTGAGGGAAACCGGGATCGTCCCTTTTTATGTTACCTTCCATTCAATGCGATTCATGGTCCTTTTCAGGCCCCAAAGGATTTGTATGAAAAATATGCTTCCGAGAAAAATCATCAACGCCGCTTAAACATGGCGATGCTGGATTCCATGGATCATAATATTGGCAGGGTTTTGAATAAACTGAAGAAACTGGATCTGGAAGAAGATACTTTAGTGATTTTTCTGAGTGACAATGGAGGGCATGAGGAATCCCCCAATCAACCTCTTCGGGGAAAAAAAGCAACCTATTGGGAGGGTGGAATTCGGGTTCCATTCTGCTTGAAGTGGCCCATTCGATTGGAAGCGGGTCAAGTATACCGGCATCCGGTTATCTCCCTTGATCTTCTCCCCACTTTGGTCGAGGCAGCGGGTGGAAATATTGACCCGTCCTGGAAATTGGATGGAGTGGATCTCATTCCCTACCTCCTGGATTCAAGCAAGGGAATACCTCATGAAAATCTCTATTGGACCTGGGGTTCACGGAAAGCGATTCGGGCGGGTAAATTCAAAGCCTTGTCTCAGGACTCAGGGAAAAGCTGGCAACTTTATGATTTAAAAAAAGATATTTCCGAACAATGGGACTTGGGAACGGAGAATGTATCGAAGTTGGACCAGTTGGTGAAAAGATTCAAGTCTTGGGAAAAAGAACTAATGCCTCAGCAATGGGGGTGGAGGTCCGACCTCGGGTACAAAGATCCCTCATTTGGTGAACCCAAGCCCTACCACGATCCGAATTATTTTAAGAAATCAAAATAAAGGATCGGATTGGTTTTGCTCCTGATTCGTAAATTGGTTACATCACAAGGGTGGCATTAATCAGTTATCGTAATTTGTCTGTATCTTTTGGTGGTCCTCTCCTTCTTGACGATGTAGGGATAAGCATAGAAAAGAAGGAGCGAATCTGCCTGCTTGGCCGGAACGGTGAGGGGAAGTCAACCCTGTTAAGGATTTTATCGGGGCAGATAGATGCGGATAAAGGAGAGAGTGAACGACTACCTGATTTCCGGGTGGCCAAGCTTGATCAGGAAATTCCCAACGGAGTGGAAGGCGGTGTTTTTGATGTAGTCGCACAGGGGTTGGGGAAAAAGGCAGATATTTTACGTTCGTATAATCAAGCATCGCTTCAATTGAGCGATAATCCGGATGATTCCAAATTGGCAGATGAAGTGGATCGATTACAATCCGAATTGGATGATACGGATGGATGGAGCCTGGATCACCAGGTTGCTTCCATTATTGACCGGGTTGGACTGGTACAAGACGATGCATTCGACACGCTGTCCGGAGGGAATAAGAGTAGGGCATTGCTTGCACGGGCACTCGTTGGTCAACCGCATCTTCTGATTCTGGACGAACCCACAAATCATCTTGATTTTGAAGGAATTGAATGGTTGGAGAAATTTCTTCAAAAAGCAGAATTCTCTTCTCTCTTTGTTTCGCATGATCGATCCTTTATTCGTTCGGTCTCCACCCGTATTTTAGAGTTGGATCGAGGGAATCTTACTTCGTGGAATTGCGGGTATGATAAATTCTTAGAACGAAAAGCGGAAATATTATCTGCTGAGGAGAAGCAGAATGCAGTATTTGATAAGAAACTGGCCGAGGAGGAGGTTTGGATCCGAAAAGGAATACAAGCTCGTAGAACACGTAATGAAGGCCGAGTCCGTGCATTATTTAAACTTCGCGAGGTACGATCCAGTCGAAGAGAACTACAGGGAAAAAGTAACCTGTCCGCCAATCAGGGGCAGACTTCTGGTCGGAAGGTGATTACTGTAAAGGACGTCGATTTCGGGTGGGATACAAAACGGATTGTAGATGATTTTTCCACCACTATCTGGCGTGGGGATAAGCTCGGAGTGGTTGGGTTAAATGGTTCGGGTAAATCCACCCTCCTTAAGTTAATGTTAAAAAAACTTGAACCAACCCGTGGCACGATTGAACATGGAACCAAGTTGGAAGTCGCTTATTTTGACCAGCATAAGGAAGTTGTGAATGAAAACCTTTCGGTCGCTGAAAATGTTGCCCCCAATGGAGACACGGTAACCATTAATGGACATTCAAAGCACATACTCTCCTATCTTAAAGACTTTCTTTTTTTACCTGAAACGGCTCGTGCACCCGCGAAAATGTTGTCTGGAGGGGAGCGTGCCCGTCTGCTCTTGGCAAAGCTTTTTCTTCAACCTGCCAATCTGTTGGTTATGGATGAACCCACCAATGATCTTGATATTGAAACCATTGAATTATTGGAAGAAAGACTGCTTCAATTTGAGGGTACTTTACTCTTAGTCAGTCACGACCGGGCTTTTCTTAATAATGTTGTTACTGGGACCTTTGCACTGGATGGAATAGGTGGAGTAACCGAATATGCCGGCGGTTGCGATCAATGGTTGTCTGATCGAGAATATTCTAAAAATATGGGTAGTTCCAAGAAACCCAAAGCAGTTGCCGTCAAAAAGAAATTCAAAAAACTTTCGAACAAAGATAATGAGGCTCTTGTAGAACTGCCCAAGCAAATAGAAAAAATGGAAGCGGAACGGGATCAAATAACCGCGGCCATGCAGAATCCAGATTATTATCGAAACCCGAAGAGTGATCCATCAGGGGATCAGGCAAACTTGGAAAAGCTGGAGGTTCAGATTGCTAGCTCTTATTCTCGATGGGAAGAACTTGAGGCCATTGCAGAGTGATGTTTTAAATTTCCGTTAAATTTTCTTTGTAACGGAGAGTTTAAGTATGAAGGTTAGAAGCCTTTTAATTGCTGAGTATTTCATTTCCTCTAATAATAAATTAAGTAAACCTGTTTTAAGAATGTTGCCATACAAACTGTTAAGGGTTTTCTATGGATTTTATATGAGAGTATCCCTTTCCCTTTTTTTGGTTTGTTTTTTAGTGTGCTCAGTTCAGGCGGAAAAAAAGTTAGAGTTTAATCGTGATATTCGTCCCATTCTGTCAGATGGATGTTTCCATTGTCATGGTCCGGATGAAAAGGAAAGAAAAGGTGGCCTTCGTTTGGACCTCGAAAGTGATGCTTTTAAGAATGCAAAATCTGGCTTCCCTGCCATTGTTGAGGGGGATCCGGATGAGAGTGAGAT
>JAQXBH010000055.1 GCA_029252505.1 Opitutales bacterium | reverse complement strand
CTCGATAAGGATAACCGGGAATACAACAAACTTGAATCCACAGAGGCCGATGCCCTATCCGATGCTGTTACCAAGCCAACTGCACCTTACACTGATATGACTTTTGGAATGGGAAAAAGTGGGCATCCAGCAATCTGTATGACCCAGTTGTCGGCTAAAATGTATTGTATGTGGCTGAGTGCTCGTACCGGAAAATTCTATCGATTACCTACCGAGGCAGAATGGGAGTTTGCCTGCAAAGCAGGCACAGATACCGCCTACAGTTTCGGTGATGATTCGAAAGAGTTGTCTAATCATTCCTGGCATTTAGGGAACAGCAGATTTAAATACCAAAAGGTCGGACAAAAATCTCCCAATCCCTTTGGCCTATATGATATGCATGGAAATGTATGGGAATGGGTGCTCGATCAATTTGTTCCCCCCGCAGAATCTGCACCAAAGCGTATTTTGCAAAACCCGCTTGTTGCTCCAAATACTTTGTATCCCAGGGTGGTTAAAGGTGGATCGTGGGATGATGGCGCAGTCAGTCATAGAAGTGCGGGAAGGATGGGCTCAGAAGAGGCATGGAAGCAACAAGACCCACAAATACCTAAAAGCGTTTGGTATCATACAGACGCAATATTTGTTGGATTTCGAGTGGTAAGGCCACGGGAAATTCCCTCTTTAGAGGATGTCGAAAAGTATTGGCCCTCCGAAGAAGATATTCTAGCGATTCCATCTCGATAAAGTACTTTTTTTCTCTATATTCTTGCATCCGATTGCAATAAGGGCTCACTTGTAAGTGTTGCCTTATGAAAAAGTTACCCGATTGCTCCCATGAAATGAAAAAGGATCATAGAAAGGGCTTTGCTCTTGTCCTTGCTCTTTCTCTTATGAGTTTGGTGTTTTTGCTTGTTGTGTCTCTCGTCAGCTTAGTGGGTACCGATCTAAACCTAGCCGAGTTAAGGAAGCAAAAAGTATTGGCTCAGGCTAACGCTCGAATGGGTATGATGGTCGCATTGGGGGAAATACAAAAACATTTGGGTCCCGATACACGAATATCGGCAACTGCAGATATCTTGGATGAAAGAGTCGAATCGGGTGAGTTATATGTGAACCAAAAATACGATGCCAGTCTTTCTGTATCTAGTGGAGTAGACCTCGACGAGGATAACCAATACGATAAATTATCCTTTGGCCAAAGATATTGGACAGGGGTTTGGAAAAACCGAGCGAAAAGTAAAGGAGGAATGCAACCGGGCGCTAAACCGTTTCCCAATATTTTAGAAACCGGAAACTCTGTAAATAAAACAATTATGCAGGATTCTGAATTTGATCCTCATCCAGCGGTTGAAGTTGCTTGGTTAGTCAGTGGAAACGAGGGATATGAAAAAAAATTGGCGGTATTTCAAGGATCTGGATCCTTTGCATCCAGGCAGGATTATATCGAGATCCCAGATGGTATTGAAAAGGATCAACGATATTTTAATGGGGCCCAAACTTCTTACGGACAGGAGAGGAACGCTTGGTTAGATTATCAGGGTGTGGTTCAGCAAAATTTCACGAACCAAAATTCCGATATTTTTGATCCTCAATATTTTCACCCACTTGTCGAATTGCCGGATCCCGATGATACCCAGTTTCCTAATCAGACAGTCTGGATGCTTAAAAAACCTCTCTTGAAATCTAGTTATGACCCCGATAATCCAAGCGATTGGAAAAACCACCTTGCCGGGGAACCGGTGAAAGTAAGGAAGACTAATTTTGAAATACCTGATGAATCAGAAGGACTTCCCAGCACCGCTGCTTCCTATGCTTATTGGGTAGGTGACGAAGGGGTAAAAGCGAAAGTCAATCATGTGAATGTAAAAAAAGGCGAAAATGCGTGGGACGATCTTTCAATCGCATCTGAACCCAATTTAGAAACAGGATTTGGAATTACCTTTTCGCCTTCGATTGAAGAGGAACGACAAAATATTATTTCGCTCGGAATGTTCGCAGAGATTGATGGAGTGACTGGGGATCCGACAACTAAATCGAATCGTCTCGCCGCTCATTATCACGGTCTTACGACAGAATCTTATGGTGTTCTTGCAGATGTACGAACAGGCGGGCTAAAAAGAGATTTAAGTAGTGCCTTTGCGGTTGAGTCCGGGACAACCTGGGAAAAAGATTTTCAAGGTTATTTATATCAGGATAGAATTTACTATATGAAAAACCTGTCCTTTAAACCGACCGCGTTTGCAAATGAATGGAATGATCAATCTTCGGGACAGTTTGCTCCGAGCATCGATGATAAGAATACCATATTAGCAGGTCCTCGTTGGTCGGTTCTTAAAGATTTTCATAATAAGTGGAAAGATGCTCAATCAGATTTAGCATGGGGTTCCGTTATTAACGATCCACGTCAGCAAGAAGAAAAGTTAATGCCCGACGGGTTTCCCAGGATAGTGGGGGATAATAATATTTTGTTTGCTGAGCGCCCCAATAATCCAAACGGCGAGATGCAGGTCTCCATCCGTGATTTGGTAGATAACTTTAATCATTTCGCTGATAAAACAATTCGGCCCGAGCCAATCAACCACTCCGTTGTTCCCGCCTTGGTTGAGTTTAAATTTTCTGCTGTTCCAACTTGGACGCCAGACGATAAACTTGCTCTTGCAATGTACCCGTCCGTTGCCTTTTGGAATCCCTATAATATTCCCATCCAAATGAATGATGTTTATGTGGAAATACCAATCACCGTAAATATGAGTGCATTTAATTCAAAGGAATGGGATTTATTTAAGAAGTGGTACATTCACAACCCCAACGGTATTGCAAACTATATTCCAGGAGGTACAACAACAAGTGTTACAAGTATGCCCACTCAAAATTGGCAGGTGCCGGGAGGAACTATGCCTTACATTGACACGAATGGGAACGGCAGGTGGGACCCCGGTGAACCACGTAGTCATATCCCTCGTCCTCCCCGACAGCCAGGAGGAGGAGGAGGAGGAGGAGGACCGAACTTGAGAGATAATAGATTTCGCTACAATCGGGCGTGGATGTTAAACGAAGATTTTAATCTTAGGGATATTCGTCATCCACAGGGTGGTAACTATGGTGTTTTTAGAGCTGATACCCAGTATACCGGTTTTCCTCCAGATTTTCCGCCCTGGGGATCCAATGGGAGAATTACTAAATACCACTTTTTTAGAAGTCTTAAACAAGATTCTTCTACTATTACTCCCACCAAACAAACTGCTGAAAGGCATCTGTTACTGAAAATAAGCTACTTACAATTAGATGCCGGAGAAAAGGCACATTTTGTGATATCCCAAGACCAAAAATGGGACTGGGTGGATCTAGTAAATTCAAATAATGTGCAATTTATTGAGGCATCTCTATCGAAGGGAAATGAAGGTTTTGCTAATGCCCTTATCTGCAAGTCGAATTTTACAATGTCGGCAAGCGAACCTTTGACCATGCAGTTTTGGATTGGAAACATACAGGGAGTAAACCGTAGGGTCAAAGAGGATTTTGATCCCAGGACAGGAGACCGCGTACAAAGTTCATCTTATTTTCGACCACAGGGCATTACAGTTTATGGAAATGACCCGAGAACTCACTCGCTAAACAACTTAAAAGTTCTGAAAAAAATTAACAAGAAATTTTCTTTGGACATTTCAAGTGGACATTTGGATTTTTCGCAAGCCTCGCATTTGGCCAATTCCATGTCCCGGCACTCATCGGATTCTCTTGTGGGAAATGGATTTAGATTAAGGTGGAAATTTCCAGGAACTGCAAATTCGGTTGTCTTTAATCAATATAACCCAAGAGCATTGGTTGATAGCTTGCAGGAAGGATATGGAAATAACTGGGAAACAGAATTTTTTAATGGTAGTAATTATCAAGGAAAATCCCGCTTTCATGCAATTTATGATAAAAATAATTTCAATTTTTATACTCCTCCGACAAGGGGTGAAGATTTGGATCCATTGACTGATTTTACTTCCACTTCTACTCATGGAGCAGGTTTTGAGACAGAATTTTTTACGGACGCCATTGTTCCCAAGGCAGGACTGGAGAATAGTGCTGGCTTCTTTCACGAGCAAATGCAAATTGGTTCCACGATGGGAGCAAGTCCTGCCGCAGTAATGTTCGACCTTCCCCGTTCACCCCTCTTATCTTTAGGTCAATTAAAACATGCGAATCTCAATAATTATTCTCACGGTCCCGCCTATATAATTGGAAATTCTTATGCGTCACCTCAAGTGGGTCGCTACAAGACATGGGCAAGGGTTCGTGCCCTGAAAGCCCAACCAAAGGGCTCTATGGATATTGTTGGACAAAAGGCTACATTTAATTTTCTTGCTGATATACCAGGGGTTGGCTCCCGACAAATTAATTTATTTCCTTGGCAAAGTAATTGGAATACAGGAATGGGTGCGATTCGAGATGATGACGCTCAAAATGAACATCAAAATGTTACGCTAGATCATTCTTATTACGCAAATCGTGCCCTATTTGACGGATATTTCTTTTCTGGAATTGATGGATTGGATATTTTTACCCAAATTCCGACGGATTTAGAGCCAGGTGAAAGGTTCAGCCCATTTAGGAATTCTCGATTAACTCCATTTTTGAGGGAAGAGTGGATGGAAAATGGTCGATGGAAACTTACTGAATATGATCAAAAAGATTTAGTTAAGTTGGGTGAGTCAGAAAACAAGGACCTTCAATACCAGACTCTTGCGTCCGATCTACTTTTGGATGGTGCATTTAATATAAATTCAACTTCCGTGAACGCTTGGATCGCTCAGTTGAGTGCCCTTAAGGGTATCCGTGGGTCAGGAAGTTCTTCTCCTTCGAGCGAAACACTTTTCCCGCGTTTTCTGGATGAAATAGATGATAATCCATGGAATCAACTTTGTAGCTTAGACGATGGTGAAATTATTGATCTGGCCAAGAGCATGGTGAAGCAAATTAAATTACGAGGTCCCTTTCTTTCCTTTTCTGACTTTGTAAATCGCCGAATACAAAGTGAAGCAAAGGATAGTCTTATCTTTCTACCATTTACTGAATGGCCAGAGGAAACGAGAAATTCAACAATTGGTCTACGGGGAACAGTACAGGCTGCGATAGCAGACTCGAATATTAACCAAGGTAATTTCCAATTTAACCTGCCTAGTCAACCAATGGGTAATCCAGTTATCCCTAAAGTTCCAACCACAAGATTTAGATCGAACCAGTATCTTAATACTCCTTTTAATGATTCCAACTACATATCTCAAAGTAATTTCGAATCCTCAGATTTTGGGCTTCATGCAATTATCGGAACACAATATCAAAACCCGAATAGTGGGGGTTTTCTTAACAGAGTTGTTTTTTCACAACCCGCCACCCCTATACCAACTAGGAGTAACCCAGTTTGGCCAACTGATTATACGACCTATCCGCAACCGTGGGGCATGGGGGTAGAAGATCGTGAAAATATTCAACCACCTTTTGGGAGACCTGGGTATGTAACTCCCAGTACAGGAGGTACAGAAGACCGTGTTGAATATAAAATGTATTACTATGAGAATGCGTTTTCAAGCGGAGAGGCACCCGATAACATACTTGCGGTTGAAAATGTGGCAACTGCAGCTAATAAACCGGGCTGGCTTATGCAGGCAGATGTCCTTAGCCCGCTTGCCCCCGTAACATCGGCTCGCTCTGATACATTTACCATTCGAGTTATGGGTGAAAGCCCAGCAACAGAGGACCAGACATTCGCCTCTCGTGTATGGATCGAACTAACGGTTCAGCGTACCCCGGATTATATTAAATCAGAGCTAGACGCCCCCCACCACCGTCCGCATGAGCCTTTTGAAGACATGAATTTTGATGGAATATGGAATGGTAGAGATGAGCATTGGTTGGATTTAAATCAAAACAGTCGTAACAAAGAAGGAAGTGATGTGACTTCCGGACCGGAGGGCGGACCCGATCTTCCCGGAATTGGAAAAACGGGTGCTAATGATTTATTTGCGGATGGATTAAAATCTGATTTGAAACTAAACCAGGATCCCTCGGAGGAGACTTTATCAAACCCAGACAAAGATATTTCTTATCAGGGAATTAATCAGAGGTTTGGAAGAAAATTCAGGATTATAAAATTTCGCTGGTTAAATGAGAAAGATGTGTAAAAGCAACTTTGCTTTTTAATTCGAACTGTTGTTTTATCGGTTGATGTTTAAAAAATTTACAAAGCATAATTCATTCTTTTTTTTCTTAGTTTCTAATTTTTTTGGCATTGGAAATGTCAATGCTCAGGAGAAATTGATGGAACCAGTTGCCGTCTTTTCTGCCGTCTTTTTAGAAAAATATAATAGCGAATCTTTTTCCTATGCTCCATGGGGAAACGAAAAAGAATCAAATGCAACGATAGAAGAAATTTCAATCGGTTCCAGTTCGATGTCGAGAAAGTTTGTTTATTACGGCGATGGGAAGGTCAATTTTTATAATAAAAGAAGGCCGAGGGAGTGGGAAACTGAAGACCAAAATGATTCAACTCGACAACCCATGGGAATCCTGTCTGCTGAGTTTGAGTTGCCTCAGGGAAAAAGCGGTACACAGGAATTCTTGTTACTATTCGTGAATAAGAAGAAAAATGGATTATGGAGAATTTATCCTATTCCGTTTTCTAAGAATGAAGTGCCCGTAGGGAGTTATCAATTTATTTCTCAATCTCGTACTCCGCTCTATGTAATTTTTGGAAAAGAGAAGTTTAGTCTTCTTCCGTCTAAGACAAAGGTGAGTCCTGCAGTTCTGGAGGAGGGAAAAAGGGGAGTATTGTTACAGGTAATGATCCCAAAAAATGCTCAATACCTCGAAGTTTTTAATCAAAGATTTGGACACTCACCGATCATGCGGGGAATCTTTTTCTTGGGTCTGGAAGGTCGTAAATTAAAGGTAAAAAAAGTGGCTGAATTAAGCCAGCCTTTATCCAGTGCAACCGGTTATGGAAAGCCTCGTTTTCAGACAGATGATAAAGAAGATAGCGGGTTAGAATAAAAAAAGAATCAAATTTATTTAAATTCTAATTCGGTACTACTTTTCAACTTTCGATAATAGCAACCAGCACGGGGTGTACCGTCTGCATTCTTCGTATGGCATGCTCCCCTGCCCTTTGGCTTTACTCGATAAAGGAGTGAGTTTTGCTCGCAGTTTACGCATACGTCGACAATTTCAAGATAATCGCCAGAGGTTTTCCCTTTAATCCATAGTTCATTACGACTGGTGCTCCAGAAAGTAGCCATATTTTCTTGTAATGTAGTTTTAAGAGCGAGTTCATTTGCATACCCGACAATGAGAACTTCTCCTGTATCGGCATCCTGTGCGACTGCGGGAATAATATCTTCTTTACAGTTAGCCACTTTTTTCAGTTTTGTAAAATCAAGCTCTAGGCGAACTCCTTCCTCAATTTCATGATGATCCATAATCATTAATTCCATGTATAATTATTCATCGGTGTCGAACAAGAAATGAAAACATTCCTAATTAACTGTAAGTTCAGAAAATTTACAAATTTCCCGGTTGGGCGATCGATCAACTTTTGCTTGTTTGGGAAATGAAATGTTTTTAAGCAAGTAAATCACTGAGGAAGGCAGAAAAGAATGCTTTCATATTGGGTAGTGCAATTTGGGCGGCTTCTTTAACATCTTGATGGGAAAGCTTTTCTTCTGAAATCCCTGCGGCTAAATTACTGATGCAGGAAACTGCCAAAAACATTTCAT
>JAQXBH010000050.1 GCA_029252505.1 Opitutales bacterium | reverse complement strand
GAATCATACCACGGAACCACGGCATCCATGGATTGCCATTTTGTAAGTAATTCCTGCATTCTCGAATCCCGCACCGTAAAAAATTGTGCACCATGATCAATTCGGGCCCCGGCCATCCTTCTAGTGGACATTCTACCTCCCACACCTCGGCCTTTTTCAACCAGAATTACATCATGCCCCTGTTCCGCTAAGCGATACGCACAAACACAACCGGAAATTCCGGCACCAACTACAGCAACTTTCATTTAATTAGAAAACTTGTAAGGATAATTTATATTAGGAAGTAAAATTTAAAAAAATGAACTGAATACAAAAAAACAGCATATTTTACTTTTTAATAGAAGGCGAAGTCTGATCCGTTTGGGTATGTCTTACGAACTTTCCAGTAGATCCGCAAAACTGCGCATGTATTCTACCACATCTTCCCGACGATTTTTTTCCAGGTATCGAAAGCCGCCATTTAAATTTTCTAAAACTTTCCGATCGGATAAATTTTCTAATTTAACGATATCGGAATGCATCAATCCCTGTTTTTCAATAGAAAGAAAAATATCATCCACCTTATTGCCCGTACACGAGCAGTAGTCAGTTGCGTGCTCGGACCATTCGTCCAGTTGGAAATCAACCGATTCCACAATTTCAAAACTGCTCATTCCGGTTAGAGTTTGTATAAGGTGCCCGGCGTTACACTGCCCCATGTGTCCCCATTGGTACTGAACATCTTCCTGATCGAGTCGGTTAGAAGTTTCACGAAGGGCATCAATTAAAAAGCGTTTAGTGGATGACTTATTAACTGTGTGGGTGCTTGTGTTTTTGATCATTTGTAATGTTTCCTATTAGTAATAAAAACTAAGTTTTCAGAAATTTCAAACTTGATCGATTTACATTTTGAACTTCGGAACCTAGAATTAGCTTAACTAATCTTTTATTCTTACTTTGTGTAAAATATGAATGGCGTATTTTATAATTCATTTCAAAAATATCCTATCTTGAAGTATTGAAATACTTAACAACATCCCACACCTCTCATTTCCTGTATGATTAAATTTAAGTTCAGACCATCACACGAACGGGGTGCTCGCGACCATGGTTGGCTTGAGGCACGATTTACATTTTCTTTTTCGGATTACTACGACCCCGAGCATTCCGGTTTTCATTCCCTTGTGGTAATAAATAACGATATAATACAACCCAAAGGTGGATTTGGTCGTCATCCCCATGATAACGCCGAAATTTTCACTTATGTAATTTCAGGTGAACTTGAACATAAGGACAGCATGGGAAATGGCTCGGTTATTAAACCTGGGAACTTACAATACATGAGTGCCGGAGATGGGGTTTATCACAGCGAGTTCAATCCATCCGATTCGGAGAAAGTTGAGCTTTACCAAATTTGGATGCTCCCCAATCAACCAGGCGGAAAACCACGTTATGAAGAAAAAAAACTCGGTAAAGACCAGGTAAAGAATGAGGTCAAAATTTTATTCTCAAATGATGGACGTCAGGATTCCACCCCCATTCGACAAAATGCCACCTTTAGTTTTGGTCAACTTGAACAGGGGAATTTCTTTCAACTGGAACCGGATCAGGAAAAACCAAATGCCTGGATCCAGGTGATCTCTGGTTCCCTGACTGTGGGCGATTGTAATCTTGACCGGGCGGATGGATTAGGGATTGAAAATATTGATCAACCCCTCACCCTCGAAGCGGATCAGAATTGTGAATTTTTTATCTTCCGATTAGCTGATTGAACATGATCCACTCGACTGAAGAACTCTTTCACGAAGGTACTATTGACTATGACTTGCCCGATGCGAAAATTAGATACTTTCCGGGATTTTTCCCCCCTCAACAATCTCTTTTTTTTCTCAATCAATTATTGGAGACAATAAAATGGAAACAAAACACTATCAAAATGTACGGGAAAGAAAATCTCGTCCCTCGCTTGGAAGCCTGGTATGGAGATTCGGGAAAAAGTTATGCCTATTCCGGTATTCGCATGGAGCCCAATTCATGGACTCCTGCATTACAGGATATAAAGAAGGCAATCGAAACAGAAACGGAAACCAAATTTAATTCGGTCTTAATTAACTATTACCGCGATGGACAGGACCGGGTCGCTTGGCACAGTGATGATGAAAAGGAACTGGGGAAAAACCCGGTAATCGGATCGGTGAGCTTGGGAGCAGAACGAACTTTTAAACTACGGCATAAGCATTATAAAACAAACGAGCTGAAAAAGAGTATTATTCTTAAAAATGGCAGTTTTTTACTAATGGAAGGTACCACTCAACATCATTGGATGCATGAAATTCCACGTACCGCCAAACCAATCGGGCCACGAATTAATCTGACATTTCGAGTCATTCAATAAGATAGTTATTCTTTTTTTTAGAATTCCCACAGGGCATTTGCTTGCGAGAATGAGCAAGTCGGTACAACATATTGTGAACTCAAGCCTGTTCTACAACGATCTATAAAAGTGAGACCTCTTTTACTACTAATCCCCCTTTTGGGCATACCGTTATTCCTCTCTGCCTACGACTCCATGCATGAAAAAACACCAGTTGGAAAAATTCAAGTGCTCGAGTTACCGTCCAGAGTAGCACTCGAGGCAACCTCAAACGGTTCTTACTTCGATGCAAATAATGGCTTATTTCGGAAGTTGTTCCGTTTTATTTCATCAAATGATGTGGCGATGACTACTCCTGTGGAAGCCGACATTAACCCCGGTAAAATGAGATTTTTTGTCGGAAAGAAGGATCTTGGAAAAAGTTTGCAGTCCAGCGATTCTGTCCGGGTAATTAACTTGCCCGCTCGCAAGGTCGTATCGATCGGGATACGGGGTGGATATTCGGAGGAGCAATTTAGCAAAAATAAATCTGCTCTCAATGCATGGTTATCCCAAAACGACCAATTTGAAAAAGTGGGCTCCGCGTATGGTGTTTATTGGAATGGTCCTTTCATGCCCGGTTTTTTTAAAAGATCAGAAGTACACATTCCCATCCGCAAGAAGAACCAATCAAACAAACCCAAAACTAAATAATTTTTTCGATTCAATCCTGACACACTTATGAAATTACTTACACTTATACTCATGACTACAATTAGTTCCTTGCACGCTTCTAACTTATATGACCACAAACTCAAAACGATTGATGGAGAGGAAACCTCCTTATCAAAACATAAGGGAAAAGTGATCCTGTTGGTCAATGTCGCGTCGAGGTGTGGATTTACCCGACAGTACAAAGGCTTAGAAGAACTGTATCAAAAATACAAGGACCAGGGGTTAGTGGTGTGCGGATTTCCCTGCAATCAATTTGGTGGACAGGAACCAGGTTCTGAGTCTGAGATAAAAGAATTCTGCTCGACCAAATTCGGAGTTTCTTTTCCCATGTATTCCAAAATTGATGTCAACGGTCCAACCCGTCATCCCCTGTACGAAGAAATTATAGGAGATAGCGGACCCCTCAAAGGAAAGATCAAATGGAATTTTGGAAAAATCCTCATCGGTAAGGATGGAAAACCGATCGACCGTTTTGGCAGCATGACTTCACCAAGTTCCGGGAAGCTTATCAAAGCGATTGAAAAATCTCTCGAAGGATAGATTTAAGAAAAATTTTCTGATGCGTAATCACATCTTTATTTCTTTTTCCATATTCTTGTTCAACGGTTGCGTTAATATGGAATGGCGTGGAGGAATGATTCCCCACATCGGATTAAGTAAGGATGTTCCACCAGAAAATCAAACTATCGCAAATAATTCCGTCTCTTTGCGTAAGAACTCTACTCAGTGGAATCAATACCGCGGTCCCAACCGGGATGGGCACATTCCTGCTCAAGGTGTTGTTATAAATTGGGAAGAAAAACCTAAGCCTCTTTGGAAGGTATCGTCAGGAGCAGGTCACTCATCGGTTATAATTTCTGGCAAAACTGTATTTACGCTCGAGCAAATTGGAAATAGTGAGACTCTGCTTGCACGGGACCTTTCAAGCGGAAAAGAAAAGTGGAAAGTAGCCCAGCATACCAAGTGGGATGATATGATGAGCGGAACTGGTCCACGTTCCACCCCCACTTTACTGAACGGAAAAATCTTCACTCTTTTTTCGAACGGAGTTCTTTGCTGTGTGAACGCCAAGACAGGAAAGGCAGAATGGAAGACAAATACTATTGATACCGAGTACGAATATCCGGAATGGGGGATTTCCTGCTCCCCTCTGATTTGGAACGAGTTGATTATACTTAATTTGGGAGGGGAGAAAAGTGCAGTCCGGGCTTATTCAGTTAATGATGGAAAACTGGTCTGGGAATCTGACTTATTTGGAAAAGGAGTCTACATTTCATCCAGTATTCTAACTTTGCTCGGCGAAGATCATTTGCTTGCTGCGGTGGAAGGAAAAATTGCCGGACTCAATCCCAAAACTGGGAAAACCTTGTGGGAAAAATCCTGGAAAATCTTTCTCAACAATGTGCAGATTACTCAACCCATTGCCTTGTCCCAAAACTCATTCCTCCTTTCCGCAGGCTATGGTAAAGGTGCTGAATGTTGGACTCTGTCGCAAGGAGCAAATAAAGAGTACCTTATTGAAACAAGTTGGAAGTCCAAAAACCTAAAGTCCAAGTTTTCCAACCCTGTGCTTAAGAACGGCTACCTTTACGGGCTGAGTGAAAACCTTTTGGTTTGCATGGAAGCCAAAACAGGAGAGTTAAAATGGCGTGGTAAAAAATACGGTTATGGACGGATTCTCGTGTCCAAAGATAAATTGTTAATTCTTGGTAACACTGGTGTTCTTTCTATTGTGGAAGCCAGCCCAAATAAGTTTAAGGAAGTGTTTTCCGGACAACTCCTGAGCGAAGCCCGTTGCTGGAACGGCCCGGCTTTAGCCGGTGGTTATCTTGTGGCAATGAACGGCGAAGAGCTCTCCTGCTTTGACTGGGAGAAATGATCTGGGTAGAAAATCTCAGCTAGTAGCTCTTCCAGGCAATTACTTTATTACTTGTTTTGATTTGCCGTATAGGCAACAATTATTGTTGTGAAGAATCAGCCACCAGACTCAATCACGCTTTACCCATCGAATATGAAAGCGGTTTTAGTCTTGTTTCAATTCGTGTTGTTATTGGCGATGGTTTTTAGCTTACTTGTATTA
>JAQXBH010000024.1 GCA_029252505.1 Opitutales bacterium | reverse complement strand
CTCATCCATTTCAAAAAGATTCATGGACTTCTCCAAGATCACCAAGCCATTATTCCTACCAAAGGATAGTTTTTCTTGAAAAGACGCCGACTAGTCTCCCTTTTTAATGCCATCCTTTTTGGGGTGATGGCGGTTACAGGGGTGATTGCCTTCATCCAACCCTTTTCGATTGAAATTATCGGCCTCCATGCCCTGACCGGATTTCTTTTTATCGGTGTGGTCGCAGGGCATATTTTCAACAATTCTGTTGCCCTGAAGAAGTATATCAAGAGCCCTGTAGTAATCGGAGTAATCGGGGTTACTATTTTTACAACGCTCCTGTTTTATTATCAACCTGCTCCGATTAAGAAAATTCTTGGGCTGAGTGGTAATCTTGGCCCTGCCCTCGACCTTTTTGAAATGGATGAGAAAGGAATGACCTACAAGTACACCCCGGATCCCGGTTACAAAATGCTCATCGATCTGCGAACCGGACCGGCATACGATCTAGAGAACCCACCGCGATTGGCAGTATGGTTGGAGAACCAATCTTTATATCATATCAAGACTCTCTATGTTTCCGATACTCCGGACAGCCGGGAACAACTCCCTTACTGGGCATTCAAGGTAAAAGGCTGGGAACAAGCCCAGAAGGAAGCGGAAGAAAAAAACCTCAGCCTTGAGGATTCGGTCGATGCGGTATCGGAAGCAACGACCAATGGTTCCTTCGATCCGGCTGATTATATTCTGCCAACCGAGCAAAACGCATCCATGCCCTACCGGGTTATGATCGAGGTCAACCAACCCAATGATCCATCGAGTAAACTGGATGATCAACCGTCCCTGGTTTATGAGGTGGAGGTAGATAATTATGACCCTTACACTTTTCAGCTTCTTGAACTAGTAGGATTCCCGGTTTTAGAAAAGGATACGGAAAAAGAGGAATGGTACCTCAGTTATGCGGATGAAAGTATAGAATCTGCCTTTGAAATAGTGGACAGCGTGCTTTTACAAATTGACAGGGCAGTCGATAAATCATTCTTCAAAAATACAACATCTCCCTAATATTTGGATAATATTTCTAAGATTTCATTTTTTGCATAAGAAAAGAAGTCCTGAAGACATTTACAGAATAATTACTGAAATCATGTCGGAGTTTAACCCAGATAAAATCATTCAAGATGTCCTTGCTGGAAACAAGGATCGGTTTCGTGTACTCGTTCGAGAATATGGATTATTGGTTCGTGGATACCTTGCCTCCAGGGTCTACCATTTGGAAGACGCAGAGGATATTGCTCAAGACTCCTTTCTTATTGCTTTCTCCAAGCTATCTTCCTACGAGATCGGAACTAATTTCCGGGCATGGCTTTTGAGCATTGCCAAGTTTCAACTTTCCAACCACTGGCGTAAAACCAGTCGACGGGCCAACACCATGGACAAATTCAGGCACGACATTGCCAGTACCATACAGCCAGAAATGGTTAAGGCATCCGATGAAATGAATCAGGGCCAAATTAAGCGACTACTCCATTGTATTTCCGAATTACCTGACCGTACCCGTCATTTGATTAGAGCAGGGCTCGACGGAGTGCGTATGGAAACTCTCGCTAAAGAAATGAATTTAAAACCCAACGCAATTTACCAACTTCGTCATCGTGCACATATCGTCCTGCGTAAATGTATGGAGAACAAGGAACCAAAATCCGCATCATGAAAAACTTAGATAAAGACCCTGACTTCCTGGATATACTTGCCGCCTGGCACGAGAACAAAAATGTGTCGCCCTCCAGACGCAAAGAACTACTTCAACGACTGGAACGGGATCAGGAACTACGGATTGAGCTTGCTCGCGAAATCGAAATGGCCGGCCTCACCCGGGCCGTACAAGCAGGCGAACCGAGATGGTTGGAACTGGAAGAAAAGCTCGGAATGTCCGAGCATCAGGATAATCCAAGCTTTGAATCCACAGTCATGGATCGTGTTTCAAAATCAGATTCACATAAAACCAATCGTTTTATTTCCTTTACCAAATTCGCATGGATTGGATTAGCTGCGGCTTTGGCTTTTGCATTTATATATGTGTCCAAGGATCAACCGTTTGACCCCGGAGTCGCTCAGGTAATTAGGCTTGAAGGGGAAAATCATGGTCATCACCAAAATCAATTCCTAAATAAAGGGGAAGAATTCACTATTGAGCAAGGATTAGTCGAAATGGCCTTTCGTGAGAGTGGAGTCCACCTCGTGGGTACGGGTCCTCTTAAAATGACTGTAATAAGTAATGACCGCGTTTTTCTCAATGAGGGTGAAATAAAGCTTGTGGTGCCCCCTCAAGGGATTGGATTTGTAGTGGATACCCTGGAGCGAAAATTCGTGGATTTGGGTACCAGTTTCGTGGTACAGGCAAATGATAAGGGCTCCCAGGTTCTTGTCCTAGAGGGAGAAATTGCAGTAGGGGCAAGAAACGATAGCTCGAGTCAACTTATGGGTAAGGGTGCCATGGCTAATTTTGACCGTAATGGAAAAATGGACTTGCGTTCAGAAAGACACAGTGGAGTGCCTGAGCTATCCGTTCCACCGATGGTTCAAACTGCTTCTTCTTTGAACGGAAAAATCTTCGGTATCGCAAAAGGGTCTGAGCCAACTATTTCCAGCAGAGACGAAGTTCAGGAAAAGAGTATCACCAAACGGTTTCTATCTCTGATTAAATCAGGATTTAAAAAAACAAAAGGCCTCGAAAACTTTATTCAAGGGCGTCCACTTCGGTACGCCGGTATAGCTGGGAGTTACAATCATTTCCCTAAAAATGTAAGCCTCGATTCTTATTCCGAAATGCATGGATGGATGGCATGGTATCAGGGCAAAGTAAAAGCTCCCGAACCCGGCCGTTACCGTTTCTGGGGCTATGCGGACAATAACCTTCTCGTATCCATAAATGGCAAGGCAGTATTTGAGGGCTCACGCTCGGATTCTCATCTTCGTAACGACCTTAAGATTTTTCGGAATAACCATCCTTCCTTTCCTTGCCTGAATTCAAGAGCCGGTTTTGCCCGGGGAAAATGGATCACTATTGGGGAGGAACCTGTACAAATTGACCTGCTTTTTGGTGAAAGAAGTGAAAACCTGACCTCGGGTATTCTACTCATCGAAAAAGAGGGGGAATCCTATGAAAATACTTACTGGGGACAGCCTAAATGGCCCTTATTCCTGACCGAGTTGCCTCAAGAAAAGCAATTGGTCGAACTCGATGAATTACGCATTCATATGGAAGAAAACATACAGGGCTCCTTTTCCGTCTCCAACGATAGTGTTTGGAAAGTGGTCAAGGGTACCTGATCTTCTTTCCCTCATTTCGGTTTTCCGGTTTGCCCCCAACTCTTACTCTTGAAATTATTTTGATTTCATTATCCTGTTTTAATTTATGAAGAACAAAACCAATCGCTCCACATACATAACCCTTATATCATTCCTACTTTCATGTCTATCGGCAGGCGCAACTGTCGATCTCTTCAACGGAAAAGACCTCAGCGGTTGGCTTGGGAAAGAAGGGTTTTGGAAAGTGGAGAATGGTACCATTGTCGGAGAGACCACGACTGACAACCCAACTCCCGCCAACACCTTTCTTATTTGGAAAGGAGGAGAGGTAAAGGATTTCGAATTTTCCTGTCAGGTGAAATTTCAGGGAAATAATTCTGGAGTCCAGTACCGCAGCAAAGCAATAGGAGATTTGAATGATTGTGTGCTGACCGGATATCAGGCTGACCTGCACCCAAAACAGGAATTCTTTGGCATGCTTTATGGAGAGAAGTATGGCAAACGGGGAATCATTGCCAGGCGTTGGCAAAAGGCGGACGCACGGGGAGACAAGGATGTAAAAGTTCTTGGTTCAGTGGGAGATAAATCTGAATTGGATGGCACAAAATGGAACAAATTGACTGTCTTGGCTGTGGGCAACCGTTTGATCCATATGGTCAATGATGTCGTAACCGTCGATGTAACGGAAAATCATCCCGATGCGATCGCTAAAGGCCACCTTGGACTTCAGCTACATCGCGGTTTACCCATGAAAGTCGAGTTTAAGGCTCTTAATTACAGAAAATTATCGGGGGCTGCTGCCAGGAAAGCCCTCGAAAACACAACCGGTGCGAAGCCTAAAAAACAGGCCTCTAAACCAGCACCCAAGCCAAAAATGGAATCTCTTGCCCGTTCAGCCACTTCTCCCGCACGAATCAATATTGCCGAGGGGTTTAAGATTGATCTGCTTTATTCAGTACCCATGGACAAACAGGGTTCATGGGTTGCCATGTGTATGGATAATAAAAACCGCCTGATCGTCAGTGATCAATACGGGGGGATCTTCCGTTTTCCTATTCCAGCTGCGGGCAAGAAAATTGATCCCGCCAGCATCGAGCAAATCACCTATTCCGCGGAACGGACAGGCATGGGCAAGCCAACCGATGCACAAAAAAAACTTCCACAAATTGGACATGCACAAGGACTTTGCTACGCCTTTGACAGTCTTTATGTCGTAGTCAACTCCCGCTCGAGTTCAACCGGGGCCGGCGTATTCCGCCTCTTAGACACTAATCAGGACGATAAGTTCGACAAAATTATAACCATTAAAAAACTTTCCGCCACCGGGGGCGAACACGGTCCGCACGCCATTATTCAAGCTCCAGACGGCAAACATTTATATGTAGTTATGGGGAACCAGACCCCACTCCCGGACGACTACACCCACTCCCGGGTTCCGGAACTTTGGGGAGAAGATCAATTATATCCATCCCTGCAGTATTTCATGAAGGGCGCGGTCGCCCCGCTCGGGCATTTTGCTCAGATTGATCCTGAAGGAAAAACCTGGGAAGTTATGTCTACCGGTTTTCGTAACCAATACGATGCTGCGATCAACCGCGAGGGTGAGCTTTTTACCTATGATGCGGATATGGAGTGGGACATGAATACACCCTGGTATCGTCCCACCCGCGTGAATCATGTGATCGATGGATCCGACTTTGGATGGCGCACCGGTTCGGGTAAATTCATGGATTATTGCAGTGACACCTTTGGCACCGTGGCTGATGTGGGACCCGGCTCGCCCACAGGAGTATGTTTCGGGTATGGAGCGAAGTTTCCAGCCAAGTACCAAAATGCATTTTTCATCAGTGACTGGTCTTACGGGAAATTATATGCGGTACATTTATCTCCCCAAGGTTCAACCTATACAGGAAAGGTCGAGGAGTTTGCCAGTGCCCAACCTTTCCCGCTCACCGATCTTCTGGTCAATCCAAAAGACGGTGCGATGTACATTGCTGTGGGAGGAAGAAAAGTGCAGTCCGGGCTTTATCGTGTAACCTATGTGGGCAAGGAATCAACGACCAAGGCAAAATCAATACCCGGAGGTGAGGAAGC
>JAQXBH010000008.1 GCA_029252505.1 Opitutales bacterium | reverse complement strand
ATTTGGATGCAGAGCTTATGTTCGATTCCGATGACACTGATTCAGACGGCGATGGAATGAGCAACTTTATGGAACGTGCATTTGGTGGGGATTCCCTATCCAGTGATGCCAAGTACATTCTTCCACGGTCGATTAATAAAAAAGATGGAAAACAAAGAATCTCATTCCAAAAATATCAAAATATCTATAATTCAGAAGGGATCGAATATATTGTGGAAACCAGTACTGATTTGCGCACTTGGAGCACAACTGGTGTTACCCAAATTGACTTAAACGGTGCTGCTAGTGGAAAAGGCGTTAATGCTGGAGGAGGAATGGAACGGGTTCTTTATGAGACTACTGGAACAGCAAGTTCAAAAGGTGGTAAACAATTCCTGCGGGTTCGATTGAGAACAAAATAGTATTGGGCAGTTGTCTGTGACAATTCTCGTCGATGAAAGTAACCAAATTTTTTAAAACTGAAAGAGCTTAAACTCTAAAAAATGACAAGTTCTCCTTTGTGGATGGCTTGACTACTACAATCTAAAAAACCAATCATATAACCTCTTAAAAAGGTTAGGTTTTAAAGTCGGCCTTTTATACCTTGCAACTTTCTAGAGTATTGAATCTTCTTATGCTTCATAATAAAACTTCTCATTCTAGATGCTAGCGAGCCTTTCCTTTCAATTAAATAATATTCCGATTATCATCAATGAACACCTTGATGTGCTTGGTCCAATTGATCACTTCACTCTTGCTGTAAATTTAATTATATTGGTTTTCTCGAAGTGGTTCGCGAGTAAATACGGTTTAATTAAGGACAACAGCAAAAGCCAGGCTCGTCTTCGTATTCTTCATGTTACAAACCTAATTCTCTTTACCACTTATTTAATCGCTGTAATTTTTGAGATTCATTTAGGTCGTGCTATTAGTCAAACATTCCTAGTCGTCTTAGCCAGTTATTTACTGATTCATTTTGCCGAAGCTTTTATACTCAAAAAGTACGGAAAATCAAAAACTATCGAAAACTTTGCCCGTACCACGGAAACACACACCTCTAGAACATTGGAACTTTTTGTATGTTTTATAATTATTACCATAAGTATTGTTCTGCTGATCAACATTTGGGGACTTGAAGACTGGTTACAAACCACCAGTGTACTAGGCTTCTTGGCACTGTTTATTTTTGCCAGTAAGGAGTATTGGGCAGGAGACTTTCTCAGTGGAATTCTAATCATTAGCCAAGGCCGTATTGAACGCGGGGATGTAATCAAGATAAAAGATGAGGAACTAAGTGCAATAGTCCTACAAGTTGGCAGTTTCCAGACAATCGTTCGCGATTTGGTAAATAAGCATGACATTATTCTACCCAACTCGAAACTTCGACTCGCTCGCGTTGATATATTAAAATCCGACCTGAAAGGTATTAGGGAATTTGAAGATTTTTGGTTCGGCTACGGAATCGAAATGAAAAAAGTAGAGGAGATGCTCGAGGAAGCTTGGGAAAAAACGATGGAGGAGGGACTGGTAGATAAATATGGCGGTTGCATTATTGCCAACAAAGAATGTGGAGACCATGGAGTTCGATGGAGGCTGGCCTACACCCTCAAGTCTCCCCATAAAATCATTGAAACTGGAAACCGGATCCGCGAGTGGGCATATCAACTTCAGGATAAACACGGACTTCAATTAGCCACGCCACTGACCCACGATCTCAGCAATACAAATACCCAAGTCCAAAAACTGGAAAATGGATGAACAACAAAAGGACGTCGAAGATTTAGATCCAGTCGAACCTCCCGGCGAACAAGAAGAACCCTGGTGTTCCACTTGCCGTGCATTTACTGATTACCGTAGAAAATGGGATACAGTAAACCGTTCGGATTTGGACGGTGGAATCTATTCCGATAACATTGAAGTTCCCCATTGCATCGATTGTGGGAAGGTGGTTCGTCTACTCTCTCACTCCAAAAAGTTGGTTTGGTCAGTTAATCTACTATTACTTTTTGCCTGGGGTATTGGACTGCTCACGGTCCAAGTATTATTTGAATTTAATTTGACCTCATTTCTCATCCTTACTTTCTATGCCGGCCTTTGTTATTTAGTAAGCCTGCTCCCCCAACAATCAAGGAAAGCCCTGCACACATGGAAGCAGGCAAAAAGAGATCTCAGCATTCAGGACCTGCTTCAGAAACTGTAATGCATTTCAAATAACCAAAACAA
>JAQXBH010000286.1 GCA_029252505.1 Opitutales bacterium | reverse complement strand
ACGATTCATGTCACCGACCTCTTTGAAAACGCTCCTCCATCCTTCCAGTCTGATGGAAACCTCACCGTTTCAGAAAACACCACTTTCGTATACGAGTTCAATGCCACCGATCCGGACGGGGACATCCTCACCTACTCCATTCTACATGGACCGGACGCAAGCTTGTTTGATTTAAACCAGTCATCCGGTGCCCTGACCTTTATCTCACCCAAAGACTTTGAAGCACCAGAGGACAGCAACACCGACAATATTTATGAACTGTTCATTCAAGTCGGGGATGCGGACTCCAATCTCACATTACAGACTTTTGTTCAGGTAACAGATCTGCTCGAATCCAATCCGAACAACACTCCTCAATTCCAGTCAGATGGTAACCTGACCGTTACCGAAAACACCACTTTCGTATATGAGTTTAATGCCACCGATTCAGATGGAGATCCACTCACCTACTCCATTCTCTACGGAGAGGATCAACAATTCTTCGAGATCAATTTCTCAACTGGCGCACTCTCCTTTATCTCCCCGAAGGATTTTGAAAACCCAGAGGATAAGGACTTAGATAATATCTATCATCTCACCATCGAGGTAATGGACGGTGAATCTTCGGTAGCACTAAATCTTTTTGTGCTGGTTACTGATATTTCTGAACCTGACTTTGATTCATTCGGTACATTACAAATCGAAGAAAATAGACCGGTCGGTTCTTTGGTTGGACAGTTCAATGCAATCAATATCGAACCGAATCAACCTTTTTCCTATTCCGTACTGTCCTTTGACGAAAATCCCTTTCAGATTCAAGACCGAATCATGGAACTCGAAGTGCTCGCTCAGGATGTAAGCAAATCACAGCAGGAAATTGATTCCTACCAAATAGAAATTATCGAGCTTCAGGGTAGGATCGAACTGGTAAAATCGAACGGTTTATTCTTCGTGGATCAAAATGGCTCTCTTAGAACTTCTCAGACGCTCGACTATGACGCCTTCTCCGAGCACCCCTACTTCACGATCCTGGTTCAGGCAACCGATGAACATAATTTCACTGTCACAAAACAATTTATGGTTGATCTCTTGGAGGTAGAATTGGAGCCAGAAAATACACTTCCTGCTATCGTTCGTACAATCGGTTCAGCTGATAATAGTGAAACCAGCTATCTTCTACAGGGAGAGATCCTTGCGGATGGAGGTTCCGCTATTGTTGAGACTGGCTTTTGGGTAAGTAAAAGTATTCGATTTAGCGACCCAATCCGTTTAACTGCCTTGATTGATCCCCTAACCGGCGAATTCCATTCCGAATTCGTTGAATTTGAACCGGGTACAAGATATTACTTTAGGAGCTACGTAGTAAATCACTATGGGGAATCAAAAGGTTCGATTAAGAAATTCAAGACACCCGAAATTATTGATCCTTCTGCCTGGTGGAAAGACACTACAGATGTTGGAGGCGGGTGGAGAAACTCGGATTGGTTTGGTACCTTTTTAATCTACCCATCACTCAACTGGATTTTTCACTCCAAACTTGGATGGGTTTATACTGTAAACGACGGATCGAAAGGCATCTGGGTATGGCATTCTCAACATGGATGGCTATGGACACAAAAAGGAGTATGGCCATTTTTGTACTCAAACAATTCATCCAACTGGATTTATTTCATGAAAAATATTAACGGTCAGGCTGTTTTTTATGATTACGAAACAAAGAGTTATCTTCTCGACATCGGAGTAGTTCCGAATATCTGAAATAGCTCCCCTTTTCCAAAACGATCTATCCATAAAATATATTGGATAGCACAGTATTTCTAAATGATCGGAATTGGATTCACCGGTAACGATGTAAAACGCAATTTCGAAATCTAAGAGATTCATAATTTAATTAGATTTTATCATTTATCTTACCCCACAAAATTGTTTGCTGTATTTTTTACTAAAATAAAAAATGACACATTCACTCTAAAGGTATTTACTAGGAAATTGATATGAATGAATGTCTTCACAATAAGATAATCTCTTATTTTCTTTAGTATTACCCCCTCGGAAAACAAATAATTGATAAACCGTGTCGCCTTCTAAATTATTCCTCTGGATCCTATCTTCCGCAATTTACCTGACACTTACCACACGAGGCACCGGGAAAAAAGTGATCCCTGAAATCGTAGTCAAACCAAACATTTGGAGCGGAGCATCCACTCAGGACATCGAGCAAGTACTGAATTCGACGGCGAGACAAATTTGGCCATATGCGGGCAATGGTAGTGCAGTCACGATTTTAGTTGAACGATCAAGAACTGGGCCAATCGTCCTCTACCGGAGAGGAGAAAAAGGTGAATACCTTGTGCACTTGGATACAGAAAAAACCTTTTGGTCACAATATGCCTTCCAGTTTGCCCATGAATTGGGTCACATTATTTGCGGATATAAGAAAGGAGATCGTTCCAACTTATGGTTTGAGGAAACCATCTGTGAAACCGCTTCATTATTCGTATTAAGAAAGATGACTGCTGAATGGAAAACTAGCCCGCCCTACCCCAGTTGGAAAGCTTATGGGCCTGAATTTGCCCAATATGCTCAGAACCGCATGAAAAAACATCCATGGTCCAATAAACTTACCGTTGCCGAATGGTATAAGAAGCAAAAGCCTAGTCTAATGTCTAAGCCAACCAACCGATCTCGCAATGTTCAACTTGCCATAAAGCTCCTCCCTTTTTTCGAACAAGATCCTAGTCGATGGAGTGCCTGTACATTTTTAAATAAGGATAAAGCACATAAAAAGTTATCGTTTAAAAACTACCTTAATAATTGGACAATTAATTGCCTAACCCTGAAACAAAAGAAGTTTGTAAAGGAAATCTCCCAACTTTTTGGCTTTGAAATTTAGATAGGCCGCTCTTAAATTACTGTAAATAATATGATTTCAGGGTTGAAATTGAGCCCAAAATGCATCCGTTGGCATTAAGTCTTTTCCTTGATCATCAAATTTAGTTCCAATCTCTTTCAGATTGGACAGACCTTTCACAACAGCAATCCCTTTATCAATTCGATCGGGCGTGAAAACTAAACGGGTTAAATTTAATCCACGCAGTGGAGTAAGGTCTGAAATTAAGGTTTCCCCAATATGCAGGCGCTGAATCAATGGTAATTTTCTAACAAAATCTAAGTCCGCCACCAAGGTGCGATGAATCGTCAAACTGACTAATGGCAATCCGCTGAGAGGAGAGAGATCTGAAACTGGAGACTCAGTCAACCATAATTGCTTTAAATTACTCGTACTTAAAGCTTTTACATCGTTAATCTGAGTTCCAACTGCGTACAGATTTTCTAACGGTTGCCCCTCTAAGCCATCCAACTTTTGAACGGGACTACCATTTAGTCGAAGTTCAACAAGTTGAGCATCAGCCAACTCTACCAGGCTCTCCACTAATGTAAATTCAAGATAAAGTCTAACCAATGGCATTCCCCGTAAATGCCTTAACTCCCGAACTGGGTTTCCGCTTAAATCAAGTGCCTGTAATTGAAGACCTCGCAACGGAGATAAATCTTTTAATCCGCAGTTCGGAAATTCAGCGGCAATAATTTGACCGTTTTCTTGATGAAATTTCCCCTGACCAAGATATTGGGAATTCGCCCTCCTTAAAACAGACTGAATTTGATCAATCCGATCTTCCGGTGAGGCAACTTGCGTACGGGAATTTGAACCTGTAATGGTCCTTCTCGTCTCTCCATCATCTTGGGGGAAGGAAACATTTCCATCCAATTCACTCAAGGAATTAGTATTTGAACTCGTTGGTTGATCTATACGATCTCCGGCAGGAATTACTGACTCCCCTTCCCCACAACCAAACAGTGATAATAAAAAAATTAACAAATATACCCGCAAAAACTTCATAATCGAAATCATGTACAAAAAACTAACAAGTACTAGTTTAAATATCGATTAATTATGAAATAAAACGATGGGCAATCCACATCCGTATACTAGTCGCAATAATCGGCTTAAGTAACTTAATTATTAAACTAAAACACCTCAACCAGTCATTCGTCTGGAAATAATTAATAAAATATTTTCAGAAAAGAAGAAATAAACATTAAGTCTTTAAAAAAAAAGATTAAAAAAAATAATATTTTCTCATGACAATTCGGATATAAAATATAACAAATCCTGAGGCTAATTAATGCATAATTTTGGGGAAATAGTAATAGAATTTGGAGAATTGCGAAAAAACATAATAAAGAAGAGTTATTAAATAAAAAACGCATGAAACGCACGAGCTTATTATTTTTTTTCTTACGTATTAAAACAGGAAATAATGCTAAGTAA
>JAQXBH010000280.1 GCA_029252505.1 Opitutales bacterium | reverse complement strand
CCGATTGAGAGGGCCTGTTGGTTTGTCGGTCAGTAACTTGATAGGTGCTCCGGGATTAAGGGTATCGATTACCTGCTGGGCGCAGTCCTTCACCTTAATTCGTTCCATGGTGCCTAAATTAATGGATGTACCGTCGGTTATGTGTTCCGCGGTCGCAATGGTGCCCGACACAATGTCGTCCACATAGGTCCAGTTGCGAATCTGTTCGCCGTCTCCCCATACCTCAAAGGGATTGAGCTTAAGGTAGCCTCTGGCGATCATTGCCATGACAGCATGGTTCTCGGTGCAACGGGGCCCATAGACAGTGAAGTAACGGCAAGATGCGGTGCCAATACCATGTTGCTGGTGGTAGGCCTTGAGGGTGAGCTCGGCCATGAGTTTGGCCCAGCCATAAAGATCATCGGCCTCATAGGGTGGGGTGACCATGTCTTCGTGAAGAAAGACCTCCTTGGTGACATCCATTTGGGCGGAGGTTGGGTAGACGCAGCCAGAGGATGCGAAAATAATTTTCTCGGCTCCATTTCGGTAGGCAGAGCGAAAAACCTGACCATCCAAAATCATGTTGGTGGAGCATTCCACGGGGTGGGAATCGATGTATCCACGCCCGCCGTGGTCGGCCGCCAAATGAAAGACAACCTCCATTCCTTTGGTTGCTTGATCGCAAAAGGAAGTATCGAGTAGGTCACCTTCGAGGGTTTCGCAATCTGTATGTGCAAGGTGTCCTTTTTCTCCACTGGAGAAGTTTTCTGCGACCCGAACCTTTGCTCCTCTTTGTACGAGTTGTTCGCAAAGGTGGGATCCGATGAAGGATGCTCCGCCGGTAACGAGTACTTTTTTGTTATTCCAGTTCATAATTTTAAAAAGATTATTTGGGTTTAACGGCTTCCATATAAAGAGAGTCGGGTTTCCTCGGTTCTCCAGACTGTGTATTGTCTAAATAAAATTCTTTCCAATTGCTTATAAAGCTAGATAGGTGCGACTGGGGGCTGCACTTGGTAAAGCCAACTTCATGAAGTAACTGAATCAATGAAACCCTGTCGAACATATGTTTATGTAATTCGCCGCTTTGGTTAAACCGACCACAGCGTAGGGCTTCGTAATCTGAGTAACTTAGCAAAGCCTTGAGCAATTTTTCCTTGTGCCAACTAAGATTAAGAAAATTCTTCAACAATTGTTTGAACTTGAGGTGCAAAGGGATGGCTTGTTCTAGAGGGGCAGAATGAGGCTTGGCCGAATTAGGGGTTAGGGATGGAATGATTTCCTTGCCGCATCTATTAATTAAAAACTCCCTGTTATCTGGATTGGACTGGATAAATTGAAGCATCTTGCCTCCGGAAACTTTTCTGTTCATCTGGTCAAATAATTCCAATCTCATCCAGTTGGCATTCAAGTGGGCATATTCGGTTCCTTGCTCCACTTCCTTGAGGGTGGATAAGTAATCTCTGCAAATTCTTTCCAAGTCCGGTACTACAATTCGCAAGATTCCTCCCGGCTTTAAAACACGGAAACACTCTTGGATTAGGTCTTCTCCCTCTTCTTGCTGCAAGTGTTCGAGTAAGTGTGAATGGTAAACGGCATCTACGCTTTGGGAGGGAGCAGGGATGCCTTCGGATGCCTTCCATGACTCTACTCCCCCTACATATGGATTGACATCGAGGTTTCTCCACGCCGGATGTATGCGAGATCCGCAACCAAGGTTTATGCAAACTGATTTCAATAAATCTGTCAGGAGTTTTCGGAAAAGATTTGATGGACGATAACTTTGGCTAAGTGCGAATGCCCGCAGGCACTTAAATGAACGCCGTCGGCCAGCAGAGAATCTGAGGCAAAAAACTGAGTGTCTTGCCACCAGGCTGGTAAAGTGGTGGTGGCAAAGGAAGAAAATTCCGAAATGCTTCCATTTTCCAATTTCAATGGATGTATCGGCAGAAAGTATACTTTTGACCGGGGGAACTTGGTTACAAGCTTTTCGAAAAGAATTTTTTGCGAACGGAAGACCTGATCTTGCGTACTGCCATTCAAGAGATCGTTGATCCCGGACTGGGCAATGATGATGGTCGGATCAAGCGGGAGAGAAGTATTTTTAAGCAAACGGACAATTTCGATGCTTGTCGCTCCATTCTGGCAAACAACTTTGTGTTCAATGGGGAGAACGGACCTAATCTTGGTAATGAAACCGCGGGGGCGGGAGCCTTCGCAGGTGATGGAGTCTCCCACAAAAAGAACACTGAGTCCTTTCGGGAATGAACCTTTTGGGGGATCGTAAAAGTGGATGGAGAAGGAGTCCCAACGAAAATGAAGGGTAGCCAAAAGCGAGATACCCAAGAAAAGTGATACGTATCCAAGCACCCGAAGAAGGCGTCTTTTTTTAAGCAATAACAACAAGCATCCCAAAGATATTGGCAACAAAGAGCCAAGAAACGGATGGAGGCCGAGAACGATCAGGAACAA
>JAQXBH010000278.1 GCA_029252505.1 Opitutales bacterium | reverse complement strand
AATATCCGCTATTTTTAGTGGTGGAGAATTCCCCACTCGCCAACTTGAGGAAAATAGAGCTGATTTGTCTGCTCAAGTCGCTTCTCTCCGCCAGGGGATAACCGAGCTGAAGGCTCTGGAAAGTGAACATTCTGCAAATGTACTTCACATTCAAATGAAAAACTTAGCTCAAGAATCATTAGAAAGTTGCCAGAATTTCTTCCGAAATTGGGGTAATGGTACCCTTACTTCTGTGCAATACCTTGATGATGGCGATCAATTAAAACTTCAAATCTCGCTCTCTAATGGTCAGGCGACCTTTGATTTTTCCGGTACTTGCTCATCTCGAAAGGATAACCTCAATGCCACGGAAGCAATTACTCAAAGCGTCATTTGCTATTGCTTACGACTGTTGATCAATGAAGATCTTCCCTTAAACGAGGGAATTCTTGCTCCAGTTAAAATTATTATTCCGAAGGGTTCCATATTATCGCCGGTTTTTTCTCAAAGAATTAAAGACTGTCCAGGGGTAGCGGGAGGAAATGTGGAGATTAGTCAAAAGTTAGTTGATTTAATCATGAGTGCCTTTGACCGTGTCGCATGTTCGCAAGGTACGATGAATAACATTACTTTTGGAAACGAAAGCTTTAGTCATTATGAAACGATCGGGGGTGGTGCCGGAGCGATGATTGGTCAGCATGGAACCTCGGCAGTTCAGGTACATATGACCAATACCGCGATTACAGATCCCGAAATCTTGGAAGCTCGATTTCCCGTCCGGCTATTGGGATTTAAGATAAGAAAAAAGTCCGGAGGAAAAGGAACATGGAATGGAGGAGATGGGATTGAAAGGGAGTATATTTTTGAAGAAACGACTAATCTAAGTCTTCTTACCCAAAATCGAAATGCAGGAGCCGATGGAATTGCGGGGGGAGGTAGTGGTGAACCGGGCGAACAAATTGTGGTGAGAAAAAATGGAAAGACCGAAGTGCTTTCATCCATTCAATCATTACTCATGAAACCGGGCGACCGGTTGATCCTTAGTACTCCTGGCGGTGGAGGAGCCGGACACGAAGAAGTTATTTCTTGAATAGACTCAGGTGACTTGTTTGTTAGTAAGCCATTCAGAAATGATTGTAACTGCTTGGTCACTTCCGTTCATCGGTGAGATTATTCTTTTGCTTTCGTCTATTTTTAAAAAACTCTCTACATCACCAATCCAATCACCGTTTTGGAATGTTTGATCATCAATTTCTGCTCCTGCAATATTTTGATTAATAAAATTCCGCATGGGTTCTGATTCTCTGAAGTTCTCCCTAAAAACGGCAATGAATGGTTTTTGTGCCCCCCATACCTCGGCTACCGTTCCATATCCCACCTTTCCGACAACTCCATCTGCTGATTGAATCAAATCGGGGAAATAATGACCACTTTTGTGAGGAAGTAGACAGAAATTGCTTCCTCTTTCATACTCCGAGAATGCTCCGGTGAGAATATAAAATCGATTGCGGTCTTCTTTAATTTTATGAAGGAACGAATACTTTTGTGGAATTCCCCCAGTGGTAACTAAAATAACCTGTTCTTCTTCTCTGATTCCAAGACTTTTTCTCATTGTCATCCTGTCTTTTTTTGCGGGTCTAAAAATCGGATTTATTGCATGGGCATCCTGAACAGGATCGCAAATAGGGGTTGTTTGAATATGCAGATTCGCACTCCGGAAAATACCTTTCAATTGTTCGATTGGTTTTTTGAAATTATTTTCCTGACTCAGATACTCTTCGTAAATCCAATCCCAAGTGAAATTTTCAAGTAGACAGGAGGGAATCCCTAACATTTTAGAAAAATGGAGTCCCAAAGGTGAAATATCACAGAATATAAAATCAAAATTCCCCTTCTCCAAAATGGCAGTGATTTTTTTGTTATCTTCGAATTGAAGGAAGGAATTCAATTCATCAAGTGTGGAATTTAAATCGTGTTCGAACGGAGTTTTTTGAACCAGTCCCACATCTGTTTTGATAGAAGTTGTTTGGAAGGGAATAGAGCCCAAGTTTTCATCAAAAAACCAGTTGGGCATGGTACTGAAGAAAGAAATTTCTAAGCTGCTTGTCTTGGCAAGCTTGCTAAGCAGTGCAAGCGAACGAGTGGCATGTCCGAATCCATGAGAAGTAATGAAGCATGCAATTTTCAACGATGCTTAAATTCCAAATAGTAATTCGATGTAGGTCTGAAGTTGAGGGGTTGCAAAAAATTGACTTCCTTTTTGGGTAGTGAGTTTACGGCAAGGCTTTTTTTGTAAATTGGAATCAATTTGAATGATTTGGATTTGTTTTTCCTGAGAAGAAATATTTTTATTTACCGGCTCCAGTCGAATGGGAATCCCGTATGGTCCGAAAGAAACATCCCAGCCATTTGAACCCGAGGTAATTCGGGGTGATGCGAGGGATGGATAGCGGATTGCAAAGTCCGGTGTTTTATTTGTTTTCACTCGAACCTTTACGGTGACGGGCAGCGATTCCAAAAAAGCTTTCGGAGTGGTAAATATTTTCTTTTTGTAGTTGGAGTAAAAGAGCATGGGGTCCAGTCCGACCAGATTAAATCCGCTAAAATTCCCGTGTCTATTCTTTGATTGAAATTTCTTTCTATTATACCAGCCTTGAAATTGATTGGTAAGGCGCAGTCCGATTTCAAAATGCAGGTGTGACCTTTCCAAAGGAATTCGATAGCCAGAAGAAGAATTTCCCATTTTTCCAATAACTTGTGCAATTGAAACTTCACTGCCAATTTTTAAATTTGTGCTTATTGTATCTAAATGAGCGTACAAAGAATAGAGGGCGGGAGTTAGTTCTGTATGCTCCAGAACAATGTATTTTCCATAGGCACTGTAAGAAGCAGTTGGATTCAAATAACTTACCCGTCCGTCCATCGCCGCGAATATGGAGTCTTCAGCTCTTCCTTTCTTGTCTCTTCTGACGGGGTATAAGTCGAGACCTTCGTGAAACTTGTATCCGTTATTCCTTACACATCCAAATGCTCCTGATGTAATTGCTTTGTCAGGACCCGTTTTTTGAAGAAAAGTGGAATACCCTAGACCTCTTGCGAATGCAGGGTTAGGCGTAGGCCATGATAATTTGAATTGGGGTGGAATTTCTGCATAGGCTTGAAGGGTAAGTACTAGAAATAGTAGAAATTTGCACATACTGATTACCCTTATCTGACTAGCCTTTGTTCTCCCTAAATTCAGCTTTGATATGAACCAAAGAAACACTGATTTCTTTGAATAGCATCATGGCATTATTTTCGTTTACAATTGAAGACAATACAAATGGAAGCACTCCATTAACAATTCCCTGTTCGATTGGGTGAACTCCAACAATTTGCCCGCCAATTACTAGGTGTAATCTTCTCCCGATATTACGAATCGTTTCTTTTTGTAGGGTAATTGCACTTCTGCGGTCCAAGCTGAACCATAGAGCAAACCTTCTATCCAATGGATCATCCGAAAGTATATTTGCTACCGAACCGATTTGCACACTAGTAAAATCATATTCATCCAAAATGGGTATCGGAGCAGAGTTTTCCATAAAAACCCGGGGCCTAATCGTTATTTTTTTGGGGTCTGATTTAAATTTCCGATTGCATGAAGGCAGTAAAAATACCCCTAAGAGGGATAGGGCATGCCTGCGATTTAAATGAGTTGGAATTAGTTTTTTGGAGCTCAATTTAAATGTAATCAGATGTTAATTGGGATAATTTTATATTGTGGAATAAGAATACATGGTTTTTTGTAAACAAAGAAGCATTAAAAAATAAAAACTTTAAATGAAAATCGAGGAAAGAAAAAAAACTGCAAATTTAAACCCCCATAATGTGGCCGTATTCATAATTGATGTACAGGAAACTCTACTCAATGGAATAAAAAATAAAGATCAATTAATAGATTCGTTAAATATTCTCATTCAATCCACTACAATATTTAATTTACCTCTTATTATTACTGAACAAGTTCCTAATAAACTAGGAAATACTTCCAGTTCTTTACATCAAACTGATGATATTAAAATTCCTAAAAGTAGCTTTTCAATCTTTGGATGTGAAGAAATCAAGAAGTATATAAGTGAACATGGAATTTCTCATTTAGTTCTTTCAGGAATTGAAACTCCAATTTGTATATACTTGAGTGCCATCGACGCCCTAAAAGCAGGAGTTGAAGTAACCATCTTATCAGATTGTGTCGGGGCAAGAAGACTCGATGACCAGTCTGTTGTGTTCCATAAACTACGGGATGCGGGTTGCCACATACTTCCTCTCGAAAGTTTCATTTATAGTTTTATGGGAAGCGCAAATCATACAAACTTTCGAGAGATTAATGATTTAATTCGCAACCGATAGGGGATTTCATTACTCTCTTTTATTTTATTAGTCATGCTAGCAATAACAGATTCTGCCACCCTACAAGGAGTTGTCGCTGTACCCGTCACAGTAGAGGCGAACGGGGGGGAGAAGGGAGAACCTCGTTGTGTTTTAGTTGGATTGCCGGACACTGCGGTTAAAGAATCATTAGATCGCATTCTTTCAAGCCTTGCAAATTCGGGATATTCTCGCCCGAGAACTCGAGTGACGATTAATTTGGCACCCGGTGATTTAAGGAAAGAGGGAGTTGCTTTCGATCTTCCGATCGCACTTTGCTTACTTGCATCTACGGGGCAATTACCTGAAAATTCACTACAAGATTATTTAATTGCAGGAGAGTTGGCACTCTCGGGCGAAACTCGTTCAATTAAGGGTGGTTTGTCGATGGCAATGCTTGCGCAAAAGCATGGAAAAAAAGGAGTTCTACTTCCTGCCGCCTCGGCAGAGGAAGCAAGTTTGCTCGATGGGATCGATGTTTTTTCAATCGGTTCTCTTGAAGAAGCGGTTGCATTCTTTAAGGGTGAGCATGCCCGCATACCTCTTGATTCGAAAAAATATCAGTTTGCAGATAACCAGGACCAATTTGAAGAGGTAGATTTTTCTGAGGTGAAAGGACAGGCCAATGTGCGTCGATCGGTAGAAGTGGCAGTGGCGGGTGGGCACAACCTTCTAATGCTCGGACCGCCAGGTTCCGGTAAGTCAATGATTGCGAAAAGAATACCATCCATTCTTCCCCAACCCAGTATGGAGGAGTTTTTGGATATTTTGAATATTCATTCGGCAGCAGGAAATTCGGTATTGAATGAAAAAAAGTTTTTTCGTCGACCGGTTCGTTCGCCTCATCATACCATAAGCGATGTGGGGCTACTGGGAGGGGGTACAATCCCTGGACCAGGAGAGATTTCACTTGCCCACAATGGGGTCCTTTTTCTCGATGAGTTACCTGAATTCAAAAGGTCAGCACTTGAAGTAATGAGGCAACCGTTGGAAGACGGGGAAGTCACTATATCAAGAAGTGCCGGCAAAATTACCCTTCCGAGCAGATTTATGCTTGTTGCTGCGATGAACCCCTGTCCATGTGGATACTTGGGAGATATTACGAACGACTGTCGTTGTTCAATGCCTCAGATTCAACGCTACCGCTCGCGAGTCAGTGGACCTTTACTGGACCGGATTGATATCCATGTCGAAGCACCCGCCGTACGAGTGGACGATCTACAGGATGAACGGGTAGGGGAGTCTTCTGCGGATATTCGTGCCAGGATTAAGGATTGTCGTTCTATTCAAGCAACAAGATACGAAAAATACAAGATTTCAAGCAATGCAAACATGACCAATAAGATGCTTGTTAAGTACTGCCAAATAGGAACAAAAGAAGCATCAATTTTAAAGCGTGCAATGAATGAACTTTCATTATCCGCAAGAGCGTATGATAAGATTCTTAAAGTATCCCCTACCCGTTCAT
>JAQXBH010000267.1 GCA_029252505.1 Opitutales bacterium | reverse complement strand
GAGCAGGCAACATCCCAACTGTTGCCACGGGCTAAGACAGAGTCACTAAAATGTTGAAATGAATCTTCATGCTTTTTTCTGCGAGTCAGTCCCGTGTTTGAACTGGACCATGAAAACGGATGGTTGCAATAAAGTAGTTCGGTAGTTCCATCGGTAGCGTTGAAGGCGACCGGGTCTTTTACATGGAGAGTATTTGATTCTCTTGATGATGCAATAGTCTTGATGGTACCCAAATCAATCGACTCAGCATTGCTGCCGAGTAATAAATCAACTGCCCAAACACCGGTGCCCGGTTTTTGAAAATTAATCAAGTGTTTGGGATAAGCTATTTTCTTTTCCGTCGAAATGAAAAGTTCGACTTCATCTGTCTGGGCGTCTTGAAGTAAGCAACCCCCTTCGATTGAAACAATTTCAGAATCATGACCGAGATCTTGCTTCGAAAAAGAAAGTATCTTGGAGAACACTTCCGTGATCGACTTGCTTTCAAAAATAGCAAATTCGAGCCCTCTTTCTCCTGCACCAGTGCCAGTAGTTGAATCTCCCGCGTTTCGGTACCTCCCGCAAATTAAAATTCGACCATTTTTTTCCTGGATAATATTGCCTCCGCCAAACCAGTACCCCGGATTTGGCTCGAGTGCTGGGATAATAACCTGAGCGTTACGCTGATCAATAAGTCTCAGTCCGAGTTCCCGCAATTGATCGACTCTGCCTTTCTCCAACATTACCTCAACATGCCTGCCGCTAAAGTTTCATTCGTAAAGGGGTCCACCAAAATGAAGCTTCCCGTATTCCGATTCCTTCGGTAAGTGTCATGGAAGATAGGCTGAGAAATTCGAAGTGACACGCGGCCTATGTCATTCATATCAAAAGTTTCCACATCTTCCATTTTTCGAAGAGAATTAACATCCACTTTATAGCGAATGTCGGAAACGATGGCTTGTGCTTCTTTGGTGGTATGTCGAAATATAAACTTAGACCCTTTGGATAATTTCTTATTCCCCGAGAACCAGCAGATAAAGGCGTCGAGATCTTGCTCCACTTTTGGCTGATTATTTGGCTTCACAATCATATCTCCCCGACTGACATCAATTTCATCTTCGAGCAGGATGGTTACAGATTGGGGATGGTATGCCTCTTCGATCTCCGTCTCCCCTTTTAAAATTTTTGAAATCTTGGTGGAGAAACCCGACGGGAGAATGGTGACCTTATCACCTAATTTAAAAACGCCTCCTGCAACTCTGCCAGAAAAGCCACGGAAGTCATGGTGTTCATCGGAATGTGGGCGGATGACCCATTGAACTGGAAACCTTGCATCAACATGATTGCTGTCGGATCCTACATAAACATTTTCAAGGTGGTATAAAAGTGGTGGGCCCTTGTACCATTGCATATTTTCGGACCGATCGACTACATTATCACCCTTGAGGGCACTAATCGGTATGAAGGTTAGATCAGTTACATTTTCCAACCGTGATGCAAAGTCAGTATATTGTCGAAGAACTTTTTCGTATGCCTTTTCATCATAGTCGACAAGATCCATTTTATTGATGCAGACGGCTACATGCTTGATTCCCAATAGGTCGGCGATAAAGGTGTGCCTGCGAGTCTGCTCCACTACACCATTTCGAGCATCTACTAGGATTAAAGCGAGGTTCGCAGTGGATGCACCGGTTACCATATTCCTGGTGTATTGGATATGCCCAGGAGTATCAGCAATGATGAATTTCCTTTTGGGTGTGGCAAAGTAGCGGTACGCGACGTCTATGGTAATGCCCTGCTCGCGTTCCGCGCGAAGACCGTCTGTGAGAAGGGCAAGATTGATATGCTCATCCCCTCTTTGCTTACTACTTCTTTCAATTGCTTCGAGTTGATCTTCGAAGATTGCTTTCGTGTCATGAAAAAGTCTGCCGATTAATGTACTTTTTCCATCATCTACGCTTCCTGCTGTGGTGAAGCGCAAGAGATCCATATCAAGATAGTTGTTTTGATCTGTCATTTTAAATAAATTTTAGAATTAGAAGTATCCTTGTTTTTTTCGGTCTTCCATTGCCGCCTCGGATCTTCTGTCATCTGCACGCGCCCCTCTTTCGGTTACTCTTGATGCGGCAACCTCTGCAATGACTTCATCCAGATTGGATGCTGTTGATAAAACTGCACCCGTACAAGTTGCGTCCCCAATCGTTCGGAAACGAACGGTTTCTTTCTTTGGCGATTCGTTGTCCCGGGGGGTAACAAACTCGGATACTGCCAATAAACTACCATTCCTATCCACGACTTCTCTTTCGTGCGTAAAGTATAAGTTAGGCAGTTCAATGTTTTCAATTTTTGCATACTGCCAAACATCCATTTCCGTCCAATTACTCAGTGGGAAAATTCGAAAGTTTTCACCCTGGGATTTCCTTCCATTGAATAAGTTCCACAATTCAGGTCTTTGATTCTTTGGGTCCCACTGTCCAAATGCGTCTCTGTGAGAGAAAAATCTTTCTTTGGCTCGTGCTTTTTCTTCATCTCTTCGCCCTCCCCCTAGACATGCATCCAAGGACTCCTTCTCAATGGTTTCAAGCAGTGTAACCGACTGGAGTGCATTCCTGCTTGCATTGGGTCCAGTCTCTTCTACTGCAGTACCTTTATCTATAGAACCCTGCACATACCCGACAATTAATTGAACGCCAGTTTTCTTCACAAACGAATCGCGAAATGCGATGGTTTCTGGGAAATTATGCCCAGTATCCACATGGACAAATGGAAAAGGGATTTTTGCAGGGCTAAATGCTTTTGCAGCAAGATGTGCCATTACGATTGAATCCTTTCCACCTGAGAAAAGAAGCCCTGGGCGTTCAAATTGAGCAGCGGTTTCGCGTAGAATGAAGATTGCCTCCGATTCTAACTGCTCTAAGTGAGTTAAGTTGTAGTTTTGCATAAATTAGTTTCGAACCTCTTTAATGATTCGTTCAAACAGTTTTTTGGATGACTCCTCTGGTGACTCGGACTCTGTCTCAATAGTAATCCAGGGGTTAATGGGTTCTTCAAAAGAAGACGATGAACCAGTAAAGTTTTTGATCTCTCCCGATTGAACTTTTGCGTACAATCCCTTCACATCTCTTTGTTGGCATGTTTTAAAGGGGGCTTTAACATAAACCTCCCGAAAAGATTCTGCCCCAACAATACTACGAGTAAAATCCCGGAATTCTTTTTTTGGCGAAATAAAAGATCCAATCACTACAAGGCCATTCGATAAAAGGATTTTAGCAACTTCACTTGCACGCCTTAGGTTCTCTGCCCGATCCTCTTCACTAAAAGCCAAATCTTGGCATAATGAACTTCTCAAGTTGTCGCCATCGAGTACGACCGAATGAATTCCCGCATTATGAAGATCCCGTTCAAGGTTCACCGCAAGTGTACTTTTACCAGACCCTGAAAGACCACAAAACCAAAACACGTACGCTTTCTGACCAAGCATGCCTTCTTTGTCACAGCGCTGAAGCATGCGATCGTTAATGGGATGAATATTTTCTGGGTTCATGCTGTTGAATTAAAAAGAAGTGGACTACACTAATAAAACAAACAAGTAAAAGCGAGAACATGTCATACACATTCAATCTCGAATAGATGAGCAACAATTTTGATGCTCATCGGTAGGTAATATTTACTTTTTTGGGGCCGCACCAGCCAAATTGAGTGAGATTTCAATTTCGTTTGCAACCTTGTCGAGGCTTTGCCCTTTTTGAATATCAAAGTCATCCCGCTGAACTACAAATTTAGAACGAAGAATAAGAAGATCTCCAGGCGTGCGGTTTCGCTTAATCAGTAAGTCTTTCAGATAAGTAATTTTTACCGGTATATTCATCTCAATAGTAATATGACGAATTGACATTTTTCCTTTGGCGTCTGCGAAAATATCGTTCTTTACTTTTTTAATATTATGGAGCTTGGATAGTTGGAATTTGATTTGTTTAAATTTGCTCACATCAAGCCATTCTTTTCCATGCATATGTTCTTTTAATAGTGGGTTTCCTACATGCAGGCTATTTGACTCGAGATAAATGGTTCCTTTAGTTTCCTCGGGGTTATTCGGATTGAATGTAACGGTTCCTGTTATGCTATCCCCAGAGCCATTGATGGATTCCAGCGGAGCATCCATTTGAAAGATGATATTGTTTACACCCTTTGGGTCTTTAAAATCAAAATCGATTGGCTTTGCAGTAACGAATACTGAAGAAATAACGAAGATTGGAATAAGAAAAAATTTCATCATCCAAATCAAATACTTTAATATGATTATATCAACTTCCATTTGATTAAACGGGGAAGAAAGATGGAGCTTTGCATTCCCGGAACTGTGCCCTATTTAATTATGCCTGATCATGCCCGCGGGTGAGATAGCCCGTGTACTTGCTTTAAGCGGGAGACCGAGACATGCGTGTAAACTTGCGTGGTCGACAGGCTCGAGTGCCCTAGCAGTTCCTGTACGGCACGTAAGTCTGCACCATTATTAAGCAAGTGAGTTGCGAAGGAATGCCTCATCTTATGGGGTGTCAGATCGATTGGCAGTTCAGCAGATTTCAGGTATTTCTTGAGCAGTAATTGAACGGAGCGAATCGATAACCTACTTCCATTCTTATTGATAATAACTGGTTCATCAGGAGACAAACCTTTCGAGTGCTGAGTACGAAATTGGGCCAATGTCTTCAGTGGTTTCTGCCCAATTGGGCAGATCCGTTGCTTGTTGCCTTTTCCCGTTACTTTTACCGAGCCATCGATTAGATTGATATCTCCATAATTGATTCCGATCAATTCACTGACACGAAGGCCTCCGGCATAAAGCAACTCCAAGATTAGAAGGTCGCGAAGTGCATGAAAGCTTATTTTAGCATCGCTTGGTTTTGTTGAAGCAGGTTGTTCCAGTAATTTAAAAACCTGTTTTTCGGTAAGAAATTTAGGTAATTGTTTCTCTGGTTTCGGTAAGGTTAAATTATGAAAGGGATTTATTTTGATCCAGTTCCTGGTTAAACAAAATTTAAAGAAAGTTTTAATGCCCGAAGCATGATTTCTTATTGTCCTTCGGGAATATTTATTTTGGATTTCAACAATATAAGAACGACATTGGATTTTAGTAACCTCACCAGGATTGATTACTCTTCCCTCACATTGCAGTAACCAGTTGAAGAAACTTTGAATTGCATACTGGTAATTACGTGTAGTGTAATCAGAAAGCCTTCTTTCTAGTTTTAGATGGGCGATGAATTCTTTACATTCTTCCGAAAGGGCGATTTTCTCTTGCTTGGTTACTTGAATCTTTCCCATGTTTCAGTCGCGAGTTCGTAAATTGCAAAAAAGAAAATGGTAATAAATGTAATCACCGCGATTGAAAGGTAGAATCCAAAGCTTGTTTCTGGTTTCCTGGGTTGTTCCGGGCGATAGGCGTCTGATGTATTATCGTAGGGTTCTATGGAAACTACATTATGAGTTCTTTCCTCTCTACTCCTTAATGGCTTTTTTAGACTCATAACGATAACCTGTTCCTCCAACTAACGAAATGCAAGTTTCAATGCAGGATATTTTTATCCAAACAGAAAAGGTTCAATTTTGGATCTGCAACCCTCGAAATCATCTTCGAGTAAATAATGTCCAGAGTTTGTGAATTTGTGTGATTCAATATGAGGTAAGCGTTTCTCCCATTCTTTCAGAAATCCTGGATGGAAGCAGAAATCTTTCATTCCCCAGCAGGCAAGTATCGGTGTCTTGGAATAGGAATCAAGAGAATCTGCAGTTTCTTCTAATAGCGGTAATGTGGGGTGATTCTTTTCATATGGAATATCTTTAACAAAACGCCAAACGGCTACACGACTTTTCCAATTTTGGTAAGGGTACAAAAAGCCTCTCTTAATTTGGCGTGAAAGCGGTCTCTTTACCGCCATCACAGTTGCAGGTGCCGCAAATCCATTGAGTCCTCTTACAAACAAGGAACCTAAAACAGGCAAACGACATAACAGAATTCGTAAAGGGACATCCCTTGATGGAAATGCCGCAGTGTTCATCAGTACAATTTTCTCAATCCTCTCCGGCTGATTTCGAAAAGCTGATAATCCGATCGCCCCACCCCAGTCGTGTACGACTAAGCGAACACGATCAATTTTCAAGTGGTCCAGTAAATCAATTACATTCTGCCCATGTGCCTCTAGGTTATATTGGAATTCAGGATAAGCAGGTTTATCAGATAATCCGCATCCAATATGGTCTGGCACAATACACCTTCCATGTTCTCTCAGTGCCAGTATTAAACGGCGGTAAAAAAAGGACCACGTTGGATTGCCATGCAAGAACACAGTGGGGGCACCACTGCCCTCTCCCTCGTCTAGGTAATGAAGATTAAAACTACTTTTTGTCTTGAACGAATTCCCATCAAATGGGAATTGCTCGGTAAGTGAGGGGTGAATATTCAAGGGTTGATTGATAGCATGAGGCTAGATAATCCACTTCCGATACCGAGAAGGACTGCTTTTTGATTGAGTCGTTCCGGGGAGTCTTCGCATGCCTGAGTGTAGGTAAGAGGTAGAGATACTGAACCACAATTCCCGAGCGTTTCAAAAGTGGAGTAATTTTTGGACGAATCAAGTTCAAGTGCATTGAACAGGGCTTGTGTATGTACTTTTCCTACCTGATGAGTGGTAATCAACTCAGGGCTCGATGGAGTCCAATTACTCAGCGTCATGAATTTCGCCCAAGCCCTTTTGGCTACAGATATACCTGCATGTAACAGTTCTTCTGAATCAGTTTGCATGACAAGTTCGTCTCCTGCCGAGTCACCTTCGCAAAGGTGGTTGTAGGAGGTGTCAGTCTCACATGAAAATGTTCCCAGTGTGGGTCGATCTTTGGATGATAATCTTTTATTAACTAATGTCCAGGCGACCGCACCGGCACCAATAGTTAGATTCGCAAAAAAAGGCTTTATCTCTTTTCGATTTAAGTCCCCTTGGTTGAGTATTTTGATTGTTCGGTCGACCAATGGCTTACCGTTTTCTCCAGCTACAATCATCGCTCTGTTTATTTGCCCTGACTCGATCATGCTGGCAGCTAATACAACCGCATTGATAAATCCTAGGCAGGCGTTTGAAATATCGAGAATTTGTGTATCTCCACTTAAATTTAGCAGTTTGTGCACATAAGATGCGGTAGCAGGCTCGAGTCGATCCCGACAAACGGAGGAATGGATAAGAAGATCGATCTGATTGGGCGGAACGCCCTGATCCAGTATCTTCCTCCCTGCTTCTGCTGAGGCTGCAGAGGGACGATGACTGGACGGCCAGAACCTTCTTTCTTGTATCCCAGTCATTAATTCAAGCCTTCCTTTCGGTAGTTTTAGGCGTTCATAAAGCGGGGAGAGTTCATTCTCAATCTCCTCTGAGGAGAAGATTTCCTGTGGTAAAGCGGTTGCCATCGCTTCAATCGCAACTTGTGTAAATACTTTACTCATCAATTTTCATTGCAGATTCAACTACATCCTTGTCGAAGTAATTAAAGCCCATACCGGCATCTACCACTATTCCCTGTCCATTGATTCCCGAAGAGCATGGACTTAAAAGAAAAGCAGCCAAATTTGACACCTCTTTTGTGGATAAAGCTTTTTTTCGAAAGGTTAATTTTTCAGCGTATAAATAATTAACTAAGTATCCCGGTATTCCAGCAGATGCACTAGTCTTGAGGGGGCCTGCATTCACTGAGTTAAACCGAACCTGACTGTCTCGAGAAAAAGATTTTGCGAGGTATCGAACCGAGGTCTCAAGGGCAGCCTTTATAGGTGCCATGTAGCCATAGTTTTCAGCCGTTACCGTAGTGGAAGATATTCCAATAGTTACGATTGATGCGTTTGGGCAGAGAAGTGGTTTGCAAACATTTGCTAATTCAATGAGAGAAAAGGAAGAAATTTGAGTCGCTTGTAGGTAATCTTTTCTTTTTGTTTTGTGAAATGGTTGCAAGCCTTCTGAGAAATTTGCAAATGCAATCGAATGAAGTACTCCGCTCAATTTTTCATCTTGTAACGAGTCCTTTAATGTAGAACCGAGATCAGATATTTGGTCTTCCTCTTCAAAGTCGCAGATTAAAATCGTCCTGTCTTTGAGATATTTCTGAAGCTCATCCTTTCGTTTTTGGCTTCTAACGGAATAAATAACTTTTGCGCCTTCAGATTCAAGAAGTTGACTGACTACAAACGCAATGCTTTTGCGGTTCGCAACACCAGCAACCAAAAATGTTTTACCGCTAAGATCGAGGAAGCTCATAGAGTCACTCTTGATTTTTCACAAGTGCGAGTGCGAATGAGATTGTTAATGCAGTTTTTCCTTTATTTTTAATTTCACCAGTTAGGTTATAGAATTGTCCAATTTGATCTTTTAATGCGACCGAAATCTCAATTTCATCTCCCGGTAAAACCATTCGCTTAAACCGGGCATCTCGAATTCGTGATAGAACTGGAGTTACATCCTCATCCTTGAGCGATTGGTTTTTTAAGTAGTCCGCAAGGAATATTGCTCCAGTCTGAAATACAGATTCACAAAGTAATACGCCTGGCATGATAGGGTTGCCGGGATAATGACCCTCAAAGAAAGGAAGATCAGCACGAACCGACAAGGACGCCGTGGCCCCTGTTTCTGTGATATCTAGAATTTTATCAATAAATAAAAAGGGTGGTCTGTGCGGTATTCTTCTGTGTATTTCTTCCATGAAATCTAATTCGTTTTTACAAAAGTGAGGGATGTTTTTTTAGGCTTCTTGTTTACGGTTGAATTTACTACGCAGAAAACTATCCACCTTATTGGCAGTGATAACCCCATAATTCATTGTCCCAAGCCAACCTGACATAATTATTCCGACAGAACCGGCGTGAAATAATCCCGGGGCATGATCCGGTAACGAAGAAGATACATCCAATCCTTCAAACTTTGTGCCAAAAGACGCACCTGCTGCATGTTGTGTGTAGTATTGAATTGTTCGTGGGGTAGCGGCCTCGATATGGTCCACCTTACTGCGGATATCGGGGATAATTTTCTCGAGAGCGACTAATGATTCCTCGCACAACCTCTCTTTCCCCTTCTTGTACTCCTCTTCGGAGAGACTATTCCAATCCTGCCATTTGGCGTTAATCGAAGCCACAATGCTATACATTGGGTCTTTTCTGTTCGGGCGTGTGTCGGGATAATAGATGGAGAATGTTCTGCTGGTTGTATGAAAATCAGTTAATTCCTCAGTGGAGAAGGAATTAGCTTCCGAAGTGAAGATTAAATCACCCACCTCAGGTATCGACTCACCCTTCTTGAGTCCAATATAGACCTGACACGATGTTGAGTTGAGACGGACAGAAGAAGCCTCTTTTGCGAAGGATGCGGGCAGTTTGGAAAGACCAAGAAGTTTCTCAATGGTGTTTTTTAAATTAGCATTTGATAAAACTGCACCACAGTTGACCTTCTTTCCATTTACTACAACGCCGGAGACATGATGTTGGCCGTTCTGCTCTTTAGTCAATAAGGACTCCACATTACACTGACGCCTCAGATCTGCTCCATTTCCCCTCAATTCACTGACCATTTTCTTGATAAGTGAGTCAGTTCCATCCTTAAAGGTATAAATTCCTTTCCTCATGAAGTTGGTAAATACTATTCCATATGCAATAGCCGGATCTTTGAGCGAGGAGCCATTCGCATAAGCAATAGGCTCGAGCAGTAATCTTTTGATATCATCCCTGCCAGGAAAAAATTGTTCAAATAAATCGCCAATAGTTCGACCATCTTTTGCAAAATAATCCATTGTACGAAGATGTTCATAAAAGTCCTCGATCTTACTTCGTGCCACTTGAAATGAATCTTGCAGGATTTGAGTGAAATCCATCCGGTCGAATGTTGTCTTAAGATCATACTGTGGATTTACAAATCGGATATTTTTCAATTGGACAATGGAATCCGCAATTTCTTTGGTCCAATACCTCCGGCATGACTTAATCATCCCGACAGGAAATCCATGAAGCGAAATGTCAAAAATGTGCCCTCCTGCTCGCTTGAACCAAGTAGCTAATCCTCCGAATTGGTAGTGGTGTTCAAGCAAAAGAACAGAATGCCCTTGCTTGGCAAGAATGTTGGCGCCGGTCAATCCGCCAAGACCGCTTCCCACCACGATAACATCGTAGTAATCTTTAATATCTCGTAATGATCGATTGGGCATTACAATATACTATTCAATATGATTGTGAGGGACAAGTTCTGAATATTATTAGTCTCAGGATTCCGTCCAATTGTTAAAGAATTCATCTGGCGTTTGATTTTCTGGTTCACCGGGTGCAAATAGTGTTTGAAGTGGTAATTGCTTTAAGATCATACCTTGCTCCTCCGTTAAATTACTTTTGGAAATTGCGAGCTTTTTTAACGGCATAGAAAGTAGTGGTGAAAGGTCATTCACTTTCAATCCTACGATATTTAACTCCGTTATTGGGCAGTTAGAAATTGGACTAAGTGAAGTAACGGGCGATCCAGGCAGGTGCAATACCTCAAGTGGGCAGTTTGAGAGAGGGCTTAAATCACTAATTTGGGTCGCTCGCATTTCTATTTTCCTTAAGGGACAGGACCTGAGTGCTTCCAATGACTGCACAGAAGTTCCACTAATCACCAGCTCTTCCAAGGGGGAATCTGCGAGACTGGATAAATCTGATATTTTACATTTAAACAGATCGATCTTCTCTAAAGGCTTACCTTGTAATACCTCCAGAGATTTTTCATCTATACGAGTGCTAGAAAGATAAATAATCTCGATTTCGCACGAATGGAGAAACTCGAGAGATTGAACTTCAGTTTTTCGCAGTGAAAGTTCCTTTAATGGGTGACCGGATAATGAATTGAAGTCCGTGGCTGATACTCCATCCAAGTGCAGTTTCATGAGACTAAATTGTTCCAATTGTGAAAATGCCTTTAGCTTGGACTGCGAAAACCTGAGTCCCTGTAATCGAAAAAACGAAAGATGTTCCAGTAATGGTTCGCCAGGGTAATCAAAGTCGAATTCAATAATCGGAAGGTGTGCAATGTGAGCTAGGGAAGGGTGAGTATTGTTCAATAGTTTAATCCCCACTCCTCCGGTCAACAGGTAGACTTCATTTTCGTACCCCTTCTCCTTAAGTTCCGCACTACATGATTTACATATATCATGAAAAGCAGGATGAAATCCCCGTCTTTTTTTAACCCCATTAGTTTTTGGCCCGCCGAACATGAATCATTCAGTATCGTATTTATTGAAATCAATCAATCTTTGCTGATAAATGGCTTTAAAGTTGTAAGATCTAATAAAACCATTACCACCGTATAAATGCCCTTATGGATGTACATTACTGGTTGGATTCTGTTACTGATTAATACCCTTTGCCTAATTCGGTTGGGTATATTACCAGTCATATTTTTTGCCAAAAACTATGTTCTCTATAACAAAATATTTTGGGTTTCTTTATTTGTATTTCTAGTCTTTACATGCAGCGAGATAATGCTTTTCAGGATGCTACTATCGCTGGGACTAGAGTAAGCCTTGTTACAATCGTTTGATTTTAATATTTCTAAACGCGACCGGATCATTATGCCCAGCAAAGCCAAAATGCCCTTCAATATTTTTTAATCCTGGGTGCTTCTTGTTAGCCATAAAAGATTCAGCTTTAGATAGATCTGAATCAAGGATTAAGCTTCCGTTTAGGATTACAATAATATGAGAACCCACAACTGTTACCTCTTGCTGATTCCATTTGCCTGTTTCCATTAAGAATCCTCTTCGGGCTGCTGCTATTCCGTAAGCGGAACCGTGGTATTGCCTAGGGTCTAACTTTGCATACCTTGAGTGCTCGCTGTCTAAAACCTGAAGTTCGCACAATCCATTGTAAGCTGGATTGCCCTTACCTGGGTAGCGAATCGCTAAACCATTATTACCACCAGGAGGGAGCTTGAACTCGAAATCCACAATAAAATCATTGTACTTATCTTTAGTGTATATAGTACCGCCTTTCCCTTTAATGCATTGAATTGAATCTTCGGTAATCTGATAGTTTTCTGTTGGTCCCATCCATCCATTAAAATTCTTTCCATTAAAAACTGATTCAAACTCCTCATCGTCACAGCAACTGGGTTTTAGTTCTTTAATGAAGATATTCCTCCAACTTATTTTCCCTCCATGCGTTTGAAGTTGGATAGGGCCTTTTTCGATAATGGGTTTTCTTTTAGGTAGAGGCGTTTTTCTATCCCAATAATTAATGAGGGGAGCACGGTGCACTACTAACTTTTCATTAAGTCTGACCGTAACGAGGTCACCTTTCATAATAATGTGAAATTTATTCCATTGACCAAATGGTTTATCAGCATGAAGCAAGGGGTCTCGACCTCGTGAACCTGACTTACCATTGTTCCACAATCCTCCGGACCCCTTATCGGCACCAAGTTTCCACTTCCCTCCCTCTTTAGTCGTGTCCCAAATCTGCACTTGGGGAACCCCTCTTAAGTAAATTCCGCTGTCTGCACCAGCAACTGTTTTGTATTCTAGTAAAAGTTCAAAATCTTGATAGTTCTTTTCGGTTGATAAGAATAATCCTTGTCCGTCATTAACTAAGATACCATCTTCAACTCGCCAATATTTATGAATGTCAACCTGACTTTTATCCCATTTTTTTTTGAATAAGCCTGCTGGCATACTTAGCCAATTTTCTGGGTTTTCAGTTTTTAGTCCCCACCAACCATCAAAATCTTTACCATTGAAAAGAGAAGTGAACCCCTCCGGTGGAGTTGTCGCAATTACAACGGTGTTAACAATAAACAGTAATAATGAGATTTTCTTCATAATAATTGAAATTAAATTAGATGCATTCAGTTTAAACTATTGAAATTATTCAAGTTTAAAACTAGGGAATTCAAAACTTCATGCAAGGTGTAGAAAGTCTTTTCCATTTCTGTAACCTTTCGCAGTCAAGTGTTTGCCGATTTCTTCTCGTATTCCCATTGAACCAATTAACACTAACATAAATGCTTTTCCGCGGGGAGGGATTTCTTCAATACTCAGAACTTTAACATTTGATTGTGGTCGTTCTATTTTATTGGGGTCGACTTCATAGAAGCATTTAATAGTAACGCCATTAAGTTGTAGGTAATGAACCTGTCGTCTCGCAACTTTTCCAAATCCCCATGCGTGCAGTTCCATTTCATGATCGAGATTTTGCTTGATCCATAATGAGACATATCGAGCTTTAATTCTCTGAAATGCTGATCTAGCGTATCTTTTGTCAGTACGCGACAGTCTACATAAATGATCTTTCCAATCTAACAATGATCTGTTTATTTTAGCAAATTTTACACCATTATGTAATAACCTAAGCCATAATTCATAGTCTTCTGGAAATGGTCCTTTTAAGTAATGACCATACTTGGAGATTAATTTCTTACGAAACATAACTGTTGGATGTGAAATTGGGCTTTCGATAAAACGATTAATCGAAATCCCTTCATTACTCATAATTCCATTCGACCAGTCGACATACCTCTCAAATCCGCGTGAGTCCTGAGATGAATCACCCGTGTGTTTGACTAAAGAAGAAACGACTCCCACATCTTGGTTTGTACATAGGTACTTATACTGCAGGGAAAGCCTATCCTCATGCATCACATCATCAGCATCCATCCGGGCAATGAATTCTCCATTTGCGTATGACAATCCGGTATTAAGTGCATCCACGATGCCAGCACCTTTGTTTTGGTATATTGAGATGCGCTGATCATGTTTACTTAATTTACAAACTTCATCTGCAGAATGATCGGTTGAGGAATCATCAATTAAAATTAATTCCCAAGATTCAAAGAGTTGTGCACAAATTGAATGGATAGAATCTGAGATTGTCTGCCCCGCATTTTTAAAGGGAAGAATTATTGAAACCTCAGGAATTGTATTAATTATAGATGGAGGGAAGAAAGCTAGGAAGATATTTGCCTAATTGCCTCATAGGTTGCAATCCCCACCGATACTGCCAAGTTGAGCGAGCGTAGTCCGTCCTGGTATTTTGGAATTGTTACTCTATTATTTCCCGCCCATTGGTGAATTTCCTCGGGTGCCCCCTTCCCTTCATTTCCAAATAAGAGACCATCATTTTCCTGAAAATTGGTTTCCCACAGTGTTTTGGTTGCGTGAGTACTAAACAAGTGCAACCTGGAAGGTCTTCGCTTTGAATTAAGAAAATGTTCCCAGTTTTTGTACTCAAATACTTGAAGTGTTTCCCAGTAATCCATACCAGCACGCTTTAAGTTTTTATCATTAATCTGAAATCCCAAAGGGTGAATGAGATGTAGCCTGCAACCTGCAAAAGCACAAATTCGACCTATACTTCCTGTATTTTGTGGAATCTCCGGGCAATGTAAAATAATATCAATCACCGCTTAATGGCATTCTTGAGTGCTTGATCTGCCTCCCGTTGAGCAACCTGTTTTTTGAGGTCTTGCCTTTTATCCCTTAGGTTTTTTCCTGAACCAACAGCAATTTGGCATTTAATAAGGGCATCTTTAAAATAAAGTTTTAAAGGAACAATAGTTTTTCCTGCTGCTTCAACCTCGACTCGCAATCTTTCTAATTCTTTCCTTTTAAGCAATAGCTTTCTCGCCTGTTGGGTAGGATGGTTGTCATCGCCACCAAATTCATATTCTGCGATGTGTGCATTAAAGAGAAAGAGTTCATCTTTTACAAAACGGGCATAAGATTCTGTAATTTGAGCCGCTCCCGCCCTGACCGACTTAACTTCTGTTCCGCATAAAACAATTCCCGCTTCGTACTTGTCTTCTAAGATAAACTTATGTCGTGCCTTTGTGTTCGATAAAACAGGCAAATCGTTCGAGCTTTTCTTTTTTTTCGACACGGCACAGTTAGGGGTTCCCTTATTGAGTAAGGGACTTAGTTGGAAAGAGCAAACGAATGATTAAGACTCGCTGCTATCGTCTGACCATTCCTGGTAGGAAATTTTTCCTTCGATAATTTCCCGAAGTGCAATATCTTCCGGTTCTAATTTCTCTAATGATTCAACTAATGGCTTGTTACCAAATTTAAGTTGCTTGGATCTGCGAGACACCACATTGATAAGTGCGTTAGGATCGCTAATGATCTTTTGGGCTTCTTTTAAGTATTCGTCTCTCACGGTATTTGTCTATTGGGTCAAAGGTTTTGGAAAAGTAGTATAATGAAATTAATAACAATAATTGCAATGAATTTTTATCTTTATGGAAGCTAAACTAGGAATCGGTCTTACGACATGCCCGAATGTGCGAAATGCAAAAATGATCGTGAATACTTTGTTAAAGAACAAATTAATTAACTGCGGGCAAATAGAAGGACCCATTATGTCAATTTACACATGGGATGGTGATGTCGTCGAAAGTGAAGAATGGAGAGTAGTCATAAAGTTCAAATTTGAGAATCAAGAAAAGATATTAAAACAAATTGAAAATATACACGAGTACGATGTCCCACAATGGGTGTACTGGAAAACTTCGGGTTCTAAAGAATATGCACAATGGATTAACGATCCATCGGCATAATAATCACTCTTCAGGTTTAGTTTTGACTAATGAGACTACGCGATCTCCTTCTTTCCACTGGCCGCGCTTTCTCAAAAGTTCAACACGCTCGAACCGCTTTAAAACGTTACGTTTAACCGCTAATCCTCCGGGAGGCTTAAAACTTGGATGTCTGCTCATAAGAGTTGGTACAGTAACAATAAATGGTTGTGTAGCAAGAAAAAAGCTTGAGCGATAGTGTACTAAGCAGGGATTCCGACAGGTTCCGGTCCATGGCCGAGTTCATCGTCCTTTGATTTAGCGTCCGACTTCTCGTCCTCCTTGCTTTCTTCTTCCGCATCCTTCCCTTGTTGACTCAGTGGAGCCGATTTAATGATCGGGGATATAATTTCACCTTTGTCCAAAATTTCGTGGATATGCTTTCCTTCAATTGTTTCATGCTCGAGGAGAGCAGCGGCAGATTTGTGGAGAGCGTCTAAGTTCTCATTTAAAATCTTCTTTGCCCGAGTATACTGAACATCAATTATTTCTTTGATGGCGTAATCTATTTTTTGAGCAGTTTCTTCACTATAATTTTGGGCGCGGGATAGCTCTTTGCCTAAAAATACTTGGTCCTGCTTATCACCAAATGAAATCATACCAAGTTCACTCATCCCCCAATCGCAGACCATACTGCGGGCAATGTTGGTTGCCATTCGAATGTCTCCCGCCGCTCCACTAGTAACATCACCAATCTCAATCTCCTCAGCGGCACGACCACCCATAGCACAACAAACTTGGTTTAGAACTCGGCGCTTGCTGTGATTAAGGATGTCTTTTTTAGGGGTGAACATTGTACTTCCTAAAGATTGCCCTCTTGGGATAATAGTTACCTTATGGATGGGAAGTAAACCATCATCCACAACGGCCTGGATAATGGCATGACCTGCTTCATGGTAGGCAATTATTTTACGATCCTCATCGTCCATCGCCCGCCTTCTTTCCGTACCAAAAGAAATTTTCTCCCTTGCATCGTCTAAATCGATCTTCTCTACCATTTTCTTACGCCTGCGAGCTGCAATCAATGCACCTTCATTGAGTAAGTTTGCCAAATCTGCACCGGAAAAGCTTGCAGTTGCACGGGCAAGCGAGTTCAGATCAACATTATCAGATAATTTGATTTTTTTGGCGTGAACTTTCAGAATGGCCTCACGTCCCTCAAGATCTGGGAGATCAATCACTACCTGCCTGTCAAATCTACCGGGTCTAAGCAATGCATTATCTAGGACATCGGGTCTGTTGGTTGCAGCAATTATGATGACTCCTTCATGTCCATCAAAACCATCCATTTCAACTAAGAGTGAATTGAGTGTTTGTTCACGCTCGTCATTACCTCCTCCTAGGCCCGCTCCACGCTGCCTGCCAACCGCATCGATTTCGTCGATAAAGATTAGGCAAGGTGCGCTTTTACGACCTTGTTCGAACATGTCCCTTACCCGGGCTGCACCAACACCGACAAACATTTCAACGAAATCAGAACCGCTAATGCTGAAAAACGGAACATCCGCCTCACCAGCAACTGCCTTGGCTAGTAAAGTCTTACCAGTACCGGGAGGGCCGACCATCAGTACTCCCTTTGGTATCTTGCCCCCAATTTTACGAAATCGCTTTGGATCTTTAAGGAAGTCAACAATTTCAGATACCTCTTCCTTGGCCTCATCACAACCGGCGACGTTGTCAAAGACGATCTTCTCGTTCTCTTTGGTGAGCAACTTTGCCTTGCTTTTGCCGAAGTTTAGTGCTCCTTTCCCGGCCATCCTAAGCTGCCTGACAAAGAGGAAATAGAGTAATCCGATAATGAGAAGAAATGGGAGCAGGCTAAATAGTAAATCAGTCCAAATTGTGGTCGACGGATTTTCGCGAAGTTTGCCTCCTAATAAACTTCGCAATTCTTTGTATTCAGACTCGGTCACTCTGCCCTTCACATAAAAAGGGAGTAATTGGTATTCATCTTCGTTACTAGTCGCTAAATAAGCTGGGTTTTTAAAGTTGCCCTGAATGGCATACCATTCTTCGCCACCCTTGGGATCACTTTCAATTACCGCCTTATCAATATTACCGTCCCTTGCTTCGAGAATCAGGTCATTTATCGAAGTAATATTACTGTGTGAAGGAGTGACACTCGGAGACTGCACCATAGCAAGTCCGATTATCGCAGCTAAAATGGCAAGCCAGATTAGTAATACCTTGGGGTGAAAGTTTTTTGGTTTATCCTCTCCGTCCTTGTTTGATTTGTTTTCCACAAGGAATCATAATGAAGCAGATTCCCTGTAAGTCAAACGGATTACCTGACTTACACTGCCAGTAATCGCGTAATTGCTTGCTGGCGGAAACCCAGGGATCCAAACAATTTGCCCCGAGCTATTAACCACTATTGGAGTTCGATTTTTTCGATCATTAGACCAATTACGATCGATCATCCAATCCTTGACCTTTTTGCTACCTGGTGCCCCCAGTGGGGTAAATCGATCACCAGTACATCTACTCCTCAGAAACAATTCTATTGGTGAGCATTCGAAATTGATGAACGCATTTTCTGATTGATCCACCTTCCCGGAGAGAATCGCACTGCGAGTCTCTGGATTTAAGGATATTACTTCCGCAAAAAGAAAGTAGTGCCTCGGTAAGAAAATTTTTAATTTGAAAGGAATTTTTATTGTTTCCCATTCAAAGCTTTTACTCAAAACTGGTTGCTCCATGATCATATTACCCTTTTTTACAAGAGTGAAGGAACTGGATATGGTTATTTTGAAATCTGCCTTGGTGGTGAGGGAGTCAAGAATTTCGTCTAGATGATATTGATGAACCGCGGCGAGTTTCATATTATCAGTTAACCAAAGTGTTATTACCTTTCTGAGTAATCCGCGGGGATATTCTTCCAACTTATTGCAGATTAAATTACCTGAATCCAGTGACTGATGAAGTGCATCCTGAGCCAATTCTTCTAATGCATTTCCCTGCTCTTCCAATAAATCTCGCGTTCGACCTACTCCCTTGAGTAAATCTCGGTCCGAATCTTTTTTCCATTGGGCCAATGTATTTTTACGAATTCGATTCCTTAGATAATAATTATCCTCATTAGTTGAGTCTTCCCTCCACTGGATTTTTGCCGACTGGAGAGATTGGCGAATGAAGTCACGAGGAACTGACAGTAAAGGCCTAACTACGTGAAATCCCTCTAATTCCTGAACCGGTTTAGGTGCAGAAATTCCATCCACCCCTACTCCACGGGCAATTCTCCATAAGAATGTCTCTGCTACATCATCCAAATTGTGGCCCTGTATTAAAACCGATGCAGATTTTGTTTTCATTACAGCCCGATAAAAAGATCTCCTTTGTTCGCGCAGCGTACCCTCATCAATTTTGTCGTTTTTTTCCGCTAGTCCAATTACGACCTCAATATTCAATACCCTGGCTACTTCCTCTACAAAGAGAGCGTCATTCCTTGAATTATCTCCCCGTAAATTATGATTAAAATGAACAACTACAAGTCTCACTTGTTTGTCGAGCAAGGAGGCATGGATCAAAAGCAGCGTCATTAATGAATCGGCGCCACCAGAGCATGCAACAACCCAAGTTTCATTGGTGTGGGCAGATAATAAATCGATTACCTGTGGATGCCAGTCAGTCTCAGGAATTATCTCAAGTACTTCCTTTGCTTTTTGAGATAGGTTAGCGGGCACCTGAGGCAAACTAGTCATGGGATTAAGGGTTGCCGATGTATTCTGCGGGGAACCAGCGTTGAAGGCATTCGGGCACTTTTACTTGGCCATTTGACTGTAAGTTATTCTCCAAGATTGCGGCGAGAACGCGAGGGATTGCAAGTGCCGAACCGTTCAAGGTATGCACAGGGCTTGGCTTGGCACCCTCCTCCCGATAGCGAATATTTGCACGCCTTGCCTGGAAATCAGTAAAATTACTGCAACTTGATACCTCCAACCACCTTTTTTGACCAGCGGCCCAAACATCAAGATCGAATTGCTTGGCATGCGGGAAGCCAATATCACCTGAGCATATAAGTAATACGCGGTATGGAAGACCCAGTTTTTGAAGAAGGCCCTCGGCATCCAAGCGTAATGAGTCTAGTTCAGCAAAGCTGTCATCCGGGTGTACCCATTTTACAAGTTCAACCTTATCGAATTGATGCAGGCGATTTAATCCCCGAACATCCTTCCCCCAACTCCCCGCCTCCCTTCGAAAGCATGGAGTGTAAGCACATCTCTTAATGGGCAAGTTTTCACTTGGTATAATTTCGTCACGGAAAAAATTGGTAACCGGAACCTCAGCCGTTGGGATGAGGTAAAGTTCTTCATTCTGATCGAAGTACATCTGCCCCTCCTTGTCAGGTAATTGCCCTGTCGCGGTGGCACTCTGTGAATTTACTACGATTGGAGAATGAATCTCTTCGTATCCATTATTTGAAGCTTCTTCTAAAAAGAAATTAATGAGAGCACGCACTAGCTTTGACATGTCACCCAAATAAAAAGGGAAACCCGCACCCGCTACCTTTACCCCGCGAGGAAAATCTATCATTTGATCAAACCATGGAATATCAAAGTGCGGCAGTGCATTGGGATATTCACCTTCCGTCTCTCCCCAGGTGGAAACTACCTTATTCTCCGCCTCTCCCTTGCCGTCCGGAACTGATGAATGCGGGATATTGGGGATTGTCATGAAAACCTCCTGGAATTTCGCATCTGCTTCTTTCGCCAGTCCTTCTAAAACTTTTACCTGAGAAGCTAATGATTTCATCTCCTTTACCTTTTCGATGAATTCAGGTGAACCCTTGGGTAATTGTGACATCTCTACATTCGCACTCTTTTGCCCTGCCCTTGCCTTTTCGGCTAATGAAATCGCCTCTCT
>JAQXBH010000031.1 GCA_029252505.1 Opitutales bacterium | reverse complement strand
TCGTATTTCTTCATGTAAAGATAACGAAGTATCACAATGAAAAGAAATAGGATTGAGAAAACCACTTCAAAATAAAGCAATCCCGCGTCTTCTAATTGAGATAAATCGTCCAACTGCTTAAACATTCCATAGGCATAAAGAATGATAAAGCCCCAATGAATTAACTTCGCGGGAAATTTATGCATACGCTGAAATGCCATTATCTTATTTTGGCTTACTGAGGAGGAGAGGGTTTATCAAGCAAATTTTTTCTATATTCAAGCTCCAAAGCTGAAATACAAATTGGAAAAACCATGGAATGAGCAGATCTAAGAATTTCACAATTTACTGATATCGAAATAGGATCTCTATCTAAACATTTTCTTTCTAAAAGAACTTGGAGTTTCACCAGTTAAGATTCGAAACCTTCTGGTCAAATGACTTTGATCGCAAAAACCAACCTCACAGGCAATCTCAGCTATTTCCTTTTGAGTTGTCGCTAATAATCTGCGAGCTGCTTGTACTCGTTGAGCCATCAAAAATTCGGTGGGGGTCATATGAAGTAATGCCTGGAAGCGTCGATTAAGCTGAGTCCTTGAACAGTCTATCAGACTAGCTAGTTTATCCATTTTTATATCCTCAACAAAGTTCTCCTCTACATAAGAAATGACCGGTTTTAGTTCCTGAAAGTACCTATCTTGAAGGTGAGAACTATTCATTGGATACATCACTCCAGCGATACCGAGCACATCTTGATCTAAGGAAAGAACCTGCACCTTACTGGAAACAAACCACTGCGGTAATCGGTAACTAACATTATGAACCAACCATAATCGGTTCAGTAAGGAACCCTCTCTCATGACTTTAAGATCCTCTTCAATATAAGCTGCTGCCATAACAGAAGGGAAAAAGTCATAATCATTTTTCTGATAATATTCCTCGTCATGCTTCACGCCGCAAATCAACTTACAGGCTTGGTTTAGATATAAAAACTTACTTTCTTTGTCTTTTACAAAAAAATACGCATCCGGTAATGAATTGAATAATTCAAACAGAGGATTAGCACTAATGGGCACACCAAATCTTTCGCTAAGGGAGGGAATATCCATTATTTTAGTTGGTCAGATTGTAATAAAATTTGCAACCATCATCCAATCAATTAGGATAGATTCATGTTATTATGTAACAGAATTATAAAACAAGCCGTTCGAAAAAACCTTCTCCCTGCCACTATCTTATTTTGACATCCATTTATTCTCCAGCATTTACTGTGAATCGATCTATTCCCATTTTATCCATTTTCCTGATTTTTCTTAATCCGCTATTAGGAAAGGTCGATTTCAACCGTGAAGTACGTCCCCTTCTTGCAAGCAAATGCTACGCCTGTCATGGACCGGATGAAGAAGGAAGAAAGGCGAAACTTCGCCTTGATAGTAGGGAAAGTGCACTCAAAAATGATGTGATCGTTCCCGGTGAGGTTGAGGACAGTGAATTCCACTATCGTATCCACTCCGATGATCCGGATGAAATCATGCCCCCCCCGGAATCTCATGCATCCCTTACCCAAAAAGAAAAAGAGTTACTGGATCAGTGGATCAAAGAGGGAGCCGAATATGCAAAACACTGGGCCTTTGTACCGCCCACTTCCCCTCCTGTACCCCAAGGCATAAAATCTTGGAATCGTAATCCGATTGATGCGTTTATTTCCGAGAATTTAAAAAGTAAAAAACTGACCCCTTCTAAAGAAGCAGATAGATATTCTCTCGTTCGACGACTTTATCTTGATCTCATTGGATTACCACCCTCCCCCGAAGAAGCAGATGCCTTTGTTTTCGACAACCGGTTTGATGCCTACCCAAGACTGGTCGATCAATTACTTGCATCGACACATTACGGAGAGAAATGGGGAAGAGACTGGCTCGATCTCGCCCGTTATGCTGATACCAATGGCTACGAAAAAGATAGGCCACGCGAAATTTGGCACTTCCGCGACTGGGTAATTAAAGCCATCAATGCGGATATGCCTTACGATCAATTCACCATTGAGCAATTGGCGGGTGACATGCTACCAAACGCAACATTAGACCAAAAGATTGCAACCGGGTTTCACCGCAATACCCAACTCAATGAAGAAGGGGGTATTGATCCCCTTGAATTCCGCTTCCATGCAGCAGTGGACCGCGTGGCCACTACTGGTACTGTCTGGATGGGACTGACCACGGGCTGTGCCCAATGCCACACCCATAAATATGACCCAATAACCCATAACGAATATTTTGGAATTATGGCCTTGCTTGATAATGTGGAAGAGCCCGATCTCTTCCTGATCACTGAAGAACAAAAGAAACTTACCCTGGATATCGAAGGGCAGGTTTCACGAAAAGTAAAAGAGCTCATCGCCCGGCACTCTGATTTTGAAGAATCTTTCCTTGCCTGGCAAAATCGCACGAAGCCGACCACCACAAAATGGAATGTCCTGGAACCGACTGGATGGAATACCAACCTTCCCAAACTTGAACTGATGAAGGATGGTTCCATTTTTGCATCTGGAGATTTTACCAAACGGGATCTCTACGACTTAAATTACACCTCGAACTCCCCAATAACTGCACTTCGTATTGAAGCCTTACCGGACGATCGCTTACCAGGGAAAGGACCGGGTCGTTCGTACTATGAGGGGCGCAGTGGTACCTTTTTTCTCAGCGAAGTTACCGCATCATTCGATGGATTAGCCGTAGAGTTCTCCAATCCATCGAGTCATGGAGGAAACGGTGCGGAAAATATATTAGATGGAGATGGATCCTCAGGATGGAGATCGGGAAACATCGGAACGGAACACCATTTAATACTCCCGCTGTCCAAGCCAATTCCTGCCAGGCAGTCCTTTTCGTTATCGATGCTTTTTGAAAGACATTTTGTAGCCGCATTCGGTCGCTTCCGTATATCCGCAACATCATCCACCAAGCCCATCAAACCCATGCACTTAGGGTCAAAGGTCGAAGACTTGATAGCCAAGGACAACAAGACCCCGAAAGAAAATGATTTTCTTAAACAAGTATTCCTCGAGAAAACATTTCTTACTCAGAAGGAAAACAATCAATTATTTGGAACTGCATCGCGTTGGATTTGGGATGAAAAAAACACCCAAGCCGCTAAGACCCTTTATTTTACAAAAACTTTTGAACTTACTGAAGCACCCAAATCAGGAAAACTTGCTTTTACCTGCGACGATGAATCCGATTTTTTTATCAACGGCAAAAAAGTGGCCAGTAATACTTTGTGGAACGAACCAGTCTCCCTAAATCTCAAGACCAACCTCGCAAAGGGAACCAATACGATTGCGGTTAAAGCCAAGAATAACGGTGGTCCTGGTGCTCTTATTGCACAACTGAGCCTAGTTATGCCAAAAGGAAAAAAACTAAATATTCCAAGTGATGAAAGTTGGCTTTTCAGCGAAGTAAAACCATCTGATGAACAATGGAAAACAAAGGGGTTACCCAATGGAAAAAAGTCCACCGTTATCGGAAAATCCGGGGATGCACCATGGAAGAGTATTTCAGTACCCACCTCAGGAAAAACAGAACTGGCCGGGTTGAAAAGAAAATTTCCTAAAAGTGCGAAATCATTGGTCATGCAGGAGCGCCCCGCAGATAATCCCAGGGCAACTTACCTTCGACACCGGGGAGAATACACCAATCCAAAACATAAAGTGCCCGCGGGAATCCCAGAAGTATTTGGACTGCCGACTGAGCAAGAACCAACAAACCGGCTCGAATTTGCCCGTTGGTTAGTCAGTGAGGAAAATCCCATTGGTGACCGTGTGGTGGTTAATCGTTCCTGGCGCTCGCTGTTTGGTGCCGGTTTGATTCGCACCAGTGGTGATTTTGGTACCCAGTCTGCCTCTCCTGACCATCCTGAATTACTCGATTGGTTAGCCGTGAAATTTCGTAAAAATGGGCTGTCTCTAAAAAAATTGCACCGTTTATTGGTAACCAGTTCCACTTACCGGCAAAGCTCAGAAACATCAGAAAAGTTATTCGAAATGGATCCGCAAAATCGCCTATTAGCCCGCGGACCACGCTTTAGACTAACTGGGGAATTAATTCGTGACCATATGCTCTTAGCCAGTGGAAAACTATCCAAAAAAATGTTTGGTCCGGGCGTCTACCCTCCACAACCTAAGAGTGTACTTTCTCATGCCTTTGGCAGTAAGGCATGGAATGTCTCCAAAGGGGAAGATCGATATCGCCGATCACTCTACACTTTTATCAAACGCACGGCTCCCTTTGCTGGACATATGACATTTGATGGCACATCAGGGGAAAACTGTTTGGCCAGACGGGATCGGAGCAACACCCCGCTGCAGGCTCTTACACTACTGAATGATGAAATGTTCCTCGAACTGGCAAGAGCAGCAGGAAAAGAAGTACACATCAAAAAGCAAGATCCGGTAAGTGCCCTCTTTCGTCGCTTTCTTACCCGCCCACCCAAAGCCGAAGAAAAGAAAAGTCTACAGGCTTATCTAAACCAGCAACTCAATCGTCTCAACCAAGGCGAACTTAATCCTCAGGAAGTTACCAATGACAAACAGGCGAATGCTCAGTGGGCCGGTAATGTCCTCCTCGCCCGGGCCATTATGAACCTCGATGAAGCCATAACGAAACCATGAACACACATCCTCTTCTTCACCGTACCCGTCGACATTTCTTCCAGGATTGTGGAGTAGGCGTTGGCAAGATTGCACTGGCTTCCCTACTTGCTAATGACGCCTTTGGGGCAACTGGTAAGCCAAGCTTCATGCGGTTTCCTGTAAAAGCCAAGCGGATCATTTACCTATTTATGGCCGGAGCTCCCAGTCAGCTTGAACTTTTTGACAACAAGCCAAAATTGAAAGAAATCGAAGGGCAGCCCATCCCCCCGTCGGTGATTAAAGGTCAACGCTATGCCTTTATCCAACCTGATGCGGCGGTATTAGGACCCTGCTTTCCATTTGCGAAGCATGGACAATCCGGTGCCGAGATCTCCGATCGACTACCCTATTTAAGCAAAGTTGCGGACGACCTGACTTTCATTAAGTCAATGCACACCGATCACTTCAATCATGCTCCTGCTCAATTGTTTATGACCACGGGAAATGGAATCCCAGGTCGTGCCAGTATGGGATCCTGGCTCAGTTATGGCATCGGAAGTGAAGCCAATGACTTACCCGGATTTGTGGTCATGCGAAGTGGTGGAAACCTAAGTGGTGGATCCGCCATGTGGGGATCGGGATTTCTACCTTCCGAGCACCAAGGCGTTCCCTTCCGTGAAGGTTCTGATCCCATTTTGCATGTAGCGAATCCAAAGGGAATTGATCGAACAGCACAGCGTCAAACCCTTGATCTTCTCGGTAAGCTCAATAAAGGAAACTTTAAAAGAATGGGAGATCCCGAGATCAATACTCGGATCGAAGCCTATGAAATGGCCTACCGCATGCAGGCACGTGCTCCTGAGCTGATGGATTTTTCCAAGGAAAGTAAAAAGACACTCGACCTGTATGGTGTAAAAGAGGGGAAGTCAGATTTTGCAAGTAACTGCCTGCTTGCCCGCCGTCTGGTGGAAAGAGGTTCGCGTTTTGTTCAACTATATCATGCGGGTTGGGATGCACACTCCAATGTGAAAGGAAATGTTACCAATAACGCCAAAACTATTGACCAGGCAAGTGCCGCCTTAATACAGGATCTTAAACAACGCGGCATGCTCGAAGATACTCTGGTGATCTGGGGAGGAGAATTTGGACGTACCCCAATGGTCGAGGCCAGCGCCGCACTAAAACGAAGCGGTGGACGGGATCACCACCCTCAAGCCTTTACCATGTGGATGGCTGGCGGTGGAGTGAAGCCAGGCATCACCCTGGGGCAAACGGATGAACTTGGCTTTAATGTGACCGAAGACCCTGTTCATGTTCACGATTTACAGGCCACCATCTTACAACTTATGGGAATTGATCACACCCAACTTTCATACCGATTCCAAGGACTTGATTTCCGCCTAACCGGGGTTGAACCTCACCACGCAGTAAAGAAACTGATCGCCTAGGAATGAAACGATTGCTGCGAGCTATCCTCCTTCTACAGCTTGCAGGTATGGGTTTTCCAAACCTTTTTTTATCGGCTCAGAATACCTTTCCCAGCAAACCAATCACCGTAATCGTCCCTTTTGCGGCAGGGGGAGGAAGTGATGTATTCGTTCGAATTTTTCAGGATTCCATTCGAAGGAATAAACTTTGTCCCCAGCCCATTGTGGTAAAAAATATCTCCGGTGCGGGGGGAACGATTGGCAGTCGCACGGCACGGGAGGCGGAACCGGATGGACATACTATTCTTTGCCTCCACGACGGAATCTACACGGCTCAACACTATGGAAACGCGGACTGGGGACCTGCAGATTTTGAACCCATCGCTGCCACCGGGCAAAGCGGAGTAGTGATTGCCGTGAGTGAAAACTCTCCCTTCTCTTCGTTAACGGAATTAATGGATGAATCGATTCTGCGTCCTTATCAATTAGTTTTCGGAACCAATTTAGGAGCACCAAACCATTATTCAGCCATGTTTTTACAGAAGGGGAAAGAGGGTTCAAAATTTCGTTTCACCCAAACCGGAGGGGGGGCCAAGCGCCTGGCACAACTTAAAGGTGGACATGTTGATGTAACTGGATTCTCCCTTTCAGAATATGAACAATTTAAAGCAGCCGGTATTCGGGCACTTGCCGTGATGAGTGAAGAAAGAGAACCAGCCTACCCTAACCTACCCACGGCCAAGGAACAGGGAGTAAATGCCGAACATGGCCTGATGCAATTTTGGTGGGCACCCCGAGGTACTCCGCCCGATCGAATCGCATACCTGGAAAACCTGCTCCGTCGGGCAATGAATACTGAAACAATTCGAGAACGCTTGGATTTCCTTCATATAAACCCTCTTTTTATTGTAGGTGATGAATTGCAAAAAACTGTCGAACAACGTAGTGCCAATTTGAACGGAATAACCATCGAAAAACCTACCTCACTGCCCCCCCTTCATTGGTTAATTCTTGGCATGACAATCATTTGCGGAGCTTTTGTCTTAATGGAAAGAAAGAAAGTATGATAGCCCTTTTTTCCGACCCCTTAATTCTCGGGCTTGTTCTTTTGGGGACGACTCTTGGTATAACCGTTGGAGGGATTCCCGGTCTGACTGGGACTATGTTAATTGCCCTCACCCTGCCCTTTACTTTTTCAATGCAACCAGTCGAAGGTCTCGTTCTTCTAGTGGCGATGTATGTGGGAGCGGTGAGTGGTGGATTGATCAGTGCCACCCTTCTCCGTATGCCCGGAACCCCTGCTGCGGTCATGACTACCCTGGACGGTTACCCCATGGCAAACTCGGGTCGACCGGGCCGGGCTTTAGGGTTGGGTATGGGAGCCTCACTCGTGGGGGGAATTATTTCCTGGTTTGCTTTATGGCAATTATCTGAACCCATGGCCGACTGGTCCACCAAGCTGGGTCCCTTTGAGCTCTTTTCACTGGTTATACTTGCCCTCGCATTACTCGCGGGCGTCGGGGAATCCACCCGGGCAAGGGGTTTATTGGCGGGAAGTCTGGGTGTACTCGTGGCCATGCCCGGAATGCATCCGGCCACTGGTGAATTACGGTGGACAATGGAATTTACCTCAATGAACGAAGGATTTCGCCTCATTCCCGTTCTTATTGGAATGTTTGCCATAGGAAAAATACTGGATGACATTCTTGGGAAAGCAGAAAAAGTGGAAAAAGTAACCGGGAAAGATTCGGCATGGATTCCACTTAGCGATTGGAAAAAACATTTTGTTAACTTAATCAGGTCTTCCGGAATTGGTACACTGATTGGAATTTTACCCGGAGTCGGAGCTAATATTGGATCCTTAGCGGCTTATGTCACCGCAAAAAGAGCTTCTAAAGATGCGGATAAATTCGGCAAGGGAAGTGAGGAGGGAATCGTTGCTTCCGAGTCCGCAAATAACGCAACCGTAGGCGGTGCACTTATCCCTCTCATTGCCCTGGGGATTCCTGGAAGTGTGATTGGAGCTGTCCTTTTGGGTGCTCTCATTGTTCATGGTCTGCAACCCGGCCCTTTACTCTTCCGTCAAAACCCCGAAGCCGTGCATGCAATCATCGGCACCGTTTTAGTGGCCAACTTGATGATGTTTCTCATCATGCTGATATGTGCGAGATGGATGGCAAAACTATCCCTAATCCCCAAGAATATTCTCTTTCCAGCGGTTACTCTTTGTTGTGTCTGGGGGGCTTATGCATTAAACGGTCTCTGGTTTGATGTGATCGTAATGTTTATATTCGGATTACTTGGATGCCTGATGGAACGATCTAAATTGCCCCTGGCCGCATTTGTGATCGGTTTTGTGCTCGCCCCGGTCGCCGAAGAAAACCTGTGTGCCGGCCTTATGGCAAGCGGTGGAAGTTATGTTCCTCTGCTTAGCAGACCCATTTCTCTTTGCCTATTAGTTCTTGCTGGCTGCCTACTCCTGTGGAAAAAGAAAGATTCGGCAAACAGGTCTTAAATACTTAAAGTCCTTTTAATGAGTAAACGGCCCAACATTTTATGGTATTGCACCGACCAGCAGCGCTTTGACACCATACACGCCCTCGGTAACTCCTTTGTAAAGACTCCGGTATTGGATTCGCTTGTGAAAGAAGGAACTTCTTTTACGCACACCTACTGCCAAAGCCCGATTTGTACCCCCAGTCGGGCAAGTTTCATGAGCGGGCTTTATCCCAGCCGGGTACACAACACCCGTAATGGGAACGAAAGTTTCCCCGGATGGCCCCCCGTTATTACGAAACTCATTGCCGATGCCGGCTATGATTGCGGACTCATTGGAAAATTTCACCTGCAAAGCTCGGGTAAACGAACGGAACCGAGAATAGAAGACGGTTTCTCCTTTTGGAAATTTAGTCATGCCCCAAGAGACGATTGGGAAGAAGGGCACGACTATGCCGACTGGGTACGAAGCCAGGGAGGAGATCTCAATAAACTGCGTGAAAGTGAAGACAGAGTTCCCACTGAATTACACCAGACCACATGGGCTTCAGAACGATCCATCGAGTTCATCCAACAGGAAAGGGAAAAACCCTGGTTATTGAATGTCAATATTTACGATCCACATCCTCCTTTCACTCCCCCTAAAAGCTACGCCGATCAATTTGATCCGAATGACATGCCCGGGCCTCATTTTAAAGACAGTGATTTGGATGCTCAGGCCAAGTTGGCTCATTGCGACTTTCAGGATGAAGTACGCACTCCCGAGGAACATGACGCCAAGGGAGCACAGGCACGATATTATGCAATGATTGCTCAGATTGATGATCAGTTTGGTCGTATTCTGAAAGCCTTGGACGAAAGTGGTCAGAGGGAAAACACGGTAATCATTTTCACCAGCGACCACGGGGAATCGTTGGGCGATCATGGACTCATGTACAAAGGTTGCCGTTTTTATGAAGGACTGGTACGGGTTCCCCTCATTTTTTCCTGGCCCGGAAACTTCATCCAGAACAGCCAAAATAATGCATTGGTTGAAATGCTCGACTTATCCGCCACCTTGTTAAATTTGGCCGATGTTGATTTACCGGATTACTTACAGGGAGTCAGCCTGCTTCCCATTCTCTCCGGACAAACGAAAGGTAGGGAACATCGTGATTTTGTAAGAAGTGAATACTTCGATGCCCTCGACCCTCACTTCACAGGAGGAAACGGCACCTATGCGACCATGCACAGGACCAGACAACATAAGCTTTGCGTATACCATGGAAAAGGGGTGGGAGAATTATTTGACCTCGACCAGGATCCGTGGGAACACAACAACCTTTGGGACTCCCCTGCCCATTCCGATATCAAAAACCAATTGCTCGCGGAAAGCTTTGATGCACATGTTCTGCTTACCACAGATGTTGGGTCTAAAAGAATTGCCCCCATGTAAAAAAACCCTCTTGTAAACCCTTTCAAATCGGCGTTCTTTGCTTTTTCAAAAAATATTTACTTTCTTTTGAACGTTTTTAGAATTACTTCCGTCTTACCCATTGACAATAGTCAGTTTGTTTCAGTTTAGTTTGTATTTCAAAAGCCCAAGAACACCGCAGCAATGCGGTGTTTTTGTTTTAAAAAGAATTCAGTAATTTCTAGGTATTACCGATGTATTTAAAATAAATTAACTTTCTTTTGAACGTTTTTAAAATTACTTCCGTCATACCCATTGACAGTAGTCAGTTTGTTTCAGTTTAGTTTGTGTTTCAAAAGCCAAAAGACACCGCAGAAATGCGGTGTTTTTTTTGGTATAGTTTGAAACTATTCATATAAAAATGACCGCTGAGCTAAATATAACTTTGCTACTGAGATTATGATGAGCTTCACTTAACATCCAATGAAAAAGCTATTCACATTAAGCATATGTCTAATACTGGAAGCATTTTCCTCGCCCCGCCCTAACATTGTCCTAGTCATGTCAGACGATCATGGTTACGGGGACTGCGGTTACACAGGCCATCCTTTCGTGCAGACTCCTCATTTAGACGAAATGGCCAAATCAGGTGTTATCTTCAATCGCTTTTATTCCAGTGCACCAGTTTGCTCACCCACCCGGGCAAGTGTATTGACTGGCAGGCACCC
>JAQXBH010000257.1 GCA_029252505.1 Opitutales bacterium | reverse complement strand
GGAGCCAAACTTATGGATGGAACGGTAGTGGATCGAGCCTACCGCGGCGATATAAAAATAGGATCCTAGCAACTAAGAAGTTTTACCATGAAAATCAAAACAAATTACTGCCAATCATCATACAATGAAGAGCAAGCCAAGAAAAACTTTGAGAATGCAATCGTATCCTGCCCTGAGAACTTGGAAAAGGTGGAAGTCGATGCTCTTTCATGGAGGTTTGGACTTTTTGGCCGACAAAATCACGAAATAAGTAATTTAGCTATTAGATTGAGAAAACAAATTCCAGAAGTTAGGAAAATCTTGAAAATTTCTTCGCATAAATGTCTGTCAAAACCCATCCAAGACCTGCTAAAGGAAGCAGATTTGAGGGTTCAGCGTTTTCATAACCACAAAGGTAAGGATGGGAAAGCTGACCTGGATGTTGCCTGTAAAATACTAAAACGTGCTGACCTCCTAAACGACTGTCGAATTGCATTTGGCATACAATGAAAATTTTACTGTTAGCACTTATTCCACTCCTTGTCTGTGCGAAAAAAAGCGAAAGATTTTATCAGGAATTATTTATGTCAGAATACGGTGGAACTATGGAGGTGCTCCTGCAGGATGGTACAAGGTGCGATATTATAACCAAAACCCATGCCATCGAAGTCGATTTTGCCAACAAATGGGCAGAGGCTATTGGTCAATCTCTAAACTATGCTCGTCAAACTAATAAAAAGGCTGGAATATTACTCTTAATTAAAAGTGGGGGTGATCAAAAAAATATAAACCGACTAGTAAATACTATCCAAAAATACGAACTACCAATTGAAATATTTTACTTAGAATATTAATTTGCTATAATAATATGCTAGGGGATCTTTTAAAATAGTTATCAGTGCCGAGATACTCCATCAGATTAAGACAAAATAGTTGATAACAATCGTGATGGAAAATGACAAATAATGTTTTCATGTTTATATTAAAAAAGTTGTAACTTCCCTTCGTCGTCCAGATCTTTGCTTACACATTAGGTTTTTGATGGTCGAACTTCTCTATCCAACTTGTAAAGGGTGAATCCATGAATCTGATTAAATCTGAAGGAGGGTAAGTGTATCCGTTTTTGGTTTTCTCACAAAATTATACTATGTGCTATTGTAATATATTGTGTATTTATAGTTTTTCCTTTTTCTGAATTACTTTACTAAGGATCGATACATTTCTTTCGTGCCCAAGTTCGATCTTTCTGGCAGACGTGCCTTGAGTTAAATCTTTCAAAACTTCAGGGGCAATGGGTTCTTTATTGACAGTTGCAATACGCAGCCATGCATATGCCGAAGGTATGTCTTTTTCAATATCATCCCCCATCAATTTCATAATGCCAAGGTTTCGTTGGGAGGTGCCATGTGCCATTCTGGCTGCTTTCTGAAAATAATCAGCAGCAATTTGCATATTCTTTTCCACCCTGATCCCGTTGGCATAAGCGATTGCCAACCAGTATTCTCTCGGTGCATTTTCATCTAAAGCTGACAGCGAATCGCTTCCATTATCCAATGATCCAAGAATCGAGAGAGCCAATAAACTTATAATTTTTATACTCTAGAGTAAATGAGGAAGGGCGAAATATGATGACCTTTCCAATGAAGTCTTATTTTTGTTCACCACTATCCAATCTAAAATCAATACTCCAATAATTCCGCCTGAGCCATTTCAGTATCTTCCTTCATGAATTCTTCGATTATGTCTTTCTCCACTTTACCTGGAACTTTTCTTTTTTCTTCAAGAATTTGATCAATAGCTGATTTTAAAATTTGATATTCACCCTCCATGTCGTTGAAGAAATCGATACTCCAGACTCGAAGAATCTTCCAACCTTTGGATTCGAGAATGGCTTGCCTCTCAATATCCCTGTCTCTGGCACTTTGTCTTAAATGATCTTTTCCATCCAACTCCACACCGCAAAGGTATCCATCCGGAAAATCCTCGTGCATTACCCCAAGGTCGATTCTCCATCCGCTTACTCCCACCTGGGGGTTGACAATGTAACCATCAGCTTCCAAACGGTCATGAAACCACTTTTCCCATGGTGCGTCATACCAATGCTCCCCCTCTGGTTCGTTCTTTGTCGAACTGTCCTCAAGTTGTCCTGTTTTGGCATATTGTAGATACCTGCGCAGAACCTGGGGTCCTGTATTCTGTGCGGTTATATCATTTGGATTCATACTGGAGCAGACGACGACTCTTCTCTTTGCTCTGGTAACAAGAACATTAACTCGGTTTTCCCCCTTCTCCATATTGATGGGGCCGAATCGTTGGAACATCCTACCCTCATGATTTTTACCATACACAGTGGCAATTATGATTGTGTCTCTTTCATCACCCTGAACATTTTCCAAATTCTTGATGAAGAAATATTCGGGAGTATTTTTCCAATGATTAAGATAGGCTCTGATCGTATCGTCGATCTGTTCCTGAAAGAGTTCATCTACACGGATTGCCTGCTTGAGGTTCATCACTGCCACCCCAATTGACCAGTTGGGCCTTTCCCTGATTTCGTGCAGAATGATTTCGACGAGTTTTTGAGCTTCTATGGGATTGGGGTTTTTGGAGGGAGACCAACCGGCAGTCTGTCCAAGCTCGTCGACTGTAACTAGATCTGCTTTCCCCGTATTGTAGACACCTTTGGCATCCACGAACTTTACGCCAAGTCGATCGTCGTTGTTAAGATTGGGTATGGTCATCAAGTCGTTTTCATAAAATTCGTTATTGGAAAACCTGATTAGAGACTCGTCTTCCGATCTATAATGGTAGCACAGTCTACGAAAATTAGGGAAGGCGAGCATTGCCCTGTCCAAAATCGAATAGTTAGTATCGTCTTCCTGATCAATCTCATCTTCAAGGGTCGATTGCATATAACGAGTGGGGGGCATCTGTTTTGGATCCCCTACCACAACTACCTGTTTGCTTCTTAGGATACTACCTATTGCTTCCTCCGGTAACATTTGGGAAGCTTCATCGATGATCACAAGGTCAAACTCGGTACTCTTAGGAATGTAGTCAGCAACTGACGAGGGCGTCATGAGGAAACAGGGCGTGTAATGCTTGAGTGTGTCAACCGTTCGGATACAAAGCTCCCGCACCGTGATTCTGGCATTGGGAACTGCCTCAATATGATTGAGAAGCTGCTGTCCCATCTTATCCCTAACTTTGGTCGCTCTTTTGTTTTTGGGAAGATCCTCAGCCTTTGGCATTCTGCTCGCGATCACTTTCACATAAGTTGCTCGGCATTCATCTTCTGCTTTCTTAAATTTTGACCTTAATCGATTCATATTCTTCCCATCGAAAGAAAATATTTTTGGCGACTTTTCGGATACTGTTTTGGAAAAGAATTGATAAAGGCCAGCTTCCAGCAGATTTTTAAGAGGACGCGAGTCGATGATCAGTTTTCTGAGCCATTCTCCACAGCTGATCTTTTGTTCGAGTGTAGATAGAATTAAATTAATCTCACACAATTGTCTGAAGGAAGATTTTGAGGACGCTAATGCACCAAGCTCTTGTGAGATTAGGTCTGCGGAAACCGGTTCTACTACGAGTGAAATTTGTGAAACAAAATCCTTAGCATCAGCCAGATCAGTAATTCTTTCCTTTAACCAGTTTACCTGCACTTCGATTTCTTTGGAAGGGACATCCCTGTAACCCGCAGTTTCCAGAGATTGTAAGGAAGACTCTTTAATCTGAAGAGAATTCACTAGTTCAGCGGCTTTGCTTTGGAAAGTTCGCATATCTAATTCGGGTTTTTTTAAGTGAAGCTGAAAGAATTTTTTTGCTTTCGCCTCACCACACCAAGGCATTAAAGATGACTTAATCCACAATCCGACTGAAGGGCTGCTACCAAGATTTTCCAGATGAAACTTAGCTTGCTCGCTATTGGGTCTTTCATGAGTCCCGATCAATGAACTGAGTTTAATTTCGGAATCTTCGTATCGAACTCTTTCTTTTTGGGTATTGGTCAAATTGTAAGTGAATTGTTCAAGGCTCTTCAAATCGACCTGTTTGTATTCTTCAGTAAACTTTTGGGTTCGAGCTTTAATCTCATTTAAATCCTTGAAAATCTGATCGACTTCAAAGGGGTTTGGAATCGCCGAATGGTAAAAGAACGAGAGAATAGGTAGGCTAGCCTGATCTATATTTGAAACTAATTCCTCCAAACGACTTACTTCATCAAGATCTTTTTTAAATTCCCTTAGGTCATAACCAGGCGGAGCTTTAAACTGTGGAATTTGTTCGTTTTCGATCTGCTCTTTGAAAATCGCGTATGTGGTGAGTGCGTGGTGAGCAATTAGGTTATCCTCGCTTAATGAATCCACTTCATCTCCCTCAAAAACTTTTCTACTCATTTGATGAGCATGATCATTCAACTGTGTAAGGTAGGAATCTCTTTCCTCCCTTATTCTTTGGAACTGAGAGAGAGTGACTTTTTCATCAGGGGAGGGTGCCTTGATCTTATCACCAATGCTTTCAAATAGAGTAGATTTCCGGGCGTATTCGGAGTGAAGAGAGATACACTTTTTCCCAAGCCCAATAGATTCAAGCCTGTGGTTTACTACTTCGAGAGCCGCTAATTTTTGAGCGAGAAAGAGGACAGTCTGGCCTCGATAGAGGGCATTGGTTATGAGGTTTACAATAGTTTGGGACTTACCCGTACCTGGAGGACCCTCAATTACTAAATTCTTCCCTTCCGCAACTTCTAGAATTGCTGCATGCTGAGAACTATCCGCGTTGAGAGCAAAGGAAGGCACGAGATCCCTGCTTGCTATGTTGTCGACATCTCTGGTTCCTGAATTGGCTGCCATCTCATCCCTTCCAATGAGCATTTCTTCGGTAGCGGTAACATTTTCATCAGAATATCCTTCAGGAAGAATTTCACTGAAGGGAATACCGCGGGATTTAAAGATACCAATAGAAATACGATTTAACACTTTCCACGAGTCGTATTTTACGATGTAGGCTTCATAGGCTGCATAGAAACGGTCAATCTCAAAACCTTCGTTTTCATCAACGAAATCATGGATCTCGGGTGGGAGAACCCCGGTCTCCTGCAAGAGTGCATAACTTAAGCTTTGGTTGGACTCAAGGTCACCGCTTGCAGATATTTTATATGAATTCTCCCCTACGCCTTTTTCAAGGTTCACTCGAATCAGTAGAATGGGGGAAGTGAATTCTTTTTCCTCCTCATTTTGCCATTGAAGGAAACCAAATGCGGCATACAGGGTTTGTAATCCCTTTTCTCGTTCGAAGCGGACCCTTTCCCGCTCTATCTTAATCAGACACTTTTTGAGATTCTCTTCCGCAAGGTCGGTCTGAAGTTTGTCGTCTGTATGCCTTGCCTTTTCGCTTTGAGTTGAAGAACTTCTTGGCAGCTCAAGTTTATGACCACTTGGGATTAGTTCATGTGCAGCAGGCATTTCTAACTCGATACGTAGCTGATCTTTTCTTTCCCGTATTTCATCCTCTTCCAAACTTTCTTCAGAAAGGCCATATTCTACGAGATGACGTTCGAATGCATTTTTAAATTTCGAATTGTCTTCATCCATGAGGTAGTCATCCGGTTCCATCATTCCGACAATTTTGAACTTCTTTCCTTCCATTAACCTGTTCAGGACGAATTGTGGAATTTCATCACATACATTGAAAATTCCCCCAGTCCCCTTTCCGGAAAGCCTCTTGTTGATCATGTCGTTCCCACTGAGGTGAATCAGTTTTTTGGAAAGTGCTTTAAGTAAATCTCCTGTTGATTGAGTCATCTTCTCTTACAAGACTATTTTCAGGGATAAAAGTCCATTTGTAATTGCGATTATACACAAGTGGCTGGAGGGAATGTCGACTCGCCAAAGCGAAGATAATTTATGGGTCTCCGGTTTCTTGTGGTTTTCTTTCATTAAGAGCATACTAATGGATAGGTTGAGACAAATGATGTCTCTAATTGATAAAGTTTTTTGAAATCATTGAGGATGGAATTGTATTAAATGCATTTAAATGCATTTCTTTACTGTCTTTAGAATAGCGACCTAATACGAAAAGTGCCTTTTCTATTCCTCTTTTATCAGTTTAATCGAAATCCCTAAAACGGAATTTTTTGTTCTAATAAGATTTTTAGGACTTTTATTTGCACGGTATTTCATAAAACGGTGTTACGCCGGTTCGGTCTCAATTGGTACGCAAGCGATTGCTTGAACCAGCTCACAGCATCAAGGGAGTAGATTGATTATGTAAAAACATAACATTATACAAGCTGATATGTGGGTGAGCTTGTTGTAACTTTCGTTGTAACTCGGCCTGAGATTTTACTTAAGATCGGCTGTAAGTCACTGTTTACCATGGGTGGTGGCGAAACCCAGAATCGAACTGGGGACACAAGGATTTTCAGTCCT
>JAQXBH010000240.1 GCA_029252505.1 Opitutales bacterium | reverse complement strand
ATCTCCTGTCTTCTTACCAAAAAAGTGGATGAATGATCTTCTTTAGCCATTTTACTGAGTTCCTTTTGTTGTTTATAGAGTTGTGCAAGATAGGATGTGGCCACTGTAAGAATATGTTGATCTAGTAAATTCCGGTAAACATTTCGTAAATTCCCACTCAATCCGATCGTATTTTTTTGAACATTTTGTCCCAACTTATTCATCCATTTTTTTATTTCCTTGGGATTGCTTTGTATATTTTCAAGTTGACCTATGATGATTTGATTTTGAGACCTGGAGGTCTTCGCGAGTTTGCCCATTGATTGTGATAGCATTGCAATTTCCTGAGCATCGGTTCCTCTGGGCATAGTCGTTAGAACTTGTAAATTTTTTCCATAAGCTAAGATTTCCAATTCTCTAAGGTCATCATTCATTTTCTCCAAGATTTCTAAATCAGATTCCAAAATACCCTCATGAGAATTCCCTCTTTTAATAAGTTGTTGGACCTCCTTGGCTGAAGCCCGGTTTTTATTGGCCACTTCTTCCCATGTCTCCATTACCTGATTTTTTTGCTTTAAAATGTTCAAGTGGTTAAGATCAAAATTTCGAGAAACAAAAGATAGGTTGATTGGTTCCGTTTCTGACATGCTGCCTTTGAGATCATATGCGACTAATTTGATTAGTGCCTGGTCTCCGGGTTTTGGTTTTAAGGAGAGTAGATCAATATCAAAACTAATCGGGAATTTGTTTTTTCCTTTGGCATTACGATCACCCGGAAGTAAGAATTTTTTCCACTTCCCTCGATTGTTTCGATAATGAAACTCTATGCGATTAAGGCCAAGATCATCCGTTGCCCATCCTTCCAGGCTAAGGATATCTTCCGGTGCGAGTAATAAATTATCTTTCTGCTTTGCCAACCAGGATATAGAAGGTGCAACATCCACTTTTACATTTATTTCGTAACGTGGTGAGGGTTTTCCTTTCCATCCAATTTTTTGGTCAATTAAATCAATTGCCCGGTAGGTACCTGATTGTTTGAGCATAATTGTTCCTCCTAAGTATCTTCCATCCTTGCTGGGAGAAAGTGGTAAAGTTCCGGGTTTCTTTCCTGTCCAATCCAAAAACAGGGAACCCGAAGAAACGACTTGGCTCATGTGAAGTTTTAATTCGACACGGGTATCCTCCCAGGCAGAAAGATGTCCTTTATCTTCTTCTATAACTTGGGGTGGGAGTTCGGTGTATTTGGGAAAATGATAGGTTTTAGTGAACCCAATAATATAGGGTCGCGAAGCAACATCCATGGTTCGCCATGCAGTTCGTGGTGAACTATCTACCCAGACTCGGTAGTCAAAAGGATTACTCCCCACATTATAATCCAATGCAAATCGTTCTGTGGTGCGTGAGAACATGGAAACCCGTTTTACATCGCTCTTTTCTTTGATTTGAAGTTCGACTTGCCCGTAGGTTTCGTCTCCATCCTTACCATTTACAAGTGCAAGAAAACGAAGGGGTTCGTTCTTAGGAGTAATGGTGGTATTTTCATCAGGGATCAAGAGGGTGACCTCCACATTTGTAACCGGGGCGATATTTGCTCCTGGTAGTAATGCACGGCCCATCAATCTTTGAAGTTTAGGACCAAAATCTGTGTATGAAAAAAGTCCAAAACTAAAGAGAAGAAGAACGAGGGATGCTTGAATCCATCTTTTGACCATCGTAAATGGAAGCAGGCTGATAATATCCAATTCATGAACCTGGCCAGATACTTTATCCTGAACTAGTTTACGAAAGATCAATGAGTCATTGATCTCACCCCCCTGTGAACCGAGTTCAACAGCTGATAGAATATCCTGTTTCATTTCGGGCTTAATTTGCTCAAGCAAACGTGCCAATTCCCGGTGGCTTGGTAAATGAAGGAGCATTCGGGCCGAAGTTTTCCATACTGCCCATATTACTACCGCATATCCCAAAATAGATAAACCCGTACGAAGATTGTCTGGCATTCGTGCCTGAGTGGCAAAATCAATCAGTGCAATGGTGGTGAAAGTCAGGATCAATGTTACAAATCCAGTACAAATTCCCCGGAGAAGAATTAAATTTCTTCGGCGGACTCGAAAGTCTTCTAATTTTTTAAGAATGACGGGATCTGTGTTTACATTCATGAGATTAATTCTGGATGGATAAATTTAAAGCATTCCGGCTCGTTTACGGAGAAATAATTCGATTACGAGTAGAAAAAATATTGGAGCAAACCACCAGTAGCTTTGCCAAAGTATGAGCTCAGATGTGATCATTCTTCCTGAGCTAACTGGTTTGAGAATTTTATAAAGTTGTCCGGCTTGTTCCTCCGGTAAAAATGTACCTCCTGATAAATCAGCCATTTGTTTTAAGAGTTCAACATTACAGGTTAGATCACTCTTTTCACTGTTCATGATCGGTTTGACTAAAAAAGTGGCCTCAACATCCGAATCGGTTTCATTTAAGAATTCCGGAGATCGGAGAGAGACACGATAATTTCCTTGGCCAAGTTGTGGAGTTTCACCAAGGAATAATCCGCCTGTCTCAGCTTTTAATGGGATTGTTGCCATTACTTTTCTTCCCTTCCATAGAAGCGCATCAACTTCCGGATAAGGTTCTTGGGCGGGTTTTCCATTTTTATCTCGTAGTCGAGCCCGTATGACCGCTTTTTCTCCGGAAGAAAATGTATTTCCTCCCACATCAAGAGAAATTCGGGAATCGCTCACCGCAAATGGTTTTTCCATAATCCACGAAATTAACTGATTCCAATATCTTTGATGATATTTATCTCCCACTTCAAATCGCCATTTCCATGTTTCATCAAAGCCGGCATAAAAGGCCTTCCCTGCACCAAAGTTATGCCCGGCAAGGAGTGGGGTCAGGATTTTTCCACTTTTATCCAATTGGGCTTGCAGAAAAATTTCTGCACTGGGAAGGTTTTCGATTGGGGCAGACCAGGCAGGCACAGGTAAATGTTTCCATAACTCGCGGTTTCTTTGGGAAATAGGTTCTAAAATAAGAGCGGGTAATTTATTGGTTTGTTGGTTGAAAGAAAAAGCCCGCGGGGCCACCCTGGGTGGACTGTTCTTTTTCCATCGAACCGGTAGTAAGCTGAGAACAGGTTCCGTTTCGGTATTTGAATATTTTCTGAGCATTTGTCGGGGGCCATCCAAAAAAAGGAGTCCGCCACCCCGTTTGCCAACAAATTCACGAATCCAATGCTGTTCCTTTGTTTTGAGTTCATTGGCTTCCAATTCCCCGTACACGATCAGGTCGTAGCTAAAGAGAATATTTTTTTCATCGGGGAAAACATCACCTTCTTTACCCCTGGGTAGTTTGTCATTACTGGAACCAATACCACCCCATACGCAGGTAACATCCCATCTTTCATCCCGTTCAAATAAATTTTTTAAATACCGAGTTTCCCAACGGGGTCTGCTATCCAAAATAAGGAGCCGGTTTTTTCTGGTTACCGCATCCACTGAGAATGGAATGACATTATTGGCTAATTCGCTTTCTCCTTCAATCGGTTCAACTTCAACTTTTAACCGGAGGGGAACGGAATGAAGAATTAATTCTTTATTTTCACCCAATAAGGCTTGTTTTTTCTCGACCAGTTCTTTGGCAGGAAAATCAAATTCAACTTCCCTTCTTCGTAGATCCAGACCACTTAGGTTTTGATCCCAAACAATTGAATTATCAGAATCTTTAATGACCAAATGAAAGGGTGTTCCTGGAATCAAATCATCTTTCAAAGTAATTGTTCCCCGTACCCGGTCATCCTTAAAGACACTCGGTGGTTTTTGGACAGAAAGAACTGCTAGATCCGGTGGTCTTTGATTACTGCCCAAACCTACGGTATGGATAGGAAGATTTCGTGCGGCGAGTAATTTAGAAATCTCAAGGGGAGAACCACCGCGATTATGACCACCATCGCTAAAAAGAACTGCCGCCGCTCGGGTATTTTTGGTGGAGTTTGATTGATCCTCCCCCACTTTTATGGTCAACCGAATTCCGGTTGCGAGATCTGTGCTTGAATCTACTGGTTCAATCTCAAAAGTCGGAAGGTTGGGGGATGATTCATTTTCCCAGAGCAAGCTGGTGCTATTACCGGAAATAGTTCGTACTTCAAGAAGGTGCGTCGCAGAAAGATCGGCAAGCAAGCCCTTGTTCTTCTTGGTCAAAATTCGAGTGGCACGATTCCATCGATTGGAGCCCTCGAAAGAATTCATCGCACTCAATATACTTTCGTTTCCATTTGCTAGGATTTCTTCGGCATAAGCATTGAAGGATTCCTCTAACTGGTCTGAATACTTAAGCAAAGAACCGGCGAGTTTTTTCCAAAGGTCAGGATTATCGGAACCCGAATCTTTGATTGAATTCATAAGGGGATCAATTTCCTTTTTCATCCCGTCTATCCAATTTGAAAAAGACGGATTTTTTTCATTGGATGGGGCAGAAAAACGGATACCAGGGATGGGGCGTTCCATTTTCCCGTCGGGCAGGGTCCACCCAACGGCAACAAAATCTGCCCCGCTTCCTTCTTTGTGTATAACTTCAAAGTGGTATTTTTGGCCAGCTGCGAGTTTGATTTTAGTGCTCTTTCGGTTCGAATCCCATGTTTTACTCATCGCCTGGGTAACATTGAGAATTTCTTTTGCTCCCTGTGGATTCATTCCATTCGAATTGATACGAAGACTGGAATAATCATCTGAATATATCCAAAATATATAATCTCCAGAAATGGGAGGACGTAGATATCCGTGTAATCGTCTGATATAATTATCCCCGATTCCATCCTTGCTGCTAGCAGAAGTGAGATAAGAACTTTGGTCGGGCTTTTGTGATTTAAATTTTTTACTTCCGGAGATGGAGGCAAGATCACTTCCCTTTACATTCTCCCAAATTTCTTCCAAAAGTACTCCCTCTTTTTCTTTTACCACGGGTTTAAATTGATTCTTTTTTGACAACAGGGAATGGGTCTCCCGGATATTCTTTCGAATATTTTTTTCGAGATTTTGGAAGTTTTGTTTTGCCGAAGAAATTTCTTTCATTATCTGATCACTCGCTTTTCGAAGAAGTACGGAGGATTCATGAAGACTGAAGTCGGCAAGGTTCTGATCTTTGGGAAGAAAGCCATGCTGCTCGGCAAGAACTAGTTTTCGACCTGCATCCATATGTTCATCGGTAAGAGCCATACTTTCTGAAGAATCTAAAAACACAAGGATACGACCCCGTTCCCCGTCTTCCCATGTAGTACGAAGGGCCGGACCGGCAAAGGTTATAATAATTAGAAAGATTGCACCGATTCGTAGGAGGGGAAGAACAAGCCTTAGTTTACTGTTGGTTCCGCGTAAAAGTTCACCCCGATATAGAATCCATGCAAGCAGGGAAAAGGCGAGGGCCACAAGTACGCCTTGCCATAATTCCCACTCACCCGTCCAGATCAGATCCCATTGATTGATCGGGTTGTTCATAGTACAACCTTTCCAAAACTACGCTGTAAAATAATTTCAAGAAGAATTAAGCCAAGAACTGCAGCTAATAAAATCTTCCATGTTTCCCGGCCAAATTTTCGTTCACTGTCAAGTTTTCGATAGGCAGTAAATGAGTTATTATTTGTTCCATCAATAATATCAACCGTTTCGGCAAGGCCTTTTGTTTTTTCCGTAATTTCTTCTTTGGATAATCGTTCGAGTCTTGATTCTGTGGATGATGCGCCAACCGCAAAATGAACCACTTCATTATTCCCCAATTTTAGTTTGTAAATTCCGGGAAGGCGGGTGTTGGTAAATTCAATCAATGCCTTTTTACCCCTTGTATTCGCGACCAGAGTTCGTACCTGTCCATTGGGTAGGGTGAGTTGAAAGTTTTCTCCCGATTGATCATCGGGAAGATAATGAGTGATCGTCGAACCGGAAAGTAAGTTGCGTGGAGGTGTGACTTGATCCGCCAGATAGGACGCGAGTTGCTGGGTGAGAGGAAGGTAGCAACTACGGGCGGGTAAGTTTGTCCAGTCAGTATCAATGGATGTGCCTAAGAAGAGCACAACTCCTTCTCCTGACTTCTTTTCGACGATCAGAGGATCTCCCGTTTCCAGGCGTGCAAGAACGGTAATATTTTTTTCAAGTTTTACCCTGCTTTCATCGAGTTTTATCCAATTCTGAATCTCAGCATCGGCAAGGCTTCCATTTCTGGGATCATTAAAAAGTGAGAGGGCCGGGTGTTCAAAAAAAGAAGAAACGATATGAGTCTGAATGCTTTCAGGGGCATTCTTTTTTTTGTCTGAAAGTATAGGCATTGGAAGCAATCCTGTTCCTGCTGGACCAAGTGCCTGATTATACCAATCCAAATCCATTTGATCGCCCGCACAAATCCAAAGTCCTCCACCTTCAGTAACAAATGTTTCAATAGCTTTCGTACTTTCTTCCGAGAGTTTGGAAACATTGGCAAGTACCACAAGGCTTTGCTCTTTTAAATTTTGGACGGGGTCAAAATTACTGGCTGACACAACTTGAGCATCTATCAGATCCTTAGTTTGCAGGTCTTTTTTTTCTTCCGCTTCGAAAAAGGGGGTAAGTGCAAGTTTGATAAAATCAGTCTCTCCACGAAGCCATTCTTTGGATGGGTCCCCATCAATAAGGAGGACACCTAATCGATCAATCACATTAATCGAAGCGGACCGACGGTTATCCTGAGGAAGATCGTCAGCAACGGAAAGATCAATTCCAATGGTATGGGAACCTGCTTCTTTAAAACGATGAGTGAATAAAACCTGAGTGCTTTCTTGGGCGGGGAGCGAGAGAAGGGCTTCATCAATATGGGTGTCGGCACCATCAATAAATAAGCGGGCAACTAAATCGCCTTCATAAACATTGTCTCCCCAATTTCGAAGGTTGGCCCGAATTTTAATATTTTGCCCGATACCCACGGTTGTTGCGGATAATTCGATTTCCTCAACGCTGACATTCTGATTTTCATCCTCGCCCAAATCGATAATGGTCATAACGGGCTGGATCGTCTCTTCCTGCATTCTTTCTTTAAAAGAAGATAAAGCGGCAAGATCGAGGTTTTCCCAATCTGATTTTCTGAAATCAGAAAGAAGGATAATTTCCTTTTTTGGATTTTTGCCCGAGTGAATGGCTCCAAGTGCTTCGTCCAGAGCATCCAGTAATGGAATTCGGTCGCTCTGAGCTTTTAATAGATTAGTTCGTTGGGCAAGGGTGTCCTTTTCGGAAGTTGGTTTTGCGAAAAGTGGGGCAGGGGAACCGCCCATTCTGATCACTGATGCTTCAGAGCCTTTCCCAAGATCATTTAGCAGGGAAGTTGAAAAGGTACGGGCCTTGGAAAAACCGTTTTGGGCATTCATTGAAAAACTATCGTCTAATAAAACGACAGTGGAAGATGGAACATCTCCGGAAAGAGCCCGAACCGAGTCCTGGCTATTCGGATTTGGAATAATTCCCGTTTCCGCTCCGAGAATATAGAGCAATACACATGCACACAGAGTTCCCCATATCATTTTTGCACGGGGGAGCAGGGCAACCATGATTAAAAAGCCCAGGGCAACCAGTGGCAGGATTATTCGGTTTAAAAAAGGCCCCCATTCCGTGACCACCATGCGTGCGAGTGCAAGGGCGAGAAGAATTGGAATAATACACCGTATAATCAGCAGAATAATTTGTTCAAGTTGAATCTGTCTACGGTTTTTACGTAAGACGGATTCGAGCAAATGAATGGCACCCCATGCCACTACTTTAAACCGACTACGGTTAAATAAATGAATAAGTAAAGGAACCAAGGCTGCGATTGCCCCAAAAGCTAGAATTCCGTTCAAGAAGGTCATATTCTGGCGGGTCTTCTTATTTTATTACGGGCGGCAAGAAATGCCCCCAGTCCATCGGCATAGGGTTGGTCGGTAACCATTGACACCAGGGAGATTCGATTTCGATGACATCCTTTAGTTAATCCTTCCCGAAAGGCTTTGAGGTTTTTTAAATAGGCTTCCCGGAGATGTTTTGGATCCACGGTATGCTTGAGGCCCTGTTTTTCCAAGCATTCAAACCGTGTCCAGTTTTGAAAAGGGAAATCAAGTTCGTCCCGGTCCCAAATTTGAAAAATCACAATATCGTGTCGGGCGTGCCGGAAGTGGGCGAGTCCCTTAATAGTCGATTCGAGATCGCCAAAACAGTCGGAGAAAAGAACGAGTAACCCACGTCTTTTTATTTTTGGAGCGAGTTCATGGAAAACGGAGCCAAGGTCAGTCTCACCCCCCACTTTTGTGGAGGCCAGAATATCGATAATATTTTTTACATGAGAAGGACCACCACGAACGGGAAGTTGGGATCGGATTTTTTCATCAAAAACAGTAAGTCCGACGCTGTCCGTTTGCCTTAAGATTAAATAAGCGAGGCACGCGGCCATCCGAGATGCATAATCCAACTTGGTTTGACTGATCGCCCGATCACCCTTGTATCCCATCGAGCCACTTGCATCGAGTAATATGTTACACCGAAGGTTTGTTTCCTCTTCATACTCGCGGATAAAAAAACGATCGGTTTTTCCAAATACTTTCCAGTCCAGTCTGCGAATTTCATCCCCCGGTGTGTAGGCCCGGTGTTGTTTGAATTCAACACTGAAGCCCTTATGGGGTGAGCGGTGAAGCCCGGAACAAAATCCCTCCACCACTCGTTTGGCAAGCACCTGATGCTTCGCCAGGAGTGAGAGATCCTGGGGGTCAAGAAAGTCGGATGTGCTGGACATCTAAGGTAACTTGGAATGCAGAGATAGAACTATAAAACGACTTCTTTTTTCGTGGGTACTTCTTCAATGAGTCGATCAATCAATGAGTCCACGCTTATTCCCTCTGCCTCGGCATTAAAAGTGGGAACAATTCGATGTCGTAATACTGGGTGGGCCAAAGCGGTTACATCTTCGATCTTGGCATGAAAACGTCCATTCAGCAATGCCCGGACTTTTGCACCGAGTATGAGTTGTTGGCATGCACGGGGACCCGGTCCCCAATCAATCAAATCCTTAACCCAGTCTGCTGAGCCTTCTTCCTTAGGCCGGGCACCGCGAACCAGTTCAAGTACGAAGTCGTAAACATGATCCGGAACGGGAACTTTTCGAACGGTTTCCTGGCACTCGATTAAAGAGGGGCCATCAATCACCGGTTCCAGCTTTGATTCAAATGTGGACGTGGTTTGTTCTACAATCTGCCTTTCTTCTTCACGGCTCGGATAGTCCACAATGATTTGGAATAAAAATCGGTCGCGTTGAGCTTCAGGTAGTGGATAGGTACCTTCCTGCTCAATTGGGTTTTGAGTTGCCAGTACAAAAAAGGGCTCTTCCAAATGATAAGTTTTACCCCCCACTGTCACATCGTGTTCCTGCATCGCTTCAAGTAATGCCGCCTGAGTTTTAGGAGGTGTCCGATTAATCTCATCCGCTAGAATCATTTGGCTAAAGATGGGTCCTTTCTCAAAAACCAGTTCACGATGTCCGGTCTTTTTGTCCTCCTGTATAATATCAGTTCCTGTAATATCGGCAGGCATCAGGTCGGGGGTAAACTGTATTCTTCGGAAACTTAATTCAATTGCCTGTGCGAGAGACCGAATCATCAGAGTCTTAGCAAGTCCAGGAACTCCTTCCAATAAGCAATGTCCACGGGCGAGCATAGCGATTAACAGTTGATCAAGGACTGCATCCTGACCGACGATTACCTGGTGTACCTGGTCTTTTATTTTTTCGTAGGCAAGCACCAGTTTTTGGGCCATTTCTTCATCATTAATCGGTTTTTGCTTGGCTGGGCTCATATGAGATTTTGGTTCGAATTAAAAAAGCGTAAAAATAAGATAATAATTCGTGTTTGATTACAAATCTATGAGTAGCAATCACAAAATTGCTTTTTTATACAAAAATAGAAAGGACTTATTATTTTTCCGCCTTACAAAGTCTCAAAATACAATTCATCACCTCGGTAGAATGAAGGGAAGAATTGGATGGTTTTATCCCGTGACCTAAAATAATCGGCCAATCTAGGGCGTCTTTCGTCCGGGTGCCATGGCTTCCTTTGACCAGACTCGCATCCAGGGGAATGAGATTCATATTAGTTCGGAATCCCAGTTTTTTCCCAATTAATTTCCGGGCAACTTGCAGGGAGGGAAAGGAAAGAGTTGGGTCCACAAAAAGTTCGGCCGGATCATACCCATATTTTCGATGGACATCGATACATCTTGCAAAATCAGGTGCAAGTGCATCGTCTTCCCAATGGTAATAAGCAAACCAGGAGTCTTCCTTGGAAAAAGCCACCAGGTCACCCGCTCGCTCGTGATTGAGCCCGATTTCTTTTTTTGATTCCAAATCAAGGACGCGATCCACCCCCTCCATGTTTTCCAGGCAGGAACGAACTTCATTGCGAAATGAACTGGATTGATCGGAAAGGTACACATGAACGATTTGATGGTCGGTAATAGCAAAAGCCTTCGAGCCACCACAATCAAGATATTCCAGTCCGAGTTCATCCTTGATACTAAGCCATCCTTTTTTTCTGAATTCTCGATTGGGGTAGATTGCATGGTTTACTTCCGAAATTCCATATTCAGAAAGTAGTAGTACTTGAATGCCTTTCTTTTCATAAAAAGAAATCAAATCTCCTGCCACTCGATCTAAATCCCCCAGTGCAGTTGCAATCCTTGGATCGTTTGGACCCATACGTTGGAGGTCATAATCGAGGTGGGGTAAATAAACAAGAGAAAGATCGGGAGCATTTTTTTCTTCCACCCATTTGGCCGACTCGGCGATCCAGTTTGAAGAATCAATCCCGGCACGCGGCCCCCAGAATCCATGAAATGGAAATTCGCCCAAGTCCGCCTTGATCTTTTCTCGAAGGTTCATTGGTTGGGTATGAATATCAAAAGTTTTCAGTCCATCTGCTCGGTACAGGGGGCGAGGCGTGATCGCATAATTTACCGAGGAATGCATGTTATACCACCAAAATAGATTTGCACATGAAAACCCTGGATTTTCTTCCCGAATTATATCCCATATTTTTTTACCTTTTACCAAACGGTTGGATTGTTTCCAAAAGTGGTGCTCATTTAATTCACGGTCATACCAACCATTGGCCACAATCCCATGATCGTTGGGAAGTTTCCCTGTTAGGTAGGTTGACTGGGCAGAGCAGGTCAGTGCAGGCAGAACTGGTTCAATTACCTGATAGCCTTTGTGTTTCTCTGCAAAGGCAAGTAGGTTTGGCGTGTGCTTCCCAAGGTGTCTGCCACAAAGTCCAACCAGATTAAGAACAGCCGAACGAGGACCGTCCTTGGTCGCGCTATTCATTAGGCATTTCGCAGGGCTAAGGGTCGGTTATTCAAATCGCGGACAGCATCAAGAATTGCATTACGATCCATTGCGTGGACTTCAATTCCTTCTCCAATTCCCTGGATTAAGGTAATTGTAAGTTCACCTCCCAGGTGTTCGCGAAATTCTTCAAGACCTTCAAGGATAACTCGATTTCCATTAGCGGAAACTTCACTCAAAAGATCGTGGTAGAGGGGGAACCCGAGTGCTTCCAAAAGGCGTAAAATTCGCTCAGTAGTTTTTGCTTTCACCAATCCGACCAGTGCCGAATAAGTCAAGTCCACTGCCAATCCAATGGCAACGGCTTCTCCATGCCCAATTTTAAAGTCGGATATTTGTTCGAGTTTATGGGCGACCCAATGTCCAAAGTCGAGTGGTCGGGCAGAGCCTTTTTCAAAAGGGTCTCCGGAACTGGCAATATGATCGAGATGAAGAGCTGCACTCTTTTTGATTACTTGTTCCAAAAGGTTTTCGTTGAAGGAGGAGAGACTTTCTGCATTTTCTTCAATAAATTCAAAAAAAGATCGGTCTCGAATCAACGCTACTTTTATCGCTTCCACATAACCTGCACGTTTTTGAGACTGGGGTAGTCCCAGAAGAAAGCTAAAATCATTCACCACTGCATCAGGAACTGAAAAAGTACCGATCCAATTCTTTTTTCCAAAGTAATTAACTCCATTTTTTACGCCAACACCACCATCACCCTGGCTCAGTGTTGTGGTGGGAAATCGTACCAGACGAACCCCGCGGTGAGCTGTGGAAGCAGCAAACCCAACCAGGTCAAGTGCGGCACCCCCTCCAATCACAACCACGTAGGAATGTCGGCACATGGAATGCCGGTTTAGTAATTCCCATATTTTCTCTACCAAAGACCAGTCGTTCTTTGCCGGTTCTCCTCCTTGAATGAAGTGGGGCGAGCACACTAAGTTAATGCGATCATCCCGCGAACGAAAATAACTCGCAATATGTTCAAGTAAATTGGGATTACCATCGATTATTCCTTCATCCACAAAAACTAATGCCTTGGTTTTAATTCCTTCTCGGTGAGGTTGAAGAATTTCGGCTAAAGTATCATTTTTGGTAGAAAATGAATCTTTGGTAAAATACACCTTATGCGAACATTCTAGGCGAATGTTTTTACGAATGTAAGAGTAGGATGAATTCATGGAAAAAAACTTATTCAGACTATCATGTCGCCGCAAACTTCTTTTGCATTAAAACAGCGATCGATAAACAACAGAGACAGGGTGCAATCAGGCTTGGTGCATAGAAGGAAAGGGCGGTTGCATCTAATGCGCAAATCCCTGCAAGCAAGCGAGAAACACCCTTCCCAATGGCCCCTTTTTTTTCCTCTCTCATCATTACGATTGAACTAAAGGCAATCCACGCAACCAGCAGACCAGTCACATTACATAAAAATACTCGAATGGGATCGAGTTGATTCCAATATACTAAAAGAGCGAGGGCAACAAGGGGACTGCAAAAGAGCAGAATTATTGAGTATTGAACCGGTTCTGTTTTCTTTTGGGATTCTCCCCGGGCAAACCAGCTAATTCCAATAATATAGGAGGCAAGAACAGACGCCCAAATCAAGCTCTGGGGTGCAAGTGCAGATTTCCCCGCTGCGGTTGCGGCGGTAAGCCAGAGAAAAAATCGGCATCCTCCCATGATTATGATTCCCCCCGCCCACTTTTTATGAATGAAATCATAAAAGAGCACGGAAGCAATCAGAGCCAATACCCAGGTCTTTTCACACCCTGCTACCGTGACCAACAGAAACCCGCCCATGATGAGTTCCACGCTGCCGAGAATCCAAACGGTCTGGGCAGAGATAGAACCGCTTGATAATGGGCGTTTGGGGTTGTGTGCTTGGTCGAAATCTTGATCAAAGGCATCATTCAAGGTGCAACCCCCTGCATAAATTAGGCTCGAACCGATCAGTAAGTAGGCAAAAGTACTCCAGTCAAAAAAGGTGAAGTTACAAACTTCAGGCATGATTTTAAAGGTTGAACTAGCAGTTGCATTGATTGCCCACGCCGCCAGGACATTGGTCCAAACAGTCGGCAAGTTCGATATCCTGGCTAGGGTAAAAGCATGGTGCAGAAAGGATTTCATTAATTTTTGCCCTTGGGTTCTGTTATGAAATTGATGGTTCCCCGTTGGCTAATTTGCGCTGGGAAAGTGCATCTAAAGTCCATTCATATTCTTTGGCAACCTGTTCCACAACCTCACCGGATTGTAGTTCAGTGGGAAGAACTTCCCAAGTATAGGTTTCCATTTCCAAATGTCTGCATGCATTCGGGTTTCTTGCCAACCAATCCAGGGTGTCAAGTACATGTTGTTTGGTATCATGCAAGGTCGAACAAGGAGAAGCATGTAATGGAACATGAAAATGAATTCGCCATTCATCTCCCATTTCTTGGTTTCCAGAATTGGCATGTGCCAAGGCAAGATCCAGGTCCTTGTAGCGGCGTAAAATTTTTCCCTTTTTTCCCACTACCACTTGATGGAGATAAACTTCTTCGTTAAATGATTGGAGCAACTGAAGGTTTTTCGAACTTGGTTCCGCACGCAACGCAGAACTTAAATGTAACTTGCTTAGTCGAATATCCGCATCTGCAAGTTGGTTGAGTCCTTCCTGTGCATCCTCATATTCCACTGCCAAGTGACAGCAATCATAATTCACTCCAATGGTTTCTTTTAAATGCGGAGATTGAGCAAATCCATGTAGCTGGTCAAAAAAACAAATAGTTTCTTCCGTTGTTTCAAACGAGCCAAGTGGTTCAGGTTCGAGTCCAAGGTGAAGGTCCAGGCCTTTTTTTTGTCTGATTTTTTCAATCCCCAATGCACACCGGTTAATATTTCTAAACACAGACTCAGGAATTTTTCCGGGGGCATGAAATTCCTTAAAAGATCCTGGTAGCGTACTGACGCTTCCTTCTTCACCCGGTTGCAATAATTGCTCGAGAATTTCAAAAAGAAGTAAAGTATAATTCAAACGATCCGGATCGGTCCAGTCGGGTCGGTAGACCTGTTCTTTGACCCGCGTGCCGTGAAATTCACCATAAGGGAAACCATTGATCGTAAAAACATAGCAGTTCTTTTCTTCCAGCCAATTTTGGAAGGAGAGCAATGTTTTTGGATCGGCAAGTGATTGGGCGGCAGTCGCTCCGAGACGTAACCCAATTGCAAATGGCTTATCTGGACAGACTAAACTCTTCACCTGTAGCACATAGTTTTCCAAGGCATGGAAAGTTTCCTCCCATGTACTGCCCCGGTGAACATTGGTACAGTAAGCAAGTTCAATATTATGCAACAGTTTCATTTATTAGTAGAGCAATACAAATATTCAGGCATACCGAAGGGTTATTTCAAAGACAAGTTTACTCGTTCTTTCAGTTAAATCTTCCTGTCTGTTCTCAAAAGCAAAAAAAATGTGCGACTCCGCCCAGAGTCGCACATTGTTTATTGTTAACTTTAGTAGTTATCTTGCCCTATAAAAATAGATAATGCATCTACAATGCCAATCTTTACAAACCCTTTAAATTGTATAAAAATTCCATCTCATTATTTGGAGTAATCTTTGTATCCATTGGGACTGCAACAGCCTGTACAAATTTTACACATCTCAAATTGCGAGAGACTGGATTTGCCGGTATGATTAGGTTTGTGAAAGTAATGAACTTTTACATAATTGAACAAAATAATTTCTTAGTCTCGCTCATTGATTGATAGTAATGAATACCTCAGAACCGATATGGAAGAAATGGTTTGCCAAGCATGGCGGAAAACTAGTTCTGTTTGCCCGACAACAAGCGCGCTACCCTGATGATGCGGAAGATTTAGTACAGGAGGCATTTGTTAGAATTTGGAGATTATATGGGCACACCGGAGAAGTATCCCCCGGCTTGGTGTATCGAGCCATACGCAGGTTGGCAATTGATTGGGCCCGCAGTATCGACAGGCGTCGTATTCGGGAAGAAAAAGTCATTCTTGATTCTCCACTCTCCTCCTCTTTTGAACGGCATTTGGAAAAAGACGAACGGAAGCAGGCACTACTCCGTGCGATTGAAAAATTGCCAAAAGAACAAAGTGAGGTGCTAATGCTCAAAATTTGGGGAGATCTCACATTTGATGAAATTAGCCGCACATTGGATCTGTCTTTAAATACCGTTGCTTCCCGTTATCGGTATGCCTTGCAGAAATTAAAAGACTCCGTTCCCGAGGAATTAGAAAGCGGAACCACTCCTTACCGATGAACGATTTCGAAAAATTAGAAAAGGAACTCTCCTCCCTTTCTCCCCGTCCTCCCACCGATGAATTTACAAAAAAGATCGAGGATGCACTGGGAGAAGCAGGATCAGTGGCGATGTGCCATCTTCACGATCAGGCGGAACAATCAATTATTAAATCCTCTTTTACCAAAATCCTAGCCTGGACAATACCGGGTATCGGAATTGCTGCTGCATTCGTGTTTTTCTTTAATTTCTCATCTTTTGATTCGGAAGAAATTTCGTTCAAAAAACTAGAGGTTCCTACAATGCAACCATTTAGTGTGGTTGATGACGATAGTCCATTGCACGGAGTAAGCACGGAGCAATTGGAGGATTTTTCTGGAATTCCGATGGTGGGATGGCTAGATCCCCAAACGGAGGAAAAGTTTATTCGTCGAGTAGATGAGGGAATTGTGGATCGTGCGACTGGATTACCGGCCCGCCAATATCGTTATCATTTTGTGGATGAAACAATCTGGACGCACCCCGGTTCCGAAACCCGGGTACTTTCTACCACGCCCAGACAGGAAGTTTATTTGATCGATCTTGAATTATACTAGATCTTACTTTTGTCATCCTACCATTTTGCACATTCTGCAATTATCCCCCCCTTATTACATAACATGAAATTTTACATACTGTTGATTAACCTTGGTCTTGTTATCAACTCATGCCTTGGTGCCCAAAATAAGGGACGAAAAGAACCCACGCTCACCTATCTGGGTATTTACGCAACTCCTGTTAATCCGAGCGTGAGCAATCAATTAAACCTTACCGCAAACTTTTATCTTAATGTTGAACGGGTTGAAACCAATAGTCCGGCGGAAAAGGGAGGCGTACAAGAATTTGACCTGCTAATGCAGTTCAATGATCAAGTGTTGATCAACCCGGGGCAGCTCAAGTACCTTGTACGTTCAAAACAGCCGGGAGAGGAGGTGGTTCTTACGATTATGAGAAAGGGAAAAGAGCAAAAGATTACCC
>JAQXBH010000238.1 GCA_029252505.1 Opitutales bacterium | reverse complement strand
GGAAAATTGCCCCGTTTCGAAATGAAGGCAAAAAGGTGGGAATAGAATAAACTTAAACCATTCAATTTATGGAAACATTTTTAAAAGTAATTAATTTATCAAAATCCTATCACTCTCCGGATGGGGAAGAAAAAGTGGATGTTTTTAGCGATGTAAATTTGGAAATATCCAGGGGTTCATCCGCGGCGATTGTCGGGCCTTCCGGTTCGGGTAAAAGCACACTGCTTAATTTGATCGGCACCCTGGACAAACCCAACAGTGGAGAGATTTATGTCGACGGACGGACAACCGGAAACTTCTCCGCGAACGAGGCGTCGAAATTTCGTAATCAATCAGTCGGATTTATTTTTCAATCCCATCATTTGCTTCCGCAGTGCACGGTGACGGAAAATGTAATGGTTCCGGCACTGGCTGGGTTTGGAAATTTAAAGGGCAAGGAACTGCATCAACGAGCAGAGGAGTTATTGGAAAAAGTCGGTCTTTCCCACCGCATGAATCATCGGCCGTCCGAAATTTCAGGCGGTGAAAAACAACGGGTCGCGGTGGCGAGGGCATTAATTAATCAACCGGATCTGCTTTTAGCGGACGAACCTACCGGGGCCTTGGACAAATCAAATTCGAAAAAGCTAATCAAGTTATTGGTTGAATTAAATCAGGCTCTTGCACTGACCCTTTTGATGGTCACTCATTCTCAAGAGATTTCCAAGCAGATGAAGGCGACTTACTTGATGGACGAGGGAAAACTGACCGAATTTAAAACATGAGTTTTTGGAAAATTATTGCCAATAATCTCCTTTATTTTCGTAGACAAAATCTGGGCGTGGCATTGGGTGTTGCGTTGTGTGCAATGGTACTGATTGGAGCATTGACAGTGGGAGATTCAGTCCGTTCTACTTTATCTAAGATAGCTGAAGCGAGAATCGGAAAAGCGGATATGGTCCTACTGGCAACCGACGGATTTTTTCGTGAAGAGTTAGCAAATGAAATTGCAACGGAATTGGAAGATGGAACGGTGGTGGCCCCGGTTGTGGTTTCCCGTGGAACGATTTCCCTGCCCGATGGATCGGGGAGGGTGGGGAATGTGCAGGTTCTCGGGGTGGAGGAGAGTTTTTGGCAATTGGCACCGGATACTGCACACTCACCGATTGGATCGTGGGCGAACAAAAAAAATTGGCCTGAATGGGGAGCGGGTAATTTCTTTGCCAATGAACGGCTGCATAAACTCTTGAAGGTGGCTGATCAGGGCAGGATTATTTTACGTATTGAAGAACCAAGTCTTTTCTCGAGGGATGCTCCTCTGTCGGGAGAGCGGGATAACAAATTTGTTTCTTTTAATGGTAAATTGTCAGGTCCTGTTTCTGCGGACGGATTTGGTCATTTCGGGATTCAGGGAAACCAGCGAGAACCTCTCACATTATTTGTTCCTCTTAAGACATTACAGAAGAGAATGTTTCGTTCTTTTGATGAAGAGAATGGAAAAACTGATTTTGCAAATTTTCTTTTACTGGGCCGACCTGGCAGTGGAATAATTGATGAAAAGTCTACCCGCTTAGCATTGGAAAAATCGTGGACTTTGTCCGATGCTGGGATCAGCGTAAAACTTTTACGGGATACCAGCGCCTTCTCAGTTCGTGCCCGGCAGGTCTTTCTCAATTCTTCTTTGGAAAAAGCAGCTCAGTCAATCGATTCAAACGCGACTGGTGTGCTTACCTATCTAGTCAACGCTATTGAAACGGAAAATGCAGAAGGCAATGGCAGTGGATTGATTCCCTATTCAATGGTCAGTGCAGTCGATCCGAAGAGAGTTTTGTTTATGCCGGATGATTGGAGAGAAGATGAAATTATCCTCAATCAATGGGCGATTGATGATCTAGGTATAAAAATAGGAGATTCAATTACATTGCGTTATTTTTCTGTGAGTAAGCGTAGAAAATTGGTGGAGGATAGCAAAAAGTTTATTCTTCGTGGAATATGCCCCAATCCGCCAAAGATGGTAGAAGGGGAGGAGAGTGACTGGACTCCGCAATTCCCCGGTTTATCAGACGCAGAATCGTGTGGAGAATGGGATACTGGAATTCCAATTACCAATAAGATTCGACCCAAAGATGAAGAATATTGGAATCAACACAGGGGAAGTCCGAAGGCTTACATCTCCCTGAATGCGGGACAAGAACTTTGGACGAATCGCTGGGGCTCCCTTACTGGTTTGCGGTTTTCCCGCGAAATTCATTCTCCAAGAAAGTTTGAAAAGAAACTTAGAAATGTAATGAGTGCAAATCAGGCAGGCCTGATATTTCAATCTTTGCGGGCAGATGCAAAAGCCGGATCTGAGTCCCCGGTTGATTTTGGACAGTTATTTTTATCATTTAGTTTCTTTGTCATTATTGCTGCCTTAGCGTTAACGGGAATGCTTTTCGCTTTTTCAATTGAACAAAGGAATCGCCAGGCGGGGCTTCTGCTTGCCCTGGGAATACCCAGGAAAAAAGTCAGACTGCTGGTTTTGGGAGAAGGTCTTTGCGTTTCCATTTTGGGGGTTTTACTTGGAGTTGGTTTGGCCGTGCTCTACGGGCAGTCGATGATCAGTTTATTATCGGGTGACTGGAGTGGGGCGGTCTCCGGGGCAAGTTTTGAATACAGTATCCGGATGCAGTCCATTATTGGGGGTGGAGCCGCCGCTTTATTGATGTCTCTTTTGGCCATGGCCTGGTCGACGCGCCGGCAATTGAAATTCGAACCGAGGGAGCTTCTTTCCGCGGGAGAAAATTTAAACAAGATCAATCCCAATCGGAAACAAAAGAAATGGAGTGGTTCATTGATTTCTTCCTTTGTGTTTCTGTTCGGAGCTGCGGGACTGGGGATGAGTACCGATTTTTCTGCTCCGGGGGCGTCGGAAGGATTTTTTGGAGCCGGGGCCATGTTATTGCTTTCTGGAATTTTCTATTTTCGTCACTACCTCGGCCAAAAAGCCGGTCTGGGTAAAAAGGAATTGAAGGATGCAAAGGAGTTATCCAATCGAAACATGGGAAGAAGAACCGGAAGGAGTCTGGTTACCATGTCGTCGATGGCCGCGGGAACTTTTTTGGTCGTCAGCACCGGAGCGTTTCGTAAAAGCCTTCCTATTTCCCCGGAAAATCCGTCCTCCGGTACCGGAGGATTTTCATTGATTGGAGAGTCTGCTTTATCAATTTACGACGACCTGAATGGGGCGGAAGGTCGGGAGTTATACGACTTGAATGAGACCCTTATGCAGAATACCCAAGTGGTTCCGCTTCGAATCAGAGAAGGGGATGATGCAAGTTGTTTAAATTTGAACAAGGCGGTAAGACCCCGAATATATGGGGTCAAGCCAGACGAAATGATCGACCGGTTCTCCTTTGCGAGTGGAGATTGGTCGATGTTAAAGAGTGCATTGCCTGATGGGAAAATTCCGGCGGTGGTCGATCAGAACACCATGATGTGGGCCTTAAAGAAAGGAATCGGTGATGAGATTGAATTTCTTGATGGTGAAGGAAGAATTTTTTCTGTGCAATTGGTTGCCGCGGTGAAAGGGTCTATTTTACAGGGAGCGCTTTATATTTCCGAAGAGCAATTCATGAAAAGGTTTCCTCAGCAGGGGGGATACCGCAGTTATTTGATTGTTACCCCATTCTCTGAGACTCGAAATATGCAATCGTATTTGGAGGACAAATTTTCGAACTACGGATTGGAACTCAGGGAATCGACTACTCGTCTTGCCGAACTTCAAAAAGTGGAAAATACATACCTTGCCATTTTTCAGGGACTCGGGGGGCTGGGCATGTTATTGGGCACGGTCGGGCTCGCGGTGGTTGTGGTGAGGAACCTGGCGGAAAGAAGTAAGGAGTTTGGAGCAATGGAAGCCTTGGGTTATCGGCTTGGACATTTGAGAAATCTTGCTTTTTCAGAACACTTCACTCTGGCACTCTGGGGTTTGGGTGTCGGATCATTTTCGGCAGTTCTTGCAATTGTCCCGGCGATCTTCGGAAAAGTAGGTCAATTTCCCGGAATGGGATTTAGCTCATTTTTTATTTTATTAGTAGTTCTCAGTTTTGGTTGGATTAAGATATCCGTTTATTGTGTTTTAAGAAAAAGTCAGATCGAGCATTTACAGGAGGAATAAGGTGAAATTTAAATTTATTATGAAAGCTGAGTTTATCTTTATATTAATGATTCTACCAATTAGTTCTATTCTTTATGGTATTCAAAAATCTGAATCTTATAACTTGGAAGGGGAAGGTAACTGGTCGGTTGAATTTAGCGAAAGTTTTTCAAACATATCGACCGGAGAAGAACCTGAAAACATGTTTATTTTAGACGGTGAATTTCTGGTTCAACGAAATGAGGGTAATAAAGTATTGGAGCTTGCAGGTAGTCCAGTAGGGGACTTCGGTTTTTTATTTGGTTCTCGGATTAAGGATAAAGCAATGGAGTTACAGTTTTCCTTTCACTCCACAAGGCAAGGTCGAAGGTATCCAGCTATTGCAGCGGGAATAGGAGGAATGCGTGGTTATCGTTTTCGCTGGAATGCATCTGCTCGAAAAATACTTTTATTTCGTGATGAGGTATTACTCGTGGAAAAAATTATTTCATGGGAAAGTAGTACTTGGTGGCAAATTCGCTTTCAAGTTCTTCCTCACTTGGAAGGCAAAAACTTAATCCGATTAAAACTTTGGCAAAAAGGAAACCAAGAACCTCAAGATTGGTTCATTGAACATGAAGATCAGTTCTCATTTAAAGGTGGAAAATGTGTTCTTTGGGGTTTTCCATATGCAGGAAATGCAATTCATTTTGACGATTTAAACATTCTTTCTTTTCTTAAATACTAGCTAGTACAAAGAGCGCATGAGAGTGGTCAATTTGCAGTAAATCATATTCTTGCCAAGCTACTCTATTTATACCATGATTAGGAACCGTGCCAACTTTCAATCGTGTCCTTTTTCTTTCGTTAGGTAGTGTATGCTTGTTATTCATTCCTTTCTTTTGGTTGGCGTTAGTGTATGATTATAAAGCACTTGAGAATTTTATGGTGAGTTTGGCTAAGAGTCATTTTGTGGGCTATCCTGTTCCTGAGTTATTCGGTGCTAACAAAATCGATTCAGTCGTTAGTCAAGTTTTCCGAATAAAAATATTCCTTTCTCTCTTTTTACTTTCATACTCATTATTCTTTCTTGCCCTCTATTCAGTTGAAGAAAATAGCAGGCGGTTTAGATTTTTATTTAGAGGGATTTCGATTCCATTGTTTGTTATTGTTGCTGTGTTTTGGCTCAAGTTTACAAATGAAGATCATATCATCACCCAAGATGAGAAAACCGAACTTTTTTTAGCAACCACTATCAGTTTAGTGATCTCAATATTTCTCTATGCCTACTCATTCCGTTCTAAGAAGAAAATTCCACTTAAATTCAGCAATAATTTACCAACAGTAAAGAAAAGCGAGGTCGAAAAAACAATTTCAACAACTGAAAATTCATCAATTAAAGATTTGAATGATGAAAAAAATGTAGAAAATCATGGCAGTGATTCTGAGAGTATCAATAAAGATATGCTTTCTGAGCCATCCGTTTCTGGCATTAAAGAGGGTGCCGGAAATTCGGATCTACTTAGCATAAATGATGTGAATGAGGAAACTGATATAAATGAAGATATCAAAAATGAATCTGATATCAAACAAGAGGAAGTTGTTGTCTCAGAGCATGTTGAATCGTCTTCAGTGGAGACTGAAAGTGACATAAAGCCTATTGATATTCCTGCCGTCAGTGAAAGCTCCGAAGCAACTATCGAAAAAAATGTAGAGAACAATGAAACTACTTAAATGAAAAAATTTCTGCAGTATTTTACAACACTCTGTTTTTTAATATTTTGTTTATACATACTCGAAGCAGCTTGCTACCGAATGGTAGATGGATACGCAAATTGGCGACTTCATTTCGCTTGGGGTAGTCCTAATAAACCACAAAATAATAAATTCTTATCTAAACTCCCTCTTGATCACTTTGTTTTACAACCCACAGCTTACCCGCAAGCAGGTCATTTGGGATATTGGATCGGTCAAGAAGACAGTTACACCAAGAAAATTACAAGTTTTACTCGTCCATTACGCGATGTTTATGAAGAATACATTGCAAACGCTTTTGAACCGCTTTCCCAATTCGAAATTAGAGATTATGAATATGTCAAAGGTGCTGTGTTACCGGGTTTAGAAAAACTGGCCTCTATTGAGGATGTAAAACGTCGAAAAGCAAGACGAGTAGGCGACGGTATTGAGTTTGCAAAAGGGGTTTTCTTTAAGATTGTTGTCGATGACGGCTCCTATTCTTATCGTAGTCATTTTGCAGATCTCGAATCGAGTTTCGGGTATTTACTTACAAGTGGGTTCGCCTGCGTTGTACTTCCAGTTTCATCGGGTGAAGATTTGATCCAAAAAGTAACCAGTTTTAGAGAAAAGGAATCTTTGATGGCAGAAAATCTATTTGCATGGGCAGAAGGCCTGGCAGCAAATTTTTTAATGGAATCCTGTAGGATTGATCCTAATCTTTGGAAAGTCATGATGATCACAGATCCTGATGAATTTGTATCACCGCCTAACGCAGAAATACTACCATGGTTATACTTTGTCATAGATGATGATCGTAGGTTGAAAGAAGAGGGTTTGGATTTACTGTACGATTGGATACGCCGGGCCCGCTCAGATGAGAATAATTACGCTTCACGACTTTCTGGTTTGATTCGTGTTGGGCAGAAATTTCAAGTTGGGAAAAGCCTTCCCTCATATCTTGCAAGTTATCTTGTCTCTTTCTCGAAATTTTTTGCCGAAATGCAGAATCCCTTACTGGAAGAACAAATTTTTTCTCAGTTGAACGGGGAAGAAAAAAATACTGCTCCAGTGGTTCAATTTAAATCTTCACGACGATCTCAGAACGAATTCATTGAAAGTTCGGATTTTGATTTGGGGAGAATTGAGGATTCAATAAACAATATCGAAGTTAGCAAAGAGGTTAATGAACTATCAAATAATCTGAATTTCGATTGTGACATTATTCGAGAATATCGGGGAATAAGAGCAAGCGATGGACAATTACAATTAGTAAATAATCGTGATTTAATTCTTAAGTTAGGTTTAGGTTTCGAGGAAATGGGGCAAGAGGTCATCAATCAAATTAAAAATAAAGACCCTCTCTTTTACTTATATTATCAGTCACTACGTGCAATTGAAGAGTCTCCGTTAAACTAGATTTAGTTCCGAATACTCTTTCGTATGTCTTAAAAACATTTTTTGTTACTGCTAATTAATTTTAATTGTTTAACCAAGCAATTCAATGGATCAAGAAATTGTAAATAGTGTAGGGGAAAAGATTGATTATACTTTCCACGATGGATCGGATCGGAACTATCATCTAATGATTGTTGGACATTCAGTTACTGGAGATATGGATGATACTTTAATTTTAAGTTTGGCTCAAAAAGTATCGGAACAGGGAATATCTGTTCTGCGATTCTCTTTTTCTGGTAATGGTGGTTCAGAAGGTCGGTTTGACCAATGCACAATTACTAAGGAAATCGAGGATTTGCAATGTATCGTAACGGCTGTCACGGAACGCGGTTGGCGTCCTATTTATGCCGGCCATAGTATGGGGGCATCTGTAGGTGCACTGACTGCTGCAGTTGATAATCGAATCGAACTATTAATTTCTCTTGCCGGAATAGTGAATACCATGGATTTTTTTGAATCGGAATTTGCTATGCTTACTCCGGGTAAGGACTACATGTGGCGCAAAGAAAATTGTCTATTATCTCAAAAATTTGTAGACGACATAACTCAAATTAACAGCATTGTGCCGCGTGTTTCTGGAGTTGAAATACCTTGGTTACTTGTCCACGGAACAAGGGATGATGTTATATCTAGTAAAGAGTCTCAGTCTTTAGTAACAAATTTCGAAGAAACCCGAGAACTTGTCGAAATCGAAGGTGCAGATCACCTTTTTTCTGGTGATGCACTAGAATTAGCCACTGAGTCAGTAATTGATTGGCTGGGCAAAAAATTACAATCTAATTAAGGGAATTAATTAGTAACACCTCATGAAAAACGGCTAACGCCAGGGGTTGGTGGATTAGGAACTGCAAGTTCCATTTCCCAATCGAAATTTTCAGGAACGAGAGTTTCTTTAGAATTTAATGCATCTTCGTATGTAATTTTCTGACCTGTGTATGCTACCATTCTACCCAGGATTGCAACCATTGTACTGTGTGCAGCTCGTTCGCCATCATTAAAAGGTTTTCCTTTTCGAATGGATTCAAATAATTCATCGTGTTCGCTTTGGTACATATCATTATTTTCTCCCCGATATCTCCAGGAACCTTCTCCTGCGTCTATCATATGCCTATTCTTAGCAGAACAAAAACCCTTTTTTCCAAATAGTTCTAGTTCATAGCTTCCGCTTGCACCATTTTGTTGTCTGGAAAAATGATAACCTCGGGATCCATTTTCCCACTGGTAAGCGATTGCAAAATGGTCAAAGATATTTCCATACTTATCTAAATCATCGTAAACCTGTCTTCCTCCGGTACCTTCGGCATGTGTGGGTAGAGACTCTCCCATTGCCCATTGCATCATATCAATACAATGAACTGCTTGTTCTACAATCGAGTCACCTGAAAGCCATAAATGTGCGTTCCAATTTCTCATTTGGGCCTCGAGATCTCCCCATCCTTCCTCGCGCTTTTTTTTCCAAACCTCTCCGCCGTTGTAGGTACTGTACATCGCATTTATATCACCTAGGGCTCCGTCTAATATACGTCCAAAAACTTCCCGTTTTGGTTTGTGATGCCTCCAACAAAAACCGGACATAAAACTTAAGTTTTTCTCTTTTGCTTTTTTGGCCAGTTCAATTACTTTGCGAACACCTTCAGCATCAACCGCTACAGGTTTTTCAAAAAAGCAATGAACGCCTTTTTTGATAGCATATTCCAAATGTTGCGGTCGAAAGGCTGGGGGAGTAGTCAAGATTACTACATCAACTCCAGAGTCGATTACTTTCTTGTAGGCATCAAAGCCGGTAAAGGTGGTTTCATCAGTTACCTGATATTTATCTCTTCCTCGTGCCTTAAGAATTCTACTGCGAAGTTTTATTCGATCTTCAAAAAGATCGCCAATAGCTGTGAGTGCAACATTAGGATCTGCATTCAAAGCTTGTGCGGCTGCACCACTTCCTCTTCCCCCGATTCCTACCAAGCCAATTTTGATTATTTTATCATCTTTGGCAGCATTCGCAATGTAGGGAGTCGCAAGCAGGGCACCTGCGGTTAATGCAGAACCAGCTTTTACAAAATTTCGTCGAGTAGATTGATTGTTCATAGATAAGACTCAGTATTATTAATATTAATTTATTTTAAAAGCGATAAAGGAGGGAAAATTAAACTTCTTTTGTTGAGGTTGGGTCACGAAACATAAAAAAGAAAATAAATAAAACTATTCCTGCCATAATTGCGGGGAAATACCAAATTGCTTCCCAATTCATCCCAGTAGGTAGCTTTTGCTTTGAATTCCACCATCCGTTTAATTCTCCACCAACGAACATGCCTGCACCAAGAGTTACAAATGCAATAAACCCCTGGGCACTAGAACGAATATCCTTGGGGGCAACTTTATCCACATACAGCTGACCTGTTACAAAAAAGAAGTCGTAACAAATGCCATGGAAAATTACCCCCAAATATAAAAGAGCATGCGTTTGGGCATCTGCATTTGCAAAAAGAACATATCGAAGAACCCAAAAGCACATGCCAATCATTAGCATTTTTTTAACTCCTAGTTTCCGGAAAAAGTATGGAACGAGTAACAGGAAGAAAATTTCAGAAACCTGACCCAGTGTCATCACACCCTCTGAATTTGATACACCCATTTCTTTTAAGAATCCATTGGCGGACTGAAAGTAAAAAGAAAGTGGAATACAGGTAAGAAATGAACAAAATATAAAAATGGCAAAGGATCGATCTTTCATCAGCCTAAATGCTTTGAGTCCAAGTACTTCTCCTACCGATACAGTTTTCCCTTTCATTTTGGGAGGCGTATTGGGAAGTGAAAATGCATATAGGCCAAGTGCGAAGGAGGCGGCCGCTCCGATTTCAAAAGTTCCTGAAGTATTGGCAATTGAACTCCAGTCAACTGGAGGTGGGTTTCCGCCTAAAAAAGCGGGCCATGATAGATGATAAATTCCATTTTCAAAAAAACTGCTGCCGACTAATATGCCGGAAGCAATCCAACCAATTGTACCGAGAGTCCGAATCGGTGGAAATTCCCTCTGTGGATCCATCATATTCTGAAAGGACAGTGAATTTGCCAACGCCAAGGTTGGCATGTAAAAAACTAAATGTAGGAGCAAGTAGGGATAAAAGCTTTCCCAACTAGTAGCCTGACCTATCATTAACAAGCTGGCTCCTCCCAAGATGTGCAACCAGCCATACACTTTCTGTGTAGGAAAAAATCGGTCTGCTATCATCCCTACAATAAATGGTGAAATAATGGCCGCAACTCCAGTTGCAGCATATGCGGTCCCCCGTAGGCTTTCTTCAATCTCTAAGGTGCCAAGAAAGGTCCACATGGGGACATACCAGACCCCCCAAATGAAAAATTGAAGAAACATCATTATACAAAAACGAAAAACTAAAGATGTACTCATATTTAGTTAAAGTTAACGAAATATTCATAGCTGCCAAGCTATAATTACATATATGCAATCATACTGTGTTTATGGTAAAGAAAGAAAGCTTACTGTGCTGAAATGGAAGTCTGCTTACTCAAGCTGGGGAGTTAAGCACAATAACACTACCACTAGAAGGGGACCTTGAAAATAGGGGGAGAGTAAATGGGGAGTGTGGTTAAATTAATTTTAAAAGTATTTGATATGAAACTCTCCTATTGTAATAGTGGAATTTCCAACTTAAGGATTTCACAGTTACCCTACTAATTTTTAATGAATAATAAAATACTTTGCGTCGATGATGAAGAATCTATCCTAAAAGGTTTTCAATTAAACCTAAGAAAAGACTTTGAACTCCATATGGCTTCTAACGGTGTTGAAGGCTTGGAGGTGTTCGACAGAGAGAAAGGATTTGCACTTGTTTTATCTGATATGCGAATGCCAGAAATGAACGGGGCAACAATGCTCTCTGAAATTAAAAAGAGAGATCCCGAAGTGGTAACCGTTTTATTGACCGGGCATACGGATTTTGAATCCGCAATGGCAGCAGTGAATGACGGTAATGTATTTCGTATGTTATCCAAACCATGCCCTCCACAAACATTGGTTAAAGTATTGCGAGCCGGGTTAGAGCAGCACGACTTAATTAGGAGTAAGCGAATATTATTGGATAAAACTTTGCGTGGTGCAGTGGATGCGCTTGCACAGTCACTTTCCACTGCAAAACCTCTTTTCTTTGGAAGAGCACAACGAGTGAGGCGACTGTCCAATGAATTAGCCGAAATGCTAAATATACCCAACCGGTGGCGAGTTGATGTAGCCAGCGTTTTTTCGCAACTTGGTTATATTTCCTTACCAGAATCTGTCTCGGAGGATGTTTATCATAAAAGAGATTTAAGTACTGAAGTAAAAAAGTTGGTTAAACAGGTGCCGATAGACACCCAAAACTTAATCTCAAAAATTCCCGGATTGGAAGAAGTCGATGCCATTTTGCAAAAATTAGAGATTCAGCACCGATTTGAAAAAGAAGACGGTTCGGGTGTTCGATCCCTTGCATCTATTCTACGTGTCGCTTTAGATTTCGATTTTTATGAAGAACTTGGTCACGATCGAAGTGTCATTGTACAGACCTTAAAAAGTCGGAGTAACGATTATGATCCAATAATAACTGATTCCTTGTCTAATTTATTGGTGGTTGCTGAGAAAAAGTTCCATCTCGAGGAAATTCCAATTAAAGAGTTAGAAATAGGGATGCGGTTGGCTCAGGAATTAAGATTAGATGACGGCTTCCTGATTGCATCATGCGGTGCAGATGTTGATCGACAGCTTCTAAAAGTAATTCGTAATTATAATTCCTGTTATGCGGAAAGCCCGTTTCCGAGAAAACTCCAAGTGACAGTGCCGGCGACTTCCTAATAAATTTTTACTAGTATAAGCTTTGAAGGTAAGAACATATATTTGGATACTTTCATCAGCAAGTATAGGAGGTGCATTATTAGTTGGAATTTTGGGGTGGTGGATGTTTCGTAGTACCAATCAATTAGCGAATGAACTTCACCAGGAAAGTAAATTTTCTGGACAATCAGCCGGAGAATATTCTGATGTAAAAGATTTTTTGGAAATTACCAGAGGAATTGTGGTATCTTTTGAAGTGTATCCTAAAAATTACGAGGGTATATTTGGGGTAACATGGGATCGTTTTACTGCAGCTAAAATTGGACTCAATCAAATTTCTGAGCAGTATCTTATGAATTATCCTCAAAGCATGTTAGAACCAATTGCAAACGGATTAAATAATTTATCTTTGTCGATCAAGAAAATGGAAAAAATGGCGGTATGGGAAGACGCAGGCGATCTTAAGCCGAATAATAAGGCAAAAAAACAATTTAACGAGGCGAGGGAGGCACTGGATCAGGGACTTAATCTTTTGGAACAAGCAGCGGAACAATTTTTACAGAAATCGAAATCCTCACTAGATGCGAAACAATTTGAATTAAATCAAAAAGAAGAGACCGACCTAATTCTATTATCAATTGCGAGTGCTTTATATTTTATTCTCGTTACTTCATTAGCATTTGTTACTTATAAAAGCTTCGCTAGCCCGATTAGAAAGCTCGAGTCGGCGGCCAAAAGTTCGATTGAAGACAAAAGACCCTTTACCTTAAAAGAGTCGGGTCCTTACGAAATAAAGTCTTTAATTAGAAGGCTCCAAGGGCTTATTATTGGCTTAGAGTCGACAGTAAGAAAGCGCACTTCATCATTACAGGCTAAAACAGTACAATTAGAAGCTAAAACGGCTCAATTGCAGGAGGAAATGCTCCAGCGAAAAGAATTAGAAACCCAGTTAGTTCATGCACAAAAAATGGAAGCGGTCGGACAACTAGCTTCTGGTATTGCTCACGAAATTAATTCTCCCTCTCAATTTGCCAATGATAATATCCTATTTTTAAAGGATGCAGTAGACGGTTTTATCGCAAAATTACGAGGTGAGGCAACAGCGCCCGACATAAAGGAGCTCCAGTTTCTTGCTGAAAATGCTCCGGAGGCAGTGGATCAGGCAAAAGAAGGAATCAGTCGAATTACCACGATTGTTAAGTCGATGAAGAATTTTGCCTACAAAGATGCAGAATCAGCCAAGAAGCCAAGTGATTTAAATCAGGCTATTCAATCCACGATTGTGGTTGCGACAAACGAATGGAAATACCATGCCGAATTAAAACTAGAATTGGATGAGAATTTACCTTTTGTTCCTTGCAATATTGGAGAAATTAATCAGGTAGTTTTAAATCTTGTAGTAAATGGAGCTCATGCAATTAGGGATCGTTTTCAAGAAGGAAAAAAAGGAAACCTCAAGGTTTCTACTATGCATTATGCAGATGCAGGTTGTGTGGTAATTTCAATTAATGATGATGGAGGTGGAATTCCTAAAAAGGTTCAAACTCGTATTTTCGAACCTTTTTTCACTACAAAAGAAGTCGGAGTCGGTACTGGGCAAGGTTTAGCAATTGCACATAATGTAATTGTAAAGTCGCACTCCGGTCAAATTTGGTTCGATACTAAGGAAGGAATAGGAACAACCTTTTTTATAAAACTCCCGATGGAACACAAATGAGTAGAGGTTACTAGAATGAGATTAAAAGGAGTCCATCTTTTTTTACTGATATCCTGTTGCATATTTACTAGCTGTTCGGAAACTGAAGTGTCTGGTTTTTTAGATACGAAACCATACTTTCCTTTTTCTTCGGATTCGGATTCAAAAATCAGTCAAAATGATATTCAAAAATTAAGACAGTTTGAAAATTTTGTCAGAATTGACCCGGGCGAATTTACGATGGGAAGTCCACTCGGCGAGCCCGGAAGGGAAGATGACGAAAATTCCCATAAAGTCGTTATTACTAAGCCTTTTTGGATCGGCAAATTTGAGGTCACCAACAGAGAATGGAACCAAAATGTACCATTCTCATTAAAACGTGGTCATCCAGTATTTTCATTGAAAAGTAGGACTATTCAGAAGCTTTGTAAGGGAGGTGAGTTTATTGATGGAAACTATACTATTCGAGAGTACGAAGAAGTGAGATCAAAACAGAAAATCCAAAAAAGTTTTTTTTTAGAAGAATCACGTCCCAATTTTGGCACTATTGGAAATTGGGCAATAGGAGGGAAAAACCGAAAAAGTTACTCTATTAATAGTGAAAAGTTTTCTTCTCTCAGTGAAATTACAAATTATCTAAACCAAAATAAAATTTCAGCGATCGGACGTATCGGGCAAAAAAACCCGATTACTCATATTTCATATTCGCAAGCAACTGCATTTTGTTGGCAGAGATCTACACTTGCACATAGTCTCGGAAAGTTACCTAAAGGAATGTTTTTTAGACTACCTACCGAGGCAGAATGGGAATATGTATGTCGAGCCGGAACATTAGGTTTTACTGGTTTGGGGAGTGGAGAGCGTTTGTCAGGCGTAAATGCTTGTTTGAACGGATCCCGTCCGGAGTATGTTTTGGGTGGGGAGCCTATGTTAATTAACCGGAAGGTGGTATCTCCAATCAATTCCGATTCTCCGAGGTACCCACCCAACGCTTGGGGCGTTTATGATATGCATGGAAACGTGATGGAATGGTGCCATGATTTCTATGGTCAATATTCTTCCAAGTCAGCCGTCATTAACCCACTAGGCCCATTTAATGGAAGTAGGCGAGTGGTACGGGGTGGTAGCTTTTACAGAACTGCCCATGATTGTCGCTCAGCCAGTAGAATGAGTTACGAGCCCTCCTACCGTGGTTCAGAGATAGGCTTTCGTATGGTGATTGGTCATCCTGTTTTGTAGTTTTAAATTAAGGAAGTTTTTCCAGAAATAGAGAGGTTACCTTGCTTGGAAGGTAAGCTGGCAATGCATAAGTTGAAACTCGATCCACCCTTGCAATATTAATTCCTATACACTTTCCATCTAAATTAAATAATGGGCCACCCATGGATTCCTTACTGATCGGAAGGTCGTGCTGTATAATCATTTCGAAGTTATCTTTTCGTTTCGAAACGGGACCACTCATTTGCAAGTTTCGATTAAATAAATCGAAAGTAACAGATCGATGACCCAGGGTTACTAAAATTTTTTTAATCTCCGTCTTTCGACTTACCTTTACTCGAACAACATCACCCGGATCTTTTTTACCTATTATTTTGATGAGTGAGTCCTGGTTTTTCACTCTTCTATTATCAATCTCAGTTATAATGTCGCCTTCTAGAAGGCCCGCCCGGTATGCAGCGGCCTGCGGAACAACTTCTGAAATTTTTACACCCTTAACTGGACTGGTATCAGTTGTTAAAAGAACGCCCATGACGCCGCCTTCCCTGCCAATTTTCCGAGGTGTACCACTAGTTACACCAATACGAATTTCCTTTAGGTTAGTGTGTGCTGCTAAAACCCAACTTCCCTCTGTTGTGTTACAATCTACATCCCAGTTAATTACCTGAAAAGAATTCTTGTCAGTAATGAGTTTGTATAAAGCAAGATCGGTTTCTTCGTACCTTTTCTTAATTTTTAGTAAATATTTTTCCCCATCAGAAGTTTCAGCTTCACGGGCGCCAACACAGGAACTTGCTTTTGTTAAAACATAACCACTGGAATGGACAATAGTTCCGAGTGCGATTAATTTATTATTTCTCAATAATCGAACCGTTGCTTGAGTTGCCAGTTCCTTTGAGCTTCCAAATGCGTGTTGAATCGAGCTTCCATTGAGTCGCTCTGAAGCAATTAATAACTCTGAATTATTGTTGTCCGTATATCCATAAAGATTAAATGCATACAGCAAGGCTAAAATGATTTGATGAAAAGTCTTCATTGAAAAAAGTTTTATTCAGATGGTCTTACGCCCAAAATAACCTGAAGAGAAATTTGTTTTTTGTCCCGACGGAATTCTATTGTTACGGCATCGTTCGGACTTTTTTCTGAGATTAAGATTGTCAGCTCTTCTCTAGAATCCAATTTTTCACCATCTAAGGAAAAAAGTATGTCGTCTTTCTGAAGACCTGTTTTTTGTGCGGAACTACCTTCTACAACATTTAAAATTTTTAGACCTTCCTCTGTTGCTTGGCAGGAAACTCCAAGGAAACCTTTCTTTTCAATTTTATCAAAAGTAAGCAATTTACCCTCCTTGTAAAATTTCCAGTTAATATGGAAACATTCAATAGGAACATGGAAGTTTTGATCTGCTTCTTTTGAAATACGACTATGTATGGCGATCACCTTTCCATTTAAGTTAAATAATGGTCCCCCCGAGTCTCCCCCAAGTAGTCGACTGTCAGACTGTAAGGTGTCTTCGGTTTTTCCAATTACACGTCCAAGTCGAACGATTATTCCCCTTTCCTTATCAAAACCTCCAGGGTGCCCAATCGCGAAACACCAATCACCCACTTTCGAACTGTTCATTTTCTCAATTTGTACATGAGGCCATTTCCCTTTTTTGGTTATTTTTAACATTCCGGCGTCTGAAATTTCTGAACCACCCAAGCTTACAGCCGGTAAACTTTTACCATTAGGAAGACGAACTTTCATTTTTTTCCCCGTTTCCCCGATAACATGTGCCGCAGTGAGAACGAGTCCGTCTTCTGATATAATTACACCACTCCCTGCACCATCTTCAGATTCGATTGCGACCAAACTTTTTTTCGCCCCAGATAGAATTAGCTTCAAGCGATCTTGAATTGCTTTGAGATCATCATGGTTTTGCGGAGTCTCAGAAAACCATTTTTTTTCGGATACTACATCAGCACCTAACAAAAGAGAGCTTACAAAAAGAATTAAAGCATGTAAAAAGAAGCGATTCATTATTACCTAACAAAAGCTCTTGTTCGGTAAACAGCAAACAACATAGGTAAAAAATGACTTTTATAAATTCGTAACAATACTATCCACATATCTTTCCGTGAGCGAACGATAGTCTGAATTAGAGTTAAGTAAAAATAAACCATCCTGTCTTGTTACTCCGGTCTTTAAAGAAATATAATCGGGCGGAATTTTCTTTGCTGTTTCGCGAGATACAAGGAGGAGGTCTGGCAACAAATGGGATGTGGTACTTTGTGAAATTGAAGAAATTGTAAAAATAAGCTTTTCTGTCTGAGGAAATAACAGATTGATTTTAATTCCCTCTCTTTCGACAAATGGGTCAACACTAGGGGTTAATTCTTTTTTGAAATTAGGCTCAGAATAAATTGTGAGTGTTGGAGTTTTGCTCCATCTATCTCCGTCCACCCCGATCAGATGGTGATTTGCAAAATGAAATTGCCCTTTACTCGGAGCAGCAAGATAGCGTGCGAACTGCATGCTTTTTGATGCCAAGTTGGACCGCGATAGGATTTGGGCACTGTATTGAATTGAAATAGCAAGAAGCTCCTCTACTTGATGAATCTTTAAACCATATTTTCGGGCGGTGTCGTGCTTTACTACGATGCCATCCAATTTGGTAGAATTCAACAGTGAACCCATAAGAGAAGAAATACTATTATATGATAAAATATTGGCATCGTTTTGGAATAATTCGTTTATCTTATGACCTGGATTTGTTTGATGACCTAATTCGTTTTTAAAATCAATCTGCCCGATGGTTAAGTTATGATCAAGGACATCAGACCAATTCTTAATTTCTAATCCGAAATCACTTTTTGTTGCAAAGACTGGTAAATACTGTGCGACAGAAATTAATTCCCGAAAAGTTCTATTTTCTAATTTTAAACTTTTGGAAATAAATTTAGAGCCGATGAAAATGTCACAAGTTTTATTTTTATCATTAAAAATTGTTTGATAATTACGCTTTATCTGATCCAGGGAATACACCTTAATTTCAATTGGGATATTAAATTCCTTTTCAAACTGTGCTGCGGATGCTCTAACCGGTATTTCGAGTATACTTTCGCAAGCAATAGATAACGCTATTTCTTCAGGCTGAGAGTGAGGAGTGATTTGATTCCAGATCACAATCATGGAAGTGAGAACAAACATGGACAACAGGGAAAGGCTAATCCCGGTGTATTTTGGAGTGCGAAAAGTTTTTACTTGGTCTGGTTCAAATGGCTTCATTTTAACCTAATATATTTCAATTGATTTTGTTATGGTTTGGTAAAAATTTTTTATTTTAACATTTCTATTCTCGAATGATAAACTTCAAACTTTATTTAGTGATGATTATTTAAATCCTTGGAATTTTAATTGTAGTTGAAATTGAGCGGTTTAAATAAATACCCAATAAATAAGTCCAACAATCAATACGATAAGAGGAGCTGGCAATTTGCGGCTTATCAGTAAGCCAAGTGAAACGAGAAGGACCACGACATCTAATCCCAACCAATTCACGCTAAAAAGAATTCCTATAAATACTCCTGATACTAAACCACTTGCTACTGCATTTATGCCCCTGAGTCCACGGTGAGCCCACGGTAAAGTTTTTAATTTTCCCCAAAATGGATGAACCAAGAAAAGAAGCAGGGTACCCGGAATAAAAATAGCCCATCCGGCGATCATTGCACTGAGTAATTGATGGTTGATACCATTTTGCTGCTCGCACAATCCACCCGCATAAGCAGCAAATGAAAACATTGGACCTGGCAGGGCCTGAACCAAACCAAATCCGGCAAGAAATTCATCTTGGGTCAATAAAGCATTAGTATTTACAAGCTCCCCTTGCATTATGGGGACCACCACCTGGCCTCCTCCAAATACTAAGTATCCGTAACGATAAAAGCGCTCGAAGGTTACCAAAAGAGAATTTTCTGTAAAAAAGGAAGAAATGATCCCGACACAAAGCAATGTAATGAATAGAAAAAATATTCCCCATGGAACAGAAAATTGACCGGGTAGTGAACTTTTCAACTGATTTGCTTTAGGCGAGAGGAAAATGGATAACCCTGCGCCCACACAAAATGCTAAAGGAATAGTCCAAGGCGTTGTGCTTAATAAAGCAATAGCTAACCCAAAGCCCCACAACCCAAAACTTAGTGGGTTAATTACAACTTTTCTACCGAGCACCCAGGCTGCCCACCCAACGAAACCGGCTGCCATTGGAGCGAGAAAACTAGTTATACTTACAAAGCTATTCTTGTCTATTAAAGCTGGAATCAAGGCAATCAATGTCATTAAGCAAAGAGCTGGCATGGCCCAGACCAGAAGGGTAAGTATGGCGAGCGATCGTCCACCTTTCTCCAACCCAATTGCAGTAATTACCTGAGTGCTTGTGGGACCGGGCAAAAAACTACATAGTGCCATCCATTCAAGAAGTGCTTTCTCGCTCAGGTATTTTTTCTTTTGTACTAGGCGGTCAAGAAAAACCCCTAAGTGAGCTTCGGGTCCACCAAAAGCTACCAAGGAACAAAGAAAAGTATCCTTTAAAAATTGAAATTGAGAAAAAGCTTTGGGAATCGGTTTTTCTAAATCATCTTTTTGTGTAGTCACTCAGGTTTTTTAAAAAAAGAATTAAAAACGAAAAGAGCAAGGAGTGCCCCTATGAGTTGTGCTACGCAAAAGTGAAGAATATCGCTAGGTGAGATACCCGCAAAAGTGTTTGAGAACGATCGACCAATCGTTCCTGCCGGATTGGCAAATGAGGTGGAGGATGTAAACCAGTAAGCCCCTCCAATGTATGCAGCTACGGTGGCTGCGACTTTTTCTTTGGAGGAAAGTAGGATTACCAGTAGTAAGCCGAAGGTTGCGGCTATTTCACTTACGAACAAATTGGTGCCTGATCGTGCTTTTTCAGAAAATTGAAGAGGGTCTAAATCGAAAAGATAGTTGGCTAAGATTACACCAAGTATAGCTCCGGAAATTTGAAGAATGCTAAAAACAAAAAATGTGTTTGTGCTAATCTCCCCACGCAATCGCATCACCAGAGAAACTATTGGGTTGAAATGTGAACTGTGATCCCCCAGGCAAGTGATCAAAAAATAAAGAGCAAAAACGGTTGCAAATGTATTTGCTAAAAGAGTAACCGCATCATTTTGATTCAGGTTTTGGCCCATAATTCCCGAACCTACCACAGCCCCAAATAAAAAAGCCGTTCCAAGAAATTCAGCTAAATATTTCGATTTCATAAAATTTAATAAGTTAGAGATTTAAAGATTCTGGCAGGGATTCCACATAAGTCCGGATTTCGTCTCTTACCTGCCTGTAACAGGTAAGCTGTTCCTCTTCCGAAGCTCCCTTTTCGGCTAATTCTTTAGCCATTTTCGGAGGATCTGGAAACCCCGAATGAACAACTTGGCAATTGGCTGGGAAAATCGGACAGGTCTCATGAGCATGCCCACATACCGTTATCACAAAATCCAAGTCAAGATCTGCAAAATCCCTAATGTTTTCCGACTTTTGACTGGTCACATCGACTCCAACCTCTGCCATTACTTTAACCATATGAGGGTTAAGTCCATGCGTTTCGATCCCAGCGGAGAATGCTTCTATCGAATCACCCTTTAGATGGCGTGTCCATCCCTCCGCCATCTGACTGCGGCAGGAATTTCCGGTACAAAGAAAAAGAAGTTTTAATGGTTCACTCATAAAATTCCTATCATTCTGTTTTATTACTTTAGGTAAACGTCAAACTCTTAAAGCTTAGGAATTTCATAATCTCGTATTTTTACAAAAAAGAGACATTTCCTTCAGTCAATTTTTACATGGTCTGTATATGATTAAAAGTGTCCATTAAAGGATCAATCGAAATACAACTACACTTAAAATTATGAAAAAATTGAAGATACTTACCTTTTCAAAATGTCTTCTCGCCTTTGCTTTTTCTGTGAATGGGCAAAGCGAAGAGACATCAACTTATGATAGGCTGCATTGCGGAGGGACCTAAAATAATTCATTGTTGACTTAGCCTATGCTTTGATAGGCTGGAGAGGAAATCAAACTTGCTATTTTCGGGGTGCTGAATGATATAGGCATCACATTCATGAGCTCCCGAATTCGTATTTTCGTTGTCGATGATGAAGAAGATTTAACTGATCTTCTGCACTACCAGCTTGGGAAGGAGGGCTTTAAGGTGAAATTCTCGAACAATCCTTATGAGGCACTTGGGAATGCGAGGGACTTTAGCCCGGATCTCATTATTTTGGATGTGATGATGCCTGAACTCGACGGGTTTCAGCTTTTACGTATGATCCGTGCTGATAATCTTCTTCAAAAAACTCCGGTTATTATGCTTACGGCGAAGACCGACCTTGAACATAGGATCAAGGGATTAGAGCAGGGAGCAGATGATTATTTAGGGAAGCCTTTTGATTCGCAAGAACTTGTTCTTCGGATTCGGTCCATTCTAAAGAGGACTGCAGGCCAGAAGGATGAAAATCAGTCCCGAATTCTTTTTGGCAATCTTCTGCTTGATGAAGATGATCATAGTATATCAATTTCCGGGGAAAAGGTTGATTTTACCTTAACGGAATTCAAGTTGCTCCATTACTTCCTCAAGCGTCGGGGGAGGGTGCAAACCCGGGATAATTTACTACTGGGAGTATGGAAGTTTGATGCAGAGGTTGAAACTAGGACAGTTGATGTTCATATTCGTAGAGTTAGAAAGAAGATTAAAGATTCAGGGGTCGAGATTGAAACGATTCGTGGAGTTGGTTATCGGCTTGTCGAGGAGATTGCTTAGATAATGTTATTACCCCTTTGGTTGATTGTTTTACTGGTTACTGGTTTTGTATATGGATTATTTGTCACCATCAAAAACATAACTAACAGGGATAAAAATTCCTGGATTGAGAATAAACCCAAAAAAAGAGAAGCAAAAGATCAGGACGAGCAAACCCGAAGAGATTTTGTTGCCAATGTTTCACATGAGTTACGCACACCGGTATCTATCATTAAGGGTTTTACTGATTCTTTGATTGAGGACTACGAGGTGCTAAAGGATGAAAAAAGGAAGAATTTTTTATCTAAAATTCAAAAGAATGCCGAACGCCTCAATATTTTAGTGGAAGATCTGCTCGTCTTGGCAAAGCTTGAGAAACCGCAAACCACTCTATCCAAGATATCATTCGATCTTTGCAAACTTGCTCGAGATATTGAGGAAGAATTTTTGCAGAGAAAAGAACCCTCTCTCCCTAAACTGGCCCTAATTTGTCCATCATCCCCGGTGAAGATTTTTGCCGACCCTCAAAAATTGGTCAGTGTATTCGAAAACCTTATCGATAATGCAATAATACACGCAGGAGAAGTTTCCCAAATATCGATTCGGATTAAAGAAAGTTTAAGTATTGGTCTCATCACTTGCGAGGTGGAAGATGATGGTAAGGGCATAGAACAGGAGGACCAAGAGATGCTTTTTGAACGTTTTTATCGAGTGGATAAGGGGAGATCCCGAAATAGTGGAGGAACTGGACTTGGCTTAAGTATTGCCCGGGAAATAATTGATGCACATGGTGGTGAAATTTCTGTAAGAAGTAAAGTTGACCGCGGAACGATTTTTTCTTTTAAGGTCCCTAAATACTTATAAATTAAGACAAAAGAAATTAACGGAGGTATTGTTAAAAAAACAAAATTTATAATTGTAACATAATTGTAACAATCATGACTCAATTATGTAAGATTAGAATGATAGAAAGTAGGTGTGTTACATACAAACCCTATCACCCCTTTCCAATTAATTAGTTGGAAAATCTCTACATCACTCGCTGTATTTGCGATTGTTTTCTCGGCCAATGGCCAAGATGGTCGTTTCGATAAAATTTGGGATAAAGTCCTGCTTTATCAAAACGAAGATAGTTCAGTTATCCAGAAGTTTCTTCTTTCGGGTCGCCTCCAAGCTGATTACTATAATTTTGAGAATGATGTCGATAACTCATCTGTGGATGATTCTGAATGGCGGCGATTTCGCTTTGGTTTCAAGGCGAGCCTGTTTGGTGGAATTACCCTTCATTCCGAGGCCAATATGAATCTCAATCAACCGGAACCTTTGTATCGAAATCTAACCGATACTTATTTGTCATGGTCAACGGAAACGGGAATGAAAATAAAAGTGGGAAAACAATCCGCGCCCTTTACTTTGCATGGATCGACCTCTTCCAAGAAACTTTACACTTTAGAACGAGGTAAAATTGCCAGGAATATCTGGTTTACGAACGAATATTTCACTGGTGTATCAGTCTCCGGAAATCGTGAGAATTGGGATTATCTTGCTGGATTTTATTCGAGTGATGAGGGTCCAGAATTTGATGAAGCTTTTGATTATGGAGTATTTGGTCTCCTTTCTTTGGGGTATAATTTTAAAGAATCTGATTACTTTGATGAGTCCCTGATACGGTTTGATTACATGGCTCAAGAAGAAGACTCCCGTAATCAAACTCAGAATCACAAAAATGCGTTTTCCATTGTAACCAAGTTAAAGAAGGGAAATCTGAGTTTTTGGGGTGACCTTAGTTTCTCGAATGGTTATGACGGGCAGAGTGATGTGTGGGGCACCCAGTTTATGCCTTTTTATAATTTTACGGAAAAACTTCAGGGCGTTTTCAGCTACACTTATGTTGAAAGTAAGGATGCTCATGGTGTTGATGTCACTCGATACGAGCGTGACCTCGCAGGACGGGGAGACGAGGTGCAAGAATACTTTTTAGGAATCAATTATTTCCTTTACGGGCATAAGTTTAAATGGCAAAACGCCATTCAGTACACGGAGATGGATGATTCCGGAACCCGAGCATATGAGGGTTGGGGGTACACCTCGGGTCTTCGCATCAGCTGGTAGATATTTTTTTTCTTTTCATTAACAAAATTCAGGATAAATCATGGCGAATGTATCAACTTGGGAATTTATTGTAGGCTTTCTTTATGTCCTTGGCGGTCTGGGCATTTTTCTTTTTGGAATGCGGGTGATGAGTGAAGGGATTCAAAAAGTTGCCGGGGAAGGAATGAGAAGAATTATGGCAACCATGACTCAGAACCGCTTTTTCGGTCTGGGTACTGGCCTTTTAGTAACCTGTTTGGTTCAGTCATCTTCTGCTACTACTGTAATGGTGGTGAGTTTCGTAAATGCTCAACTTCTCACCCTGACGGAGTCTATCGGAGTGATTATGGGGGCCAATTTGGGAACCACTCTTACTGGATGGATCATAGCCTCGATTGGGAAATTCAGCCTTTCTAAAATTGCTCTTCCCATTATAGGGATTGGTTTGCCGCTGGTTTTCATGAGCCAGCCAAAGTTCAAACATACCGGCGAGTTCCTGGTTGGGTTTGGTCTACTTTTCTTTGGATTGAGTGAATTAAAAAATGCGGTGCCCGATGTTAAAAGTTTGCTTAAAAGTGCAGACCCAGGAGATCAATTGCTTGTGCAGGACATTGAGGGATTTATCCAACAGCTCAACAGTTATGGATTTGGCTCTGTTATTATTTTCCTTATCATCGGTGTCTTCCTTACTATTTTAGTTCAGTCTTCATCGGCTGCCATGGGAATCACGATCATTGTGGCAATAAATGGTTGGATTAATTTTGAGATCGCTGCGGCCATTGTACTGGGAGAAAACATTGGTACCACCGTAACTGCGTGGCTTGCTTCCCTGGGTGCCAATATTAATGCAAAAAGAGCTGCCCGAGCCCATTTTATTTTCAACATAGCAGGGGTTTGCTGGATGCTTCTTCTTTTTTATCCGTTTATTGGTATGCTTGACCAAATCATGCCGGGAGCCATCTATGTGGATGATGTTACTTATGCTGAAGCAAGTGCATATTTAACAGATAATGAATTCGAAGGTGATCCAGCAGAAGTAGACATTGCCAAAGCAAAGAAAGCCATTGTTGATAGAAATATTCCCTTGCATTTATCTCTTTTCCATACGCTCTTTAATTTGGCAAACATTGCATTATTGATAGGTTTTGCCCCTCATTTGAGCCGATTAGTCGAACGACTCATTAAACCAAAAACTCTAGATGGTAAGTCACCTAAACCGGGTAGTTTGGCTTCACTTCACTATGAAGGATCGGGGGTTCTCCCCAAAACGGGGGAACTGAACCTTGCACTCGTCGAAGCAGAAATTGATCGATTGGCCGCAATTACCCGATACATGTTTGAAGGTTTTGTGGAAGTGTTTGACAGTCCAGACATTGACAAAAGTGATCTCATCAAAGAATTGAAAGAACTTGAAAATAAATGTGATGAGCTCGCTTTTGAGATTACCCAAACCTTAATTTACTGTACCACTGAAAGCCTAGCTGGTGAACGTGCCCTCCGCGTAGCCTCTCTCTTAAGGGTCACCGGGGAGCTCGAGGATATTGGCGACTGTTGTCATCGCCTCGTTCAACTGGCGCACCGTAAATACCGAAAGAATCGTGTTCTTCCTCAGGAAACTTTACGTGAAATAAAAGTGTTTTCTGAGCAAATCCTTGATTTTATGGAACTATACCAGACCCATTTGAAGGATGGTAGTATCCCGGATATTAAAAAAGCAGAAGCAATTGAAGATCGAATTGACGCCTCTAGAAAGTCATTAAGGAAAAATGCAGTTAAAAGAATGCAGGATAAGGAAAACTTGAAGGCCGAGATGATCTATGTCGATATCTTGAATGAGATGGAAAGTATTGGAAATGATGCTCTTAATGTTGTCCAAGCACTCAATCATGTAGTTTGATTGTTTTTTATAAAAGGCAAGTTTGCGCTCATCCAGCTTGCCATCTATCCGTCGTGTGTTGAAATGGTGTAAATGAGTGTTCTAAACATAGAGCAACTGAAAAAATCATTTTTCACACCAAGCGGGCAAAAGCTACCTGTAATAGATGTGCCTGCGTTCTCCCTCGATGAGGGGAGTTTTTATGGAATGCACGGAGGCAGTGGATCAGGAAAAACTACATTCCTACACTTGATTGCAGGGATACTGAGACCTGATAGTGGATTGATTGAATTACAGGGTAAGGATGTCGGAAAAATGTCAAATTCTGAAAGAGACATCCTTCGTGCAACGCAAATTGGATATGTTTTTCAATCCTTTAACTTATTGCAGGGTTTTACCTGCCTTGAAAACTTGGAGGTCGCAATGTCTTTTTCAAGGAATTTCAATACGGATATCGCCGTTGAATTGCTTGAGAGGGTAGGTCTTCAAGACAGGTTATCCTATTACCCCCACCAATTATCTGTAGGTCAGCAACAGAGAGTAGCGCTTGCAAGAGCAATGGTTAATCAACCAAAATTGATCCTTGCCGATGAACCTACCGGCAATCTTGATCCGATCAACGCCCAAAAAGCCGTGGAGTTAGTAAGCGAGCTATGTGAAGAAAAGAAGATCACTTTGTTGGTAGTTAGCCATGACTCCAAAATCATTGATAATTTTGATCGGAAATTGAACTGGGAACAAGTCAACCAATCCAAAGATATTGAAGCAGATCTCTAGTACTTTTTATGAATAGAAATCGTTCATTTTTACTTCTTTGCTTCCGTGGTGTCAGGCAATTTGGATTTTCTTCTTTTGTCGCATCCCTTACTATTGCCATGGCGGGAGGATTATTTTTAGGAACTTGGAAAATAAAGGAAGGTACACAGAAAGCATTCTCTTTATCTGCTTCTGGGTTTGACGGAGTTTTGGGAGCACGAGGTTCGAAATTACAGCTTATTTTAAATGCTGTTTTTCATATGGAAGCATCTCCTGGAAATCTGGATTGGAAACAATATGAAATGATCAAAAAAACTCCTGGAGTAAAGGAAGCTTATCCTTTGGCAGTAGGAGATAATTTTAAGGGATATCGACTTGTTGGTACCGAATCTTCACTGTTTAAGGAGCATGAATGGAAAGAGGGAATAAAGTACCAAGTTCAATCTGGTGGAAGACTTTTTTCAGACAGTAAAAGGGAGGCATTAGTAGGCAATTTTGTCGCCCAAAAATTGGGTCTAAAGATAGGAGACCTATTTCATCCCTACCATGGATTGACTTTTCGTGAAGAAAGTAAACACAAGGAAATATATGTTGTTGTGGGGATCTTAGAGGCTACGGGTACCCCTGCTGATAAAGTGATTTGGATACCGATTAAGGGAATACAAATGATGGAAGGGCATGACAGCGAGTATGCATCATCGGTGAGTGCGGTACTAGTCAAATTAAGGGGAGCCGCTGGGTTTGCACTTGAGATGAAATATAACAAGCAAGGAAACCAAGCCACATTTGCATGGCCAATTGCAGCAACTTTAGCCGAATTTTTTGACCGCTTGGTCTGGTTTGAAAGGGTATTGGAGTGGATTGCTTATCTCGTTGGATGCGTGGCTGGCTTAATCGTTTTGGCCGTACTGAGAAATTCAATGAATGAAAGGAAACGTGAATTCGCGATTCTTCGTTGCCTAGGTGCAAGCAGAGGTTTTGTAACCCAAGTAGTTTTAGGCCAATCCTTTATCATCTCCCTTGCCGGAGCAATTGGTTCTTTGCTTGTTTATTTTATTATGAATGGAATTGCCTCCTACTTTATAAGAGAACAAACGGGAGTTTTACTGAGCCCATTTACATTGGATCTTGCAGTTTTTTATGTATTTGGCGCTATTATTCTCTTAGGGTTAGCCAGTGGATTACCCTCCGCATTACTAGCCTATCGAGTAGAGATTAGTCAAAATCTGAGACAATCGGCATAGAAATAAGAGAAGTTTTAAATTAGAAATGCGAAAAAGCTTAAATCGTAATAACTTGCTAGAATTGCTCATGAAGTTAATTTTAAGAAATTGATGTTTTTAAAATTACTCGCTTTTTTACTTACTCTTTTAATTTGTTCCTGTGGAAACAAAGAAGAAAAAGAGGTTACGGAAAATATTTCGATTGTGGGAGATCCAATTGAGGGAGGATCTATTTTAATTAGTGAAATTGATAAAAACGAATCCAACCTAACTCTGATTATCTCACAATCCAAACCATTAGAATCTAGGGTACAAATAGAGGAATCGATCGAGGAAGGAATTATTCTGAATGGAGTACCGCGCCCTAATGCTCAAGAAGATATAAACCAAACAGTTGCAAATAATTTGCCACCCTTAGATGAAAATAGCCAATTTGAACCTTTAGCCTTTCGAGATATCTCTGGTTTTACTTATGATGTTAATTGGGAGCGAGACGGAAAAGATTTCGACTTTGCCTCTTACTCACAAAGAGTTCCCAAAAATCTCAGAGAGAAATCCGGTAAGACGGTAGCTATCGAAGGCTTTATGCTTCCGACGGTAGTAGACGAAAACAACATGGTAAAAGAATTTCTTCTTTTGCCAGATCAAATGAGTTGTTGTTTTGGTAAAAGCCCTGAGGCAAATGGATGGGTAGTTGTTAGTTCCTCTGATGGCGTTGAGGTATTGATGGACCAAATCATACGGGTCAACGGTAACCTAACGGTGGAGGAACGATGGGATGAAGAGTTTTTTGTGGGACTCTATCACATGGACTGTGAGGAAATTATTGGCCCATCCTTGTAAAAAGGATTAGCCAATAGCAGGAACTACTACTTCTTGGTAGCAGCTTTCTTCTTTGCTTTTTTAGCAGACCCAACAGTAACCTTAATCATGGAGTCAGGATCATCAACAGACCCATTGTCAGAACTCGAACCAAGTTTGATATTGTCCACAAACTCAATCCCTTCGACTACCTGTCCCCAGACAGTATACTGTCCATCAAGGAAGGAAGAATTATCGAAACAAATAAAGAACTGACTATTGGCACTGTTCGGACTCGATGATCTTGCCATTGAGCAAGTTCCTTTCACATGTTCGCGTTCGTTAAATTCCTCATTCAAATCGGGAAGGTCAGAACCCCCTGTGCCTACTCGACTTGCTTTAAAGTTTTTTGAATTACCATGCTCCACATCTCCCGTTTGTGCCATAAAACCTTCAATTACCCGATGAAAGACAACGCCGTCATACTTGCCATCGCTTGCTAGTTTCTTAATTCTTTCAACATGTTTAGGTGCATCGTCCTTAAATAATTCGATGACAACTTTTCCATCCTTAAGTTCAATGATTAAGGTGTTTTCAGGATCTAATTTTTCTGTTTTTGCTGCTGACATAACAAAGGGAAGCAGGAACACGAGCAACGCGAAATACTTCTTCATAGTTTATTGGATTTAGTGTTAATGGTAATTAAGGACAAAGTTTAATATATCATCTCAATTCGTCCCGATGGTAAAGAGTGAAATAAAAAAATATTCAATCTGTCGAATTTGAAAAAAGGAGAAAAATTGAATGTATTTAAAAGATTAAATTAATTGGGTAATGGGTTGCCCCTTATCAGATAAAGTAAAGGGACGTCGTGTTGGGGAATAGATAATTTCATCCAGAGGAAGGCCAAGTGCGAATGCAATGGTTGCATTGAAGTCGGGGATTTCTACCTTTTGTTCAATTACTTCTCTTCCTTCCTTATCGGTTTTGCCCCAAACTTGACCTCCTTTTATTCCTCCCCCTGCCAGCATACAGGAGAAAGCCTTGGGGTAATGATCGCGCCCATCATTAACATTAATATTAGGGGTTCTTCCAAATTCAGTAGCGAGTACAACCAAAGTTTCCTCGAGCATCCCTCTTTGTTCCAAATCGGATAGCAAAGCGGAAAGTGCCTGGTCTAAAATCGCACTTTGTTCAGGAACTCGGGAAAAGTTATTTTGATGGGTATCCCATCCTCCAAGTTGGACCTCCACAAATCTGACTTGTCGTTCAACAAGTCG
>JAQXBH010000227.1 GCA_029252505.1 Opitutales bacterium | reverse complement strand
GAAAGAAATCGGTAGGATCGTTCAGATTGATGGGTTCGCTCAGAGTTGTCCCAATAGTGGTAAACACTTACTCCAATTAAAATTGCACTAAGAACCAGAATTAGCGATTTCTTGCTTTTATTCCACGCATCGGCCTCGCTGTAGCTATATTCACCTGCCTGCTCGGCAGATAAGCCCTCCTGTTCATTTTCACCAGGAATGGAGGTATCGTTATTTTTTTCAGGTTCGGATTCTTTATTGTTGGCCATGGAACAGATTATGGAAAAGGCAATATAGTCCCTATTTTTCAAATAAAGTCAACGGCTAGCTTTCACAAGGCTAGCTAGGAAAACTCTCAGGATAATTGATTTTTTATAATTTCTACGAAAAAAAAGAGCGATTAGTTCATTTTAGGCTGATCCCAAAAGCGATAAGGGTCACCTAATCGATTCATTTCATTCAGCAAAAGTTCTTCCATTTCCACTAACTTTTTCGAATAACGCGATAACTTGGCTAAATTAATTTGCTTCTTGTTCGGTTGATTTCCAGTCTTCTCAATTACTTCTTTTGAGTGATGTTCGATGAGTAGTTCATTCGGATTTTCCTTAAGGTTAAAGAGTTGAGTCTCGCGGACTTTGCCATCCAGTGTGTCATACTTGATTAATTTCCAATCTCCTTTACGAATTGAACGCATGCCTGGCTTCGTGCCTCCACAATAGGCTCCGTATAATAGGGGGCGAATTATTTTCTTTTTTCCCATTAAGACTGGCTTTAAACTTTTACCCTGAGCTGTTTTGGGTATGGGGATCGCTGATAATTCACATAGAGTGGGCAAAACATCGAGCAAATAGCTATTTCCCAAACTTCGGCTCATCGGCTTTATCCCTGGACCACTTACGATGAAAGGAACTCTCCAGGAATGCTCATAAAGGTTCTGCTTCCCCATTAATCCGTGCCGACCAACTGCAATTCCGTGATCAGATGTGTAAAAAATATAGGTATTTTCAAATTCGCCGATTTCCTTCAGCTTGTTGATCACCAATCCAACTTGATCATCAATATTTTCGATACAAGCGTATTCCCGACCCAATTCATTTCTTACTGTTGCTTCAGTTCGCGAGGTCTTTACCCCAGGTACATTAACTTCATCTCTTAGTTTCGGATGACCGTGATGAAAAGGATGAGCAGGCAACCAGGAAATGGGCAAACTGGGAGCTTTCCGATTAATCTTGGCAGGGGGGTTCTGAACATTTTCTGCTCCGTACTTATCCAGTAAATCATTTCTTCCATTACGGGCATCATGAGGATGAGAAAAACCAAAGTAGATAAAGAATGGATTTTCCTCTTTTCTGGCATTTCTTTCTTCGAGATATGCAAGGACTTGGCGACCATGCCACTGACTGCCGCTGTCTTCATCTGCATTTCGACAGCTTTTATCTTTTACGACTTGAAAAAGTTCGTTTGCCAATCCATAGCTGTTTCCGTTTTTACATGTTCGAAAAGTTCTATATCCAGCACGATTAAAAACTGCTGGTAGCGTGTTCTTAAGAATCTCTACACCTGAAGCTTTTCCCTTTTCATGCTTGAGGTGTTTTTTACCACGGGGAGGCAAGTGCCAAAGTGTACGACCACTCATAATCATGGTGCGTGATGGCGAGCAGACTGCACCACTCATTGAGCCCATATGATAGGCCTGATCTAAGACCATACCTGAAGCAGCCAACTTATCGATGTGGGGTGTATGGCAAACTTTGTTGCCATAACTGGACAAGGTATGAGGTGCCTGATCATCGGTAAGAATAAATAATATATTTGGTTTTTTTGCGAAGACTGAAAAGGCAAACGAAAATAGCAATATTGCAGAATGTTTCATAAATATATCCGTAGTATTTCAGACAGAAACGGTCAAGTTGTTCAAGCCATGGTGAGGCAAAAAAATTATCTCGACATCAGCGGTTATACGGATGATGGCAAAACAAAGACTTACAATCAGACAAATTTCGTTGTGGACTAACAGTAATTAAATTTCTTACTCCGAAGGGTTGAGAAAAAATTAGAAATGAGGATGAAATAATACCCTTGCCCGATTAATCGAACACAACTGTTTTATTCTGATAAACCAACACTCGGTTTTGCAAATGCCTTCGGACAGCAGTGGAAAGTACTAGCTTTTCAAGATCGCGGCCTTTCTCAATTAAATCCTTGGGTCCATGACGATGGCTAACCCGGGTTACATCCTGCCCAATAATGGGACCTTCATCGAGGTCTTCAGTGACATAATGTGCGGTCGCTCCTATCAACTTCACCCCCCTGGTGTAGGCTTGATGGTAGGGCTTCGCTCCAGCAAAGGAAGGAAGAAAGGAATGATGGATATTAATGACCGGGCATCCTGCGTGGAGGAGAAAATCTTTACTTAAAATCTGCATGTACCGAGCCAGCACCAAAAGTTCTATTTTTTGTTCCCGAATCCATTGAATTTGCTTGGCTTCCTCTGCCATTTTATTTTCTGCATTAAGGTTGAAATAATGAAAAGGCAATTGATAGGAATCAGAAATGTCTTGTAAGTCGCTGTGGTTGGACAATACGCCGACTAATTCAGCATTCCACTCGCCTGATCTAACTCGTAAGGCAAGGTCGTGCAGGCAGTGATCTGCCTTGGATACCATTATTCCAATCCTGGGACAGTCATCATGATACCCTATCCGCACAGTCATGCCTAATTCAGACTGTACCATTCCCTGGAAAGCAGTCCCCTCCTCTACTGGATCACTTTCTAAAGAGCACTCCCATTCAATACGTTGAAAGAAAACATTTTCCTGACGATCGAGGTGTTGGTCGGCATGCAGTACATTGCTACCACGAGCATGGATCCATCCCGCCACTTTTGCAACAATACCAGGTCGATCCGATCCGTAAAGCAAGGCAGTGATTGAATTCATGATCAATTAGGACTTAGCATAATCCTGTAAAGACTTCACCGAAAAATCACGTTCTTTTATTGAACGAATGCCGTCTAAAGCGGCAAAAGCGGAGCCTAATGTAGTGATTACAGGAACACTGTGGAGCACAGCTTGACTCCGAATACCATTTTCATCCCGCCTTGGAATTAATCCAAGAGGGGTATTAATTACGAGTTGAATTTTTCCGTTCTTAATCAAATCGGCTACATTGGGACGCCCCTCACTGATGCGCAAAACACTCTGCGCTTCAATTCCGTGTTCTTTCAAAAAGGCGGCAGTTCCTTCAGTAGAATAAAAAGAAAAACCAAGATCAGACAGTCCCTGAGCAACAAGGAGTGCTTTTTCTTTATCTGAATCCTTTACACTTAGGAAAACATTACCCTCGAGTGGTAATGAGGGCTTGGCAGCCATTTGAGTCTTGGCAAATGCAATTCCGAAATCTTCGTCCTGTCCCATTACTTCTCCCGTACTTCGCATCTCAGGAGTCAGTACAATCGGAGAGCCGGGAAAGCGGCTAAAGGGAAAAACGGATTCCTTAATCGCCCAATGCTTAGGGATAATTTCCTCAGTAAAGCCGAGGTCTTTCAATTTGGCACCCGCCATGACACGAGCCCCTAATTTGGCTAAAGGCACACCGATTGCCTTACTGACAAATGGAATTGTTCGTGAAGCACGAGGATTGACTTCAATCAGAAATAGTTCACCTCCCTTAATCGCGAATTGGATGTTCATTAGGCCAATTACTCCAAGGGCTTTTGCTAAATCATGAGAAGCTTGTCGTACTTCATCAATCATTTCCTTTGCTAATTCATGGGGAGGAAGAACCATTGCGGCATCACCACTATGTACTCCTGCAAATTCGATATGCTGAAGCATTCCCCCGACCACTGTAGTTTCCCCATCGGAGATGCAATCGACATCTAACTCAATTGCTTCCTCTAGAAATTTGTCCAACAGTACCGGTTTTCCAGGAGCCACCGCAAATGCCTCCTTTACCACTTTCTCTAGTTCATTCTCGTCGTAGACGATGAACATCCCACGACCTCCTAACACAAAAGAAGGGCGTAGTAAAACGGGATATCCTATTCGTGCAGCTGCATCTTTTGCATCTTCGGGTTTGAGAGCAGTTTCATTCTCCGGTTGTTTGAGACCTAACTGATTCAGAATTTGCTTAAATTTTTCACGATCCTCCGCTAAGTCAATACTCTCAGGTGAAGTTCCGATAACATTGACTCCAGCCTTTTCCAATCCACTGGCCAAATTAAGGGGAGTTTGCCCACCATATTGGACAATTGCACCGTCGCACTTTTCCTGATGATAAATCTCTAGTACATCTTCAAGAGTGAGGGGTTCAAAATATAACCGGTCTGATACATCGTAATCCGTGGAAACCGTTTCTGGGTTAGAATTGACCATAACTGTTTCGAAACCAGCCTCTCTCAAGGCAAAGGAGGCATGAACACAACAATAATCGAATTCTATTCCCTGCCCGATTCGGTTGGGTCCGCCGCCAAGAATCATGATTTTTTTATTATTGGAACGGGTAATTTCATTCTCATCTCCATAAGAGGAGTAAAAATACGGAGTAAAGGCTTCGAACTCGGCAGCACAGGTATCCACTAACCTAAAAGTCGTCTCGATCCCAAGAGATTCTCTGCGTTCTTTAACTGAAGGTGAATCACAGGACCAAAAATCTGCTAATTGACGGTCCGAAAAACCAAACTCTTTGGCACTTCTCATTAATTCATAATCAACCCCATCCAAAGTAGTTTCCTTCAATATGGATTCGAGAGAATAAATTTCACTCAATTGTGAGGTAAACCAAGGATCGATTCCAGATTTCTGAGATATTTCTTCAGCAGTCATTCCTGATTCATAGGCACAGTAAAGGTACTGCGGACGTTCAGCAGAAGGCCTTTTCACTCCGGCACGGATTAATGAGGAATCCAAATCAATTTCAGCCAATTTTCCAGCCTCAAACCCCTTCAAACCAATTTCCAAAGAGCGTAAGGCTTTTTGAAAAGACTCTTTAAAAGTACGGCCAATTGCCATGGCCTCCCCCACGGACTTCATCGCCGAAGTTAATGTCGAATCCGCTTCCGGAAACTTTTCGAAAGTAAAACGGGGAATTTTGGTAACCACATAGTCAATGGAAGGTTCAAAACAGGCCGGAGTTTCCTTGGTCACATCATTTTGCAATTCATCCAAGGAATAACCAACTGCTAATTTTGCCGCAAATTTTGCAATAGGAAATCCTGTCGCTTTCGAAGCAAGAGCTGAACTTCTTGACACACGAGGGTTCATTTCGATCACGACCATTCTTCCAGTCTCAGGATCGGTTGCAAATTGAATGTTACTTCCTCCTGTCTCTACGCCAATTTCCCGAATACAGGCAAATGAGGCGTCTCTCATTAACTGATATTCTTTATCCGAAAGTGTCATCGCAGGTGCGACTGTGATCGAATCTCCAGTATGGACACCCATAGGATCAAAGTTTTCAATCGAACAGATCACCACACATTGGTCTTTGTAGTCCCGCATCACCTCCATTTCATACTCTTTCCAACCAAGAAGGCATTCTTCCACTAAAACTTGGTTGATAGGAGAAGCATCAATACCCGATCGGAGCATTTCATCAAACTCCTCGCGATTGTAAGCAATACCGCCTCCCGTTCCTCCAAGTGTAAAGGCAGGTCTTAATATAATTGGAAAGTCGCCCAATTTAGGTAAGCACTCGTTTGCTTCCTCAGGAGAAGTTACCGAAAAAGAAAGTGCTACATCTAAGCCAATCTCCAGCATGGCCTGCTTAAAAAGCTCACGATCCTCGCCTTTTTTGATTGCTTCCGGTTTTGCGCCAATCATCTCTACGCCAAATTCTTCGAGAATTCCGGCATGAAATAATTCAAGAGATAAGTTAAGTCCAGTCTGCCCACCAAGAGTAGGTAGCAAGGCGTCCGGTCTCTCCTTCTCGATTATTTTACGTACACTTTCAATAGTGAGTGGTTCAACATAGGTTGCATCTGCAAACTCAGGGTCGGTCATAATCGTGGCCGGATTACTATTGACCAAAGAAACACGATATCCCTCCTCCCGCAATGCCTTGCAGGCTTGTGCACCACTGTAGTCAAACTCACAAGCTTGCCCAATGATTATTGGGCCAGACCCGATTATTAAGATGTGATTGATGTCGTTTCTTCTAGGCATGCAGAGTTGTGTCGATAATTAAGGGCAAAAAAAAACCCCATTTGGAGTCTTTTTTTTAAAGTATTTTGTACTGTTAAATCAAATCCAATTTCAAAAAAATTCAGGATGCCTTTTTTTTGCATTTCGAACAACAAAAACCGACAATAAAAGTTTTTCGAATTGGCTTTGCCGAAAAAGGACATGATTTGTTGTTTGGTTTTGTTTTTTTAATAAACGCACTTACATTTGCAGAAGCTTTCTTGAGACAGTTGCCGCAACAAACTCCATAGGATAATGTTTGAGTGGGATCGACCTTGTTATTAGAGATCGGGCATTTAGAATTTACTGTCTTGGCTAGACCAGCAACGGCGATGCAGAAGTTACAAACTAAAAAAAGGGGCAATAATTTAAAGAAAAGCATCTTTTTCTGATATTTCATTAATTGAAAAAGACAAGGTTTGTTTCAAACAAACTAAGCAATCGGGGGTAATCCTCCCCCCATTAATCCGATCAATGCATCCCTAACCTTCTGTCCCCCAGAAACGATTTGAAAGGTTTTCCCAACACTGTTCCAATTCTTCAAGCACTCGATAATCGAGTCCACTAAATCTTCCCGCGGCAAATAACCGTGAAAACCTAAATTTTCTGCCACCTGAATCCGACCTGTTCCTCGTTCATCGATTAATGTACCGGGAGCAAGTATAGTATAATCTAATAGCGAGGATCGAAGTCTCGAATCAGCAACTCCCTTTGCTCTTAAGTAGTGCTGAATTCGAGGAGAGTCACTATTCGGATCTGCTCCAATCGCACTAACCATGATAAATCTTTTAACCCCCGCACTCTCACAATCCCCGATCAATCGAACCGCTGAGTTTTGGTCTACATCGGTCGTCTTATCCGGACCAGTTTGACCGCCTGAACCAGCGGTAAATACCACCGCATCAAGTCCGGGCAGAAAGGACGCAATTCCGTCTTCTAAATCGCCCAGAACAGACGGAACACCAAGAGCGGTAAATTTGGTTTGCTGGCGAGCATCCCGAATTAATCCAACGGGGGAAAATCCAGAAATACCCCACAATTTACCACACAAAATTGTGCCGACTTTTCCATTTGCACCTGCAATTAATACTTTCACTTTATATTTCCCTAACCATTGGTGGTTAGGATTGCAAGATATCGATGGTTAGAATTTGTTCGTCTATCCTCATCGTTATCATTAGTGTAATAATCTTTTTTTACCCATGACCCGTCCCGTTAGAACTCGAATCGCCCCATCCCCTACTGGTGCTCCCCATGTGGGCACAGCCTACATGGCATTGTTTAACTTGGCTTTTGCCCAAAAGAATCAAGGCAAGATGGTGCTAAGGATAGAGGATACCGATCAAGAACGTTCCACTAAGGAGTCTGAGGAAGCAATTATTCAATCGCTCCAATGGTTAGGAATTGAATGGAATGAAGGGCCCGACCGGGGCGGAAATTTCGGCCCATACCGACAAAGTGAACGAAAAGGTATTCATTCGGAACATGTCCAGCTTTTATTGGATCAGGGAAATGCGTATCCATGCTTTTGTACAACCGAGCGTTTGAATGAAGTCCGAGCCAAGCAGATGCAGGCAAAAGAAACTCCAAGATACGACGGACATTGCTTACAATTAAGCAGGGAAGAATCTCAAAGAAAAATAGACGCAGGGGAAAAGTATGTGGTTCGGCTAAAAGTTCCATCGGAAGGACAATGTACCTTTAATGATGAACTTCGCGGAGAGGTGACAATTGACTGGAAACAAATCGACCACCAGATTTTACAGAAATCGGACGGTTTCCCCACTTATCACCTTGCCAATGTAGTTGATGATCATCTGATGGAAATTTCTCATGTGATCCGCGGCGAGGAATGGATTAGCAGTACACCAAAACATGTTTTGCTATATCAATATTTTAAATGGGACGCTCCCGTATTTGCGCATCTACCCCTTCTGAGAAATCCTGATAAGTCAAAACTTTCAAAAAGAAAAAATCCAACAGGAATAAATTATTACCGGGACGCAGGGTATTTGCCGGAAGCGATGAGTAACTACCTCGGAATGATGGGTTATACTTTACCAGATCAACGAGAAATCTTTTCAATAAAAGAATTATCCGAGAGTTTTGACATTAAAAGAATGAGTTTGGGTGGACCCATTTTCGACTTGGCTAAACTAAAATGGCTCAATGGACGATACCTTCGAGAAAAATTAACTGCAGAGGAAGTAGTAAGACGCTTACTCGAATGGAAGCTTAACCCCGAGTTCCTTGGAGAAATTCTGCCTCACGCGCTCCCAAGATTAGAAAACTTTTCAGACTTTATTCCTTTGGCCGGTTTTCTTTTTGATGAACACCCCGTCCTTGATTTTTCTTCGCTCATTGGGAAAATTGAACCAAGTGATGCCAGTAAACTACTCAAAATATGCGAGTGGGAACTCGAAAAGATAAGATCCTGGGATCGGGATAATATTGCACAGGTTTTTCAAAATATGGCCGAGAAGGAGGAAAAAAAGTTAAAGGAAATCCTGCCCTTATTCTTTCAAACAATTAGCGGTAGTAATGTGTCTCTCCCCATTTTTGATTCGATGAATTTACTCGGATTGGACTTGGTTCGTATACGGCTAAGGAGAGCTCTTGAATTACTCGCATCGGAAGGAGCCGGTCTTAGTAAAAAAGGACTCAAGTCTTTAGAGAAACAATACCGGTTACAATATGGTGACCGTATTGATTAATTCACCCTCCACTTTTTACATTCGAAATACAATTGATTTATGAGCTCAGAAAATATTGAAAAAAGCCTAGATTTTATCCGTACGCGGGTCAAAGAGGACCAAGAGAACGGAAAAAACAACGGTGCCGTCCACACCCGCTTCCCCCCAGAACCGAATGGTTATCTACACCTCGGACATGCAAAGAGCATATGTTTGAATTTTGGAATTGCTCAGGAATTTGGCGGTCTTTGTAATCTTAGGCTAGACGATACCAATCCGGTCGCTGAAAAGACTGAGTACGCGGACGCGATTAAGGAAGATGTTAAATGGCTTGGTTTCAACTGGGAGGAACGGCTTTTTCACGCGTCGGATTACTTCGAACAGCTTTTTGAGTGGGCCAAGGATTTGATTAGGTCCAACAAAGCATTTGTATGCGACCTTTCATTCGAGCAGATGAGAAAATTACGGGGTACATTAGTCTCACCAGGCGAACACAGCCCATTTCGTGATCGGACTATCGAGGAAAACCTTGATCTTTTTGAAAAGATGAAAGTGGGTACTTTTCCGGAGGGTACAAAAACATTGCGGGCCAAGATTGATATGGCTTCTCCCAATATGAACCTCCGCGATCCCGTGATCTACAGAATTATCCACAAAGAGCATCCCAAGACTGGGGATCAGTGGAAAATTTATCCATCCTACGACTTTGCTCACGGTCAATCGGATTCGATCGAAGGAATTACTCATTCCCTATGCACACTGGAATTTGAACATCATCGTCCTTTGTACGATTGGTTTTGTGAAAATTTAAATATTCATCATCCACAACAGATTGAATTTGCCCGTCTCAATCTTACTTATGTAGTCATGAGTAAACGAAAAATGCTTCGTTTGGTAGAAGAGGAGCATGTGAACGGATGGGACGACCCTCGAATGCCTACTCTCCAAGGAATGAGGAGACGTGGATTTTCTCCCCAAACAATTCTTGATTTTTCAGAACGGGTCGGTTTGGCAAAGCGGGAAAATGTGATCGAAGTTGAACTTTTAGAACATTGCTTACGTCAGGATTTAAATAAAAGAGCTCCCCGAAGACTCGGTGTCTTAAACCCACTTAAACTTACAATCGAAAACTACCCCGAGGAACAGTCCGAAGATATTGATGCTGTAAATAACCCGGAAAACCCGGACGAAGGAACGAGGAAAGTTCCTTTTTCCGGTGAACTTTTTATTGACCGCAATGACTTTATGGAGGAACCGCCCAAGAAATATTTTCGTTTAGCTCCCGGGAAAGAAGTGCGTTTAAAATATGCTTATTATGTAACTTGTAAAGAATTCGTAAAAAACGAGGAAGGCGAAATTACTGAAGTTATATGTACTTATGATCCTGAATCGAAGGGAGGAGACTCCCCCGATGGCAGAAAAGTCAAGGGAACCATTCAGTGGGTGGATGCAAAGACATCTACCCCAACTCAAGTTCGATTATACGATCGATTGTTCTCTGTGCCTAATCCTGAAGATACCGAAGAAGGAGGAGACTTTACGGACAACCTAAACCCTGATTCCCTACAAGTAATGGATTCATGTCTCACCGAAGCGAGCCTTACTGAAATGGAAACTGGAACCCCTTTCCAATTGGAAAGAATTGGCTATTTTTGTAAAGATAAAGATTCCATGAGTGCAGGACAATTAATTCTTAATCGAACAGTCGCA
>JAQXBH010000225.1 GCA_029252505.1 Opitutales bacterium | reverse complement strand
CCTCTTTTTTCTCTTCATCAGATAATCCATAAGGAGTAAATAAATTTAATCGATAAAGTCCAAATTCTGTAATTGAGGCCTCCCACTCTCCGTCCTTGTTTTGTTGAACCAAAATATTGGATGGCTTTAAGTTTCCATGGCAGACACCAGACAAGTGAGCTTTGTATAGCCCTTGGTGCATTGGGATCATAATAAACAACAACTGCTCGGGTGAGACTTCGGATATCGCGTAGTTACAAAGATCTTCAAGCGTTCGAATATAACGAACCTCTTCGACACTTGTCTCTCCCTCTTCACTCTCCTGTTTAATTTCAACTTTAGTCTCTCTGCCCGCAAACCAGGAATATCGAAACCAATGCTTCCATTTTGTAACACCGGTGCTTAACACGGGCCAGATACCCGGCCCATCGAGTTGCTCTAAGGCTTGTCCCTCTTGAATAAAATAATCTTGAAAGCCCTTCCTATCGGAAACTTCCCGCGGGATTAACTTTACATAAAACTCCTGTCCCTTAATTTCGCCCTCTGAACCTTCACAATGGTAACTTTGGCCACAGGAGCCCTCCCCCAACCAATTTAAAATGCGGGTAGATTCAATACGGGTACCGGAAGAAAGCATGGTTTGGGTTTAGAAGTTCATTCCTTTTCCTTTACCCCCATTTTAATTTATTTCGCAGGACGCGAAAATGAGAATGATCCTTTACTTCGAGTAAGGGAAAGGTTTCCTGCGCTAAGGATATTTGTAGCGGGAAATCTGGAGTTTTATTAAAAGCAGGTTGTCCATCGGCCGAAACAAAGGGCTCTTCCGCATTTGCCAAAGCCTTAACCTGTAGGGTAACCCCCGCCGGAAATACCACGCTGCGACTGGTTAAGGTATGAGCTGAAATAGGAGTCATGAGAACAACCTGGGCATCTGGGTGAGCAATCGGTCCGCCTGCTGCTAAATTATAAGCCGTCGAACCAGTGGGTGTAGAAAAAACAATCCCATCGCAAGCGTAATCTGCCACTCTTTCATTTTCGACATAAACAGAAAATCGTGCCAGTCGAGCATTGCTTCCGCTCTTTATCACTAAATCATTCAGGGCAAACCTCGACTCTCCGCCCCCCTCCTTGTAAGCAATCATACTCCGTTGCCTAACCTGATATTGCCCAGCAAAAAGAACGGGAAGGAAAGAATCCATTTCCTCCGGAGAAAAAGTGGCTAAAAATCCAAGTTTCCCATGTCGAATTCCGGCAACGGGAACATTATAACGAACGGCTTCATTCATCATTCCGAGCAATGTACCATCACCTCCCACCACAAAGCAGGCATCCGCACCTTCAATCAATCCGGACCGACAGGGGAAATCCGAAGTCGCAATCGTAGACACTCCGCTACCCTGAGCAATTTGCTCTAATTCCGATGCCAAGGCCTCTGCACCAGGCTTCGATGCATTAGTCACGATTGCTATTTTTTTGAGGGGTTTCAATATAGTGGATTTAGTACGTTCGATATTCCTTTTACAATCTAGCCAAAAGTTAGCTCATCGGTCAAGTGTCCGAATGCCATGACAGTTCCTCTAAATTTAGTGGTTCTCCTCCTGCTGGAATTAAAATCTGATCCGCCTGATAATATTTACGGAACCATTTTCTTTGTTTTGAAACCAGTTGCCTTGTTGATAATTCAATAGCTGAACAGAGTTCATCCCGAGAAAGCTCTCCTCGTAAATAAGACAGTACCTCACGATACCCTACAGACGAAGAGGCGGGGTAGTTCCGTAATAATCCTTGATCAAGTAAAGTTTCGACCTCCTCAATTAACCCACTTTCCAACATTGATTTAGTTCGAACTTCGATCAAGGTTTCAATTTCATGATCCGCTCGGTCCAGTAAGCATGTGTTTTTTTTAAAACTGCTGTATGGTCTTGGTTTTTTATCAAACTCTATCTTAAGATCCTGAAGAGTAGATCCTGTTGCCATGCATCTTTCGAGGGCCTTTATTACCCGAACTGGATTGAATGTGTCCAGTTTACCAAGACCGGATGGGTTGAGATTGTTTAATTTTTTAATTAATCCATCAAGCCCTTCCATTCGATATAATTCTTCCACTACATTCTTAATTTCATTGCTGACAATTACCTCATCCACCACTGCGGAAAAAAAAGATCGTAAATAGAAACCGCTTCCTCCTACCACTAAAACTTTCCCTTTTCGCTTGTATACTTCCTCTATAATTGTCTCTGCATACTTATTATATTGAGAAACATCATATCGTTGATCAACATTCGCCAAGTCCAACCCGTGGTGCTTGACTCTCGCCCGTTCATCGGGATTAGGTTTCGCGGACCCGATATCCATTCCTCGGTAAAGAGCAACCGAATCGCAAGAAAGAATTTCGGCCTCGTTTTTCTCGGCCCATTCCAACGCAATTGCAGACTTTCCTGAAGCAGTTACCCCAGCTAAAAAATATAAGTTTGGGGTCTCTGAATTCACCACAAGAAGGGGGAATTTTTACATTTTTGACAAACCCGTAGATAAACTCTCTGCACGGGCAGAAATCATTTCCACTATTAAATCTGGATTTCCCAAGTTTTCAGAAATACAGTTGACCAGTGTGCTTCCAATCACAACCCCATCGGCAACTGCACTGACTTTACTCACCTGTTCGGGCGTTGAAATTCCAAACCCAACCACAACTGGAAGATCTGTGTATTTTTTAATAGTGGTGACTCGAATGTCTAAATCATCCGCTAAATCTTTTCTCTCGCCTGTAACTCCCGCTCTGGAGACATAATAAATAAATCCAGACGAACTCTCAACAATTTTAGGGATACGGTTCTCGGGTGTGGTCGGAGCAATTATAAATATATTTTTCAATCCATTCTGCCGGCACGAGGTAACCAGTTCACTCGCTTCTTCAGGAGGTAAGTCCAAAGTCAGTAAACCATCCACGCCCGCCTCACGGGATCGGGCCACATATTCTTCGATACCTTGCGAATAAATCAAGTTGTAATAGGTGTAAAAAACAATTGGGATTTCTGAAAATTTTCGAATCTCTTCCACTAAACGAAAAACATCATTTCGATTACACCCCGCTTCTAAAGCACGTTGTGCAGCTAATTGATTCGTTAGGCCATCTGCAAGCGGATCAGAAAAAGGAACTCCTAGTTCTAAAATATCAACTCCTCGTTCAATCAAAGCTCTACAAAGCTTCAAGGAAGTATCAAAATCTGGATCGCATGCACACACATACCCAACAAAAGCAGCACGCCTTTTTTCCCGGCAACTTGAAAATAGTTTCGCGATTCGATCAATAGTCTCCATAAGTAATTACAATGCATCTATTCTTATCAACTGCCCTTTTGGCAATGGAAAAGCTTTCCAAACTGATTTTTATTTAAGTGATTTTTATTTATCGTATTCTCTACCCTCTTTTTTTTCTGATCCTCTCTCCTTATTATTTAAAGAGGATGATTAAACGCGGGGGCTATGGGAAAAAATTGAAATACCGGCTCGGTTTTTGGCCCCGACTGCCTGCTAAAGATTCAAAACGGACAAGGATTTGGATCCAGGCGGTCAGTGTGGGTGAACTGTCTTCCATTGACTCAATCCTTCAATCCTTCCTTTCTAATTCAAATTTTGAAATTGTTCTTAGCGGTACCACTAGTACCGGGCAGAAAATTGCCGAACAAAAATATTCAAAAGAACTTCTGGCCTCCGGTCCATTCCCCCTCGATTGGTTCCCCTTTTCATGGCTCACTTGGTCTCGAATCAAACCCGATCTTGCAATCTGCGTGGATAGTGAACTTTGGCCCGAACATATGTACCAGGCAAAAAAGAAAGGGATTCCATTTTGTATTATCAACGGACGATTATCGGATCGATCATATAATCGACTGCGTAACTTGGGCATTTTCAAAAATTTATTAATCCCAAAACACCTACAAATTCTCGCCTCTTCCACAATGCAAGAAAAAAGGTGGCAGGAAATTGGAGTCGCGAAGAATAAAACTTTCTCCACGGGAAACTTAAAAATTGATATTTCTCCTGCCAGCCCACCCTCTGATTTGAAGAAAAACGAGAGAAAACAAGAGTTTGGTTTCCCTCCCTCCTCTCTCGTACTGACGGGAATCTCGACTTGGCCAGGTGAAGAAAAGCTACTCGTAGATACATTGAATGAATTGCGCGAAAAGAAGATTGATGCTCGACTTGTTCTTATTCCGAGGCATGCAGAAAGAAGAAATGAAATCGCGAAGACGCTGACTGCTTTTTCTTTTTCCCACAGGCAAAGAACTCTGCCACAAAATAGCAATGATGAATGCATTGTTTATCTGGCTGATACAACGGGAGAACTTATTGATTTAATCGAGTGTGCTGATGTTGGCTTTCTCGGAAAAACTCTCCCCCCACGAGATGAAGGACAAAACCCAATCGAACCTGTCTCAATGGGAATCCCGTTGGTCATTGGCCCTGCCTGCACAAACTTTAAGGAAACGTGCCAAGAATTAGTAATATGCGGTGCGGCCAAACAAGGTGATTCAATTGAGTCAGTCAAGAAACAGCTACATTCACTCATTGAAAACGAAGAACTTAGACTACAAATGAAAAATGCCGGATTGAAATGGAGACAAGAACAGGGATCACCCACCGACAAAACAATAGTGAAACTCTCAGAATTCTGCCAAAATTAATTATTCCTGCTTAACATAGATTCAGAATCGATAAAAGAAACCACATCGGTCAGCAAAGGAGTGGGCCAAATATGCCAAGAAGTAGTTCGCCTTGCTAAAGAAAAGTGTCCGTGAGAATGGTAAATCCTGGTCCTTGCCCTTCCGCCCGCTCTCCTTAGTTTCTTGGCAAAATCAGTTGCTAATTCATGGGGAATAATGGGATCAAAAAAGCCGTGCATTATGAAAAAGGAGGGACATCCCTCCTTTATCTCAATCCCCATTGGCATAGATTGAGAAAGATCGAATTTCGAAGGAAAAAGGTCCCGATAAAGAAATTCCTTCGAGGGTTCAAAATAAAAAGGACAAGCCATCGGAATGACCCCTTTAACCCAATCTAAATCACCACCCAAATCACGAAGGTATTTTGAATCAAGGCCAACTAAACTTATGCTATGGGCACCCGCAGAATGGCCCATTAAAAAGATGTTATTTCGATCTCCACCAAATTCAGCAATGTTTTCTCTTACCCATTTTACAGACAATGCAACATCTTGAGGAAAAGCGGGAAAACGAACCGCAGGATAAAGCCTGTAGTTTATTGTAGTAAACACGATTCCTTTACGCGCAAATTGTTTACCAATTTCGCGATGATAGTCTTTTTGTCCCCACCGCCAACTTCCACCATGTGTAAAAATAATCACCGGAGAATCACTGCATTTCTCAGAACTCACCACATCAAGAATTTGCCTTGGATCACTCCCATAATGGAGGTTTAAGGTTTCTTTAACATCCTTACTTTTTGGAAATAAGGATGGAACTGCATTTAAAATTCCACTTACGAAAAGCGGTACAACGAAAAGATAAATTTTAATAAATATCCTCAAATAAAAAGGGATGGGGCGACAGACCGGATTCGAACCGGCGACCCTCGGCACCACAAGCCGATGCTCTAACCAACTGAGCTACTATCGCCATATAAGAGCTATATAACTAAAGAAGTACAACATTCCGTCAATGAGAAAGCACAGATTAATACTCCGAGCTTTCTTGACCAATCTTCGAACTCTCGGCATGTTGTATTGTTTTTTAATATTATGTTACAAGCTGGAATTGTTGGTTTACCTAATGTGGGCAAGAGTACTCTTTTTAATGCCCTCACTAAAAGTCGTAAAGCAGAGGCTGCAAATTACCCTTTTTGCACAATCGACCCAAATGTTGGCGTAGTTCAGGTTCCTGATGATCGACTTACGCGATTGGCGAAAATCGCAGGCACTCAAACTATTATACCGGCTGCAATCGAAATGGTTGACATCGCGGGCCTCGTTGCAGGTGCAAGTAAAGGCGAAGGACTGGGCAATAAATTTCTCGCAAATGTTCGTGAGGTCGATGCAATTGTTCATGTGGTCCGTTGCTTCGAAGATGAAGATATCATTCATAATATGGGCCGAGTCGACCCAGTAAATGATGCCGAGGTCATATTGACAGAATTAGTTTTAGCGGATGCCGATTCCGTATCTAGCCAATTACAAAAGAATGCTAAAAAAGCACGGGGGAACGACAAGGATGCGGAAGCAAATGTCGCTTTACTGGAAAAGTTGATCCCGCACTTAGACGAGGGAAAACCTGCCAACCTTCTAGAAATGGATGAAGACGAAGTGAAAAGACTTCCCAGTTTTTGCCTACTGAGTTCAAAACCCATGCTCTATGCCTGTAATGTGAAAGAAGATGAATTAGCAGACTTTTCCACGAATGTACATGTGACCAATCTTAGGAATTGGGCGGCCGAACAACAGGATGCTGATTCCTGTGTTATTTCAGCTAAAATGGAGGAAGAACTGTCCGAACTGGGAGAGGATGATGTAGCAGAATACCTGGAGGCGATTGGAGTTTCTGACTCCGGAGTATCCACATTGATCCAATCCTCCTACAATTTGCTCGGGCTCGCTTCATTTTTAACTGCAGGAGAGAAGGAAGCTAGAGCATGGACTTTCAAAGAAGGAATGACTGCCCCTCAATGTGCGGGAGTAATTCACACCGATTTTGAAAAATCTTTTATCAAAGCAGAGGTGGTGTCCTATGAGGAACTGCTCGAAGCAGGTTCAATGCAGGCAGCAAGAGATGCCGGTAAACTGAGGCTGGAAGGAAAAGAATACATTTTTGCAGATGGGGATGTCACCCTCTTTAAATGTAATGCATGATTTTGGCTCCCCACGCTTGCCTAGAAAGTTTATTTTCATAGAATTGTTTACCTGACTTACCTCCTTTGCCCACAAAGGAAAATCTAAATTACTATGCTTTCAACCTTGTTCCAAAAATTTAATAGCATCCTATTCCGCTGCCTGTACCCCTTTCTTGCAGTAACTTTATTTCTATCTTGCTCCGAGGAACCAGGGATCGAATCTTTCTCCATTCCATCTGAATACGAAGGACCCATTGTATCCTGGAAACTTCCCCCAAACTGGGGAGAAAACCCTGATTTATCAGGACCCATGGCAGGTTCTTTTCATGTAAAAACTAAAAGTGGTCCACAAGGGCGAATTGGAGTTATGCCATTTCGGGAAAATGTCTCCACTGTTGATGTGGCAAATATGTTTGGTCGAGAAATGGGATATCCCCCTTTTACTCAAGAAAACTTATCTCCTTTTTTACAGGAAAAAAAAATAGGGGATCGAACTTTTGAATGGCTCTCTTTAAATAGCAAAATAGACATCGCTTCCTCACCACCGCGAACTGCTCTACTCGCTCTATTGAGACAGGAAAATGACACTTGGCTCTTTCCTTTTATTGCAGATCAAAAATTGGTGCGGGAAGAATCAGAAAATTTCATTCAATTTCTAAAATCTTGCTCCCTCCGATCTGAGAAAAATAAACCGATCCTTGCCAAATCTCCCGCTCCGTTGCCCAAAATATCAAAGAGTATTTCAACGAAATCACCAAAAAATCCCTGGTCCTGGTCTAAACCGTCCAGTTGGAGTGAAGGCAAGGCCTCTTCAATGAGGGTCGGAAGTTTCAAAGTAACGGGTCCCAATGGAACGCAGTTAGATATTTCAGTGACTTCCTTCCCAGGTGATGTGGGTGGTTTACTGGCAAATGTGAACAGATGGATTGGGCAGATAGATCTCGCTCCAATTCAAAAGACTTCCCTCGACCAATACTGTAGTTCCATCACCCTGGCGGGGAGCTCCGCTCATTTAGTCGAAGCCTACGGAGAAGAAAAAGGTGTTCTTGCGGGTATTCTATTTTTAGAAAAAGAGTCGTGGTTTTTCAAATTAATGGGAAACCGCTCACTTGCTGAAAAAGAAAAGAGTAATTTTATCTCTTTTCTTAATTCGATCTCACTACAAGAGGAGACTGAATAGAAATGAAAGAAACAAAACGAAAAAATTCACTCAGCCAACGAAGGAAAAATTTCACATTCCTTATCCCATTTGCATCTCTTCGACTGACTATCACGCTGTTGAGCTTATCGATGATTCTTATTTTCGTGGCCACTCTCGAACAGGTAAGGATAGGAATTCGGGGAGCCCTTGCTGAATATTTTGAATCTTTTTATGGTATTTGGTATTACCCTGAAAAGTTCTGGGGTGGAGAATATTTACACAGCCTGCCTTTGCCCATTCCTGGTGGCTATCTTTTGGGTGGTCTCCTCATTATTAATCTGACCGCCGCCTACCTTGTCCGTTTTCAATGGACCGGAAAAAAAATTGGGATTCAGCTCATTCACTTGGGAATTATTCTTCTCCTTGTCGGACAATTAGTGACTCAGGCAATTCAAGAAGAATCACGCATGACCATTAATAAGGGTGAGAAGAGCAATTATATCGAGCGATTTCATGGAGTTGAACTTGCCCTGCGCGATGTGACTGACCCGGAACAGGAACGAGTGGTTGCTATCCCGCAAAATCTTCTGGAGAACGGCGGCACCTTGATAGATCAATCCCTGCCCTTTACTCTGAAAGTTCATCATTTTGGAGTGAACTGTGATTTTGACTTTGTTGCCCCGGGAACGCCCAAGTCAAAAATTGCAGAAATGGTAAACCGTGGGGTTGGGCAATCTGCTAATTTGAATATTACCGATAAGAATGAAGACTTCAGTGGCGATGCCATGAATTTTGGATACTTAGTATTTGAGGTGACTGACCAAGGACAAAGCCTCGGGAATTGGATGACGATTTCTCACCCCGCGGGTAGTCATGTATGGTCTCAAATATCACCCAAGCTCGCCGATCTTTCCTTCCAATCCATTCGACACAACGGAAAACTATGGGGAGTCACTCTCCGACAGAAGCGGGAATATCTTCCCTATTCAATCGAACTTTTAGATATTGAGAATGAAAACTACCAAGGTACCGAAATACCCTTTAATTTCGAAAGCGACATCAAATTACACCTCGATGGAAATCAGACACGCCGGGCATTAGTTTACATGAACACCCCGCTACGTCATGGAGGGAAGACCTTTTACCAGTACCAAATGAATGATTCGGCGAACTACACTGTCTTTCAGGTTATCAGTAACCCGAGTTGGCTGGTTCCTTACATTGCCTGTATTTTGGTTTCAATCGGGATGCTTTGGCAATTTAGTTTCCACTTATTTAAATTTTTGAGGAAAAATTCGAAAACTCCTGCGAAAGCGTAATATGTTCAAAATCCATACCATTGTTTTCTGCCTTATTCTAGCTTCAGGTTTGTATGTTTCCTTTTTGCCAAACACTTGGACGAAGGCATCAATCTTTGACTTTCTAAGTTCGGGTGATCAAAGCACAATCGAATCCAATGAATCGTTTAACTTGGACGCATTCGCTAAGCTCCCTGTGCTGCGTGGTGGGAGGGTTAAACCACTCGACAGCGTGGCCCGTAACATCCTGCTTGTTCTCCGAAATAAACGAACTGCGCTTCGAGTTTTGGATAAAGAGGAATCGGAGGAAATAGATAATATAACTCAACAGAAAAAATCGGGGAATTCACTAAGTGAAAACCAAGTACAGATTTTAAAAGATTACCACAAATTAAAAAAAGTAGAAATACCGCAAAACGGTGTCCAAGTAGTCGCGGTTGAAGTGCAAGCAGTTGATTGGCTTGCTCAGGTTCTCTTCGCACCTGAAAAAGCAGATAAGCTTAAAACATTTCTCATCGATCACGACCAAGTCCTTGGTCTGCTTAGTCAAAAGTTGAGTACGAATGGAAAACATTATTCCTACGATGAACTTGAACCTTTTCTTTCTAACATCGATTCCTCTGCGAGGAAAGCAGGGGAAATAGAAAGCGAACTTCGGGACAGCTTTCAACAAAATATCATTGAGCTATATGGTTCGCTCCTCATCTATAAAAAATTGAAGCATTCCCTTTCCCCACCCATTACCCCCGATCGTACCGAGGTATTGAAGCAATTAGGAGTTACTGATTTAGTCTATGATTCTGATCGTGATCGTGCGGTAAGCGATGAATTTATAAGGTTTCGTGAGCTGACTGCTAAGCTGTCCCAAAATCCATCGGTAGTAAAACTGGGAAGTGAAGAGTTCGCCAAGGTGGTTTTCTTTGTGGACCGGTATAATCAGGCCAATTTATGGACTGAATTTCTTCCCATCCCCCCCACCATTTCAGAGGGTGATGGAAAATGGTATAAGGTGACTGAATCTCTCGTTGGTGCAGAACCTCTCGAATCAAAAGAAAAGCAGAATATGGACCCCGGACAGTTTGCCCTTATTTTAAGAGAGCTTCTTTCTTTGGACAAAACTTCTCTTAATGAAAGAATTGAATACATCAAAGAGAATGAAAAGCTCAATCCTTCCGCACTCTTTGCTGTCCAGTATGCCGAAGCCATAAAAGTAAAAGAAGGAGTGGATCCAATTATCCTCCAATACGAGGAGCTTGCATTCGCATATCAGGGTAACCATTTCGAAAAATTCAATAATCTGGTCACTGAAATGTATCAATTAATTACACTTCGTGCAGGTTCAGCGACATCCACCCTCTCTTTTGAAAAAACTTTCAACGGTTTTGAACCTTTTTACCGAAGTGCAATTGCATACGGTCTGATATTTTTGGTTGCCAGTTTTTCCTGGTTGTTTGCAGCACTTCTAGGAGACTCTGCAATGGTTAAATCTCTTCGTAATGCAGCCTATTATTTAACCATAATAGTATTTTTTTGTCATACCTTTGGATTGATCGCTAGAATGTGGATTGAAGGTCGGCCCCCGGTTACTAATTTATATTCTTCCGCCCTCTTTATTGGATGGGCTTCCGTTCTACTTTGCCTGGCTACTGAAAAATATATTCGCCTGGGAATCGCCTCGGCGATGGGTGCCCTGATCGGATTTGGTAGCCTGGTGATTGCCCACAGTCTAAGCTTGGATGCTTCACTTAATCCAACGGGTGACACAATGGAAATGATGCGTGCAGTATTGGACTCGAACTTTTGGTTAGCTACTCATGTGGTCTGTATTAGCATTGGCTACTCTACCACTTACCTCGCCGGATTTCTTGGGATTGCTTATGTTTTTTATCACCTTGGTTGTGTTTTTTTCCAAAAGCCGGAAAATAAATTGAAAAAAACCCTGGACTCAATGATTTACGGCATTACCTGTTTTTCTCTACTATTTAGCCTGGTTGGAACCATTCTTGGGGGAATTTGGGCAGATCAGTCATGGGGAAGATTCTGGGGTTGGGATGCCAAGGAAAACGGTGCCCTATTGATAGTAATCTGGAATGCACTCCTTCTCCATGCCCGCTTTTCTGGAATCGCGAAAACCAAAGGTCTTGCCTGCATTGCAATTTTTGGAAATGTGGTCACATCATGGTCCTGGTTTGGAACCAATATGCTTGGTGTGGGTCTTCACTCCTATGGGTTTATGGATAAGGCATTTGATTATCTGATGGCCTTCATTTTGTCCCAATTGATTATTATAGGGTTGGCATACACCACGCCTATATTTCAATTTTTCGGTTTTAGAGTCATTAAAAAACCGAAAAAGGAACTTCCAGATTATAATTCGCTAGACTAGTGCGCGGGGAGTTTTGTCGTGATTATCACGCAAAACCTTCAGTATGTCCTCAACCGGTCTTCCAAATGAACATGGAAAAGCAATAGGTTCATTTTTGAATCCCCTTATTTTTTGAGCCTTCTTTCTTAAGTTCACTACAATAAGGGGGCGAGCCGCATAGATTTTAGTATCAAAACTTTCAATTTCCTCATGCCGGTAATGCTGTTTCCTCCACCATCCACGAAAGGAGTAACCATCTGCATCAATCAATAATCGCGACCATTGAAAAAGTTGATCCAATAGGTTGAGCAGTGCTAAAGTAAGAAATACAATCATTGCTAACCAGCTAAAGAGAACTCCAAAATAATTTACCATGGAAAAAAAGGCTGCAGTGACACACAAAAATAGAGTGAACGCCGCCTGTCTCCAAAGCACTGGTTTAACTATAACCTGTTTTTGATCTCCCTTGGTTTTGACCTTCATTCGTGAGAGAATTGAATGGTATTATTTAAAAAGGTCGAAGCGTGGGAAAAAGTATTGTATCCCGAATATTGGCCGCCTTTGTCAAAAAGATAACTAATCGGTCAACCCCTAATCCCATACCGCCGGCCGGTGGCATACCATGTTCCAAGGCCAGAAGAAAATCATCATCTAATTCCTGAGTCTCCTCACCCACTTGTTTCATAAATGCATCGCGTTGAACTGCGGGATCATTTTGTTCAGAGTAAGCAGGTGCGATCTCTTGCCCATTGATGCATAATTCAAACACATCGATTGTACTGGAATCATCTTCCGTGATTTTGGCCAAAGGACAAAGTTCTCTGGGAATGTGGGTCACAAAAGTAGGTTGTACAAGAGTATGTTCAATAATTTTTTCAAACACATCATTGGTAATTTCAAAATCTTCTAATTCTGGATCGACTTCAATTCGAAGTTCTTTGGCTTTTTCCAACTTGGCGGATTTTGGCAATTCAAACCAGTCATCCCTTCCCACTGCATCGATAATTAAATCTTTATACTTGGCTTCTCTCCATTTCCCCGAAAGATCAATTACATCTCCCTCATTTCTCTCCAACTGCAAAGTTCCAAGAGAACGTTCCGCAACTTGTTGAATCAAGGACTGAGTTAATTCCATCATTCCACGATAATCCGTGTAAGCCTGATAAGCTTCCAGCATAGTAAATTCTGGATTATGCCTCCTCGAAAGTCCTTCATTTCGAAAAACTCTGCCCACTTCAAAAACCCGATCAAAACCACCTACTAACAACCTTTTTAAATGAAGTTCCAAGGCAATCCGCATATTAAAATCGCAATCTAGAGCATTAAAATGGGTCCGGAAAGGTCGGGCTGCCGCTCCACCAGAAACTGATTGCAACATCGGAGTTTCCACCTCCAAGAAATCCCGATTCCAAAAGAATTCTCGGATTTCTCGGATAATTTGACTCCGTGTACGAAAACGTTCACGGGATTGATCGTTCACAATTAAGTCTAAATAACGTTGACGATAAATTTGATCATTATCGGTTAATCCATGCCACTTTTCAGGTAGTGGACGAAGAGCTTTTGTAACCAAGCGATATTCCTGTGCACGGATGGTGACTTCCCCTGTCTTAGTGCGAAATAATTTCCCACGGATACCAATAAAATCCCCTAAATCTAATTTTTTGAAAGTGGCGTATTCCTCTTCCCCAATTTCATCTTTTCTCACATAAGCCTGGACCTTACCATCCCGGTCGAGAACTTTTAAAAAGGATGCTTTCCCCATTAAACGAAATGCTACGATACGCCCGGCAACCGAAACCTCAGGACCTTCTTCCATGTCTTCAGTCAAAAGCGATTGTGCTTCAGTGGAAGTATGCGATTGTTCCCAATTCGAACGAAAGGGATCAAACCCGTTTTCACGCATCTGTTCAAGTTTGGCTTGTCGGACAGCAAATTGATCGCTTCCATCAAGTGGAGTATCTTGTTGTGGGGTACTATTTGACTTATCTTCACTCATCACAAAAGCTTAGAAAATGAATTTACTTTCCCGAAAGAGCAACGGAAATCCCTCAAAAAAGCAGATCCATTACTACTGCTACTTCAAGTATTATTGGTACGAGCCAAAGCAACCCGAAACCCTAAATTTCGAAATCGGTGGTATAAAGAATTTGTGGATCGGGTCGATGACTGGCATTCCACTGCAGTTTTCATGTAAGCCCCCCCCCGGCTGATACGAAATTCATCCTGCTCACTATCATTCAGCAATGTATTAACAAAAGAATTCCCCACCCATTCCCGAACATTTCCGTACATATCAAATAATTTCCATGGATTGGGACTTTTTAGTCCAACGGGATGAATTTTTTTTCCACTGTTTCCACGAAACCATGCGTGGTTATGTAATTGAGCAGGTTCATCGCCGAAATAATATGAACTCGATGTCCCCGCACGACAGGCATATTCCCACTCAACTTCCGAAGGTAAGCGATATTCATACCCCTCGGGTAAGGTACCTTGTATAGATGATAAAATGGTCAACGCTTTAGAGAATGCAACTGCATCCAGCCAAGATACATTATTGACCGGTAAAGATTGATTCGAGAGGTCACTTTCAGAATCTGTAAAACTGGGATTAGCTCCCATCACTTGAGTGTAAACCTCCTGAGTCACTAGATATTGCCCCAGCCAAAAACCATGCTCTACTTCCACCACTCTTTGTTCTTCCGCATAGGGGACCCAGATCGACAGCTTACCGGATGGAATCCATGAAAAAGTTCCCGCATAGTAGTCATTGTGGTTTCCTTGAGGGGAATTAGTCAAGTCCTGCTCCGCTTCGTTAATCGATACATCAAATGCGAGCGGGTGCCTCGTCTTTCCACGACCTGGACGACCACGAAGCTTCAAAATTGAACTTTTATCAGGAATCGTTTCCTGAACCGGTCTGTTAATTTCATTCGAGTGATTCGTCGAAATCACTTTTTCCGACTGCATACCATTCGATTCAGTATTTTGTAGTCCTCTCTTTAATTGGACCATCCACACCTTATCCCAGGATTTCCACAACTCAGCACCATGATCCACTTGAACTGGTCCCCGGTCGACTATCGATGCTTCTTCTTTCAACTTGGGAATTTCATTCAGTTTTTCCAACAAGGTCGTGCTGGCTTTTTTCTGCCAATTCTTCTCCGAGACAAAGACCGATTGGAATTGTTGTAAGCAAAGAGATAAGCCAGCAGGCAAGGTGGTATGCTCGAGATAAATTGTGAGAATATCCTTATTTTCACTTAGGGCATATCCAACCTCGCTTTTAACAAATCGGGAATCAACTGATCGAGGAGATACAAAGACAACAAATATTGCCGACTTTTTAATGGCATGGGCAATCTCCTCTACCCATTCTCCGGCAGGTTGAATGCCTTCATCATACCACATATTAACCCCAGCATCACGAAATTCACGCATTGATTGATACACTGGAATCTTGTCCGCGTGGGCATAACTAACAAATACATAGGGGCCTTCTCCCGAGTAACTCTCAAAAGGTTCAGGTATATCAACAGAGGAAATCATTTTAAAAATTTCTTATTCATCATAGTGATAACCAGTTCGTTGTAGAATATAAATCGGATAACTTCCAAAATTTTTGGCGAGTTCTAAATTTCCGACATATTCAAAATCAAATCCTTCATGTCCAAAAGAAAGTAATGCTGCAACTGTTTCCGAAACAAAGACAGAACCCGGTAGAACGATTGGTTCAATTCGGGCAGCCTGATTCACATGACTTCCGAAAAAGTTTAACTTACCAAGGATTGGGTCAAATTTTTCATAAGCCGGTCCAGCATGCATTGAAATGCGAACCTCCATCCCCTCCATCATTCCCAATTGAGTCCAGTCTCCTTTGGCAAAATAATCTCTTAATTCAAGAGCCAATTCGAGCCCATCTTCTAATTTATCAAAAACAGCAAAAAAACTATCTCCCCAAGTATTTACGAAGGCAGGAGGTACAGAAAGTCGTTCGATAATACTGGATATCCCTCCCAGGAATTTTTCCACAAAGTACGGAGTTTTACTTTCGTCTAAGCGGGAAAAACCTTCGACATCTGCAAAAAGCATCGTCTTGATTGTGCGCGGTAATACTGAGGAAACATCCCCCCGCATTAGAAATGTCGGATCTGTCTCTCCGCCATGAGAAGGTAATTCATTTACTACAGGAGTTGCATCTAACACCCGGTTTGCATCGATAATGACCGGATCATTAAAATTCTTTTGCCATTTTTTTACCAACTCTCCAGTTCCACCTTCCGCGCCGGGCTGGCCATCCCAAAATACAAGTAACCTTGGATCTTCGTCCAATCCACGGCCTCGCATCGCAGCAAACCCAAGTAGCACATCATTGCAAAATGAATACAAAGTATCCTCCCCATTGTATCCATCCTTAGTCACAAAATGAAGGGAGGTTGCCTGATCAAGAACACTTTCAAATCGAGCAACCCAATTTCCACCAGCTCGCCTGACACTCGTCTCAATAAATTCTTCTTTTGCAAAGGGTAAAAAGATATGTGTTTCCCCACCTCTTTCATTCATTGTTTCAAGAAATAAGATATCTGTACCACATGCCGCAGAACTAAAACCACAGTTTGCCTCCATTTTATCAAGGGCATCCACAATTTCTTTTTTGGCAATTTCTTCTGCCTCAGGTGGAAAGCGAGGAATTGAACCAGGACGGTCTAAGACATGTCCGGAAAACGCCACAATTCCTAAGGTAGGAAATGCGTTCTGTATTTTCTGCCTAATCTCATCCTCGTCATAGGCACTGGCAATTTGAAGTGCTTGTTTACGAGTGCTGGCAATCCATGAAGGCTTAACATCGATCATTTTAACTGCCTCAGTATAAGAAAAAACCGCGTCGTCTACTGAGCCTAGTAGTAAAAGTGCTTCTGCTTCTGTAGCTTGGATCCAATAATCATGTTCTCCATCGGCTTTTAGCTTTTCACAAATTTTCCAGGCTTTCTCTGCATATTTTTTTCCAGCTTCATCATTACCGGAGAAAAAATGCATAAATGAAATATTAATGCAGGGGTAATATTGGGTTTCTAAATCCTGTCTTTGACTTGTTTTCAGATTATCAAAGCTATTCGTATTAAAACCCTCCTCGTATCGTGCAATTGCGAGTTCTGAATACTGTTTTTTAGATTCTGAATCCGTTGCCTGTTCCCATAAATCTTTATAGGCACTGGCCAATAAACTATGTGTCTCGACTCCTCTATCTCCGCCGGCAACTAAGTCTTCTAATAATTTAGATGCAAGCTTGGGCGACCCTGCCTTGCTTAATGCATGAGCAGCACGCTGGCACAATTTCCGGTCATTTTGGTGAACCTCTAACCCTGCCTTAGCGACATCATGGGCAAGTAAAAACTCACCGACAGAGATCATTTTTTCACAAAGAGTAAGGTATTCAATCGAAGAAGAATCTTCACGATTAAATAACTTCCACTCCGCACGAAGACTAGGAGTTAATCTGTTATTTAATTGGGACATCTTTTCTTACGACTACCCCTCAATCAACTATTAGTAAGAAACCCAATCAGGATTTCCTTGAAACTACATTTTCTCGTAACGGGTGCGAAGCATTTGAGTAAATGCGGCCACTTTTCGAGCTTCTCTCTTTTTATCGGAAGGTTTCGTGAAGTAACGCTTATCACGCACATCTCGTATTGTACCTTCTCGGTCGAGGCGCTTTTTTAAACGACGAATTGCCCGATC
>JAQXBH010000220.1 GCA_029252505.1 Opitutales bacterium | reverse complement strand
CCATCGATGTTCTTCGGTCAGTTATCCAACTTCTCCTTAGAAACGATTGCGTGGGAATGGAGTACTGTGCTCACCTCCATGTTTAGTCACGGTGGTATTTTTCATCTGCTTGGCAATATGCTCTTTCTATACCTCTATGGCGATAATGTGGAAGAAGCGATGGGAAAGCTTTGGTATTTTTTGTTTTATTTGTCCTGTGGGCTACTTGCCGCATTGGCCCAAGCGTTAAGCAGTCCCGATTCCACAATTCCAATGGTGGGGGCATCGGGGGCAATTTCCGGAGTGATTGCAAGTTATCTTTTACTTTATCCACGAGCCAGAGTTCGGGTCTTTTACTGGATTATTATTTTAGTGGGTACATTCCAGGTACCTGCCTTTTTGGTTTTGGGCTGGTGGTTCGTTCAGCAAATACTGGCTTTTCCGGAATCGATGAAAGCGGCCAGTGGAGTGGCCGTGGCCGCCCACCTTGGAGGATTTGCTGCGGGGATAGTATTAACCCCACTAATTAAGAAAAAAGGGGTAAAGTTATTTCAATCAGGATATTCTCGCCCTTTTGCTCGCAATCGGTAGAATAATATTACATATTTTGTTTTAATTTGTCGAAAGATGTGCCCGAATGGCAGATATAAAACATATCATCCTGTTTTCACATTATCATCTGAAAAAATTTTAATAACCTACTCATTTTAGACCATCATGGACAAAGCATACCAACCCACAGAAGTGGAAGACCGCCTCTACAACAAGTGGATTAAACAAAAGTGTTTCTCCGGCAATGTGAACACTGATAAACCTGCTTACTCAATCGTAATCCCCCCTCCTAATGTAACGGGTGTTTTGACTATGGGGCATGTTCTCAACAACACGATTCAGGATATTTTGGCAAGGCGAGCAAGGCAGCAGGGCAAATCAGTCCTCTGGTTACCCGGGACGGACCACGCCGGTATCGCAACTCAGACCAAGGTCGAACAGGCACTTCGTAATGAGGGAAAATCGAGAACTGACCTCGGTCGGGAAAACTTCATTGATCATGCGAAACTTTGGCGGGATAAGCATGGAGGTATTATCTTAGAACAACTCAAAAAGTTGGGATGCTCCTGTGATTGGGAAAGAAATGTACACACTCTTGACGAAGATTATTCGAAAGCAGTGATCTCGGCTTTTGTTAAACTTTACAAAAAAGGATATGTGTATCGCGGACAGAGAATGGTCAATTGGTGCCCAGCTAGTTTAACTGCACTATCGGATGAGGAGGTGAACATGAAGCCCCAGCAGAGTATTCTCTACAAAATTAGGTATCAAATCTTGGAGACACCTGGTGCCTATGTTGAAGTATCCACAACCCGTCCTGAGACAATCGTGGGAGATGTTGCCCTTGCCATTCATCCGGAGGATCCGAGGTGGGTTAATTTAAAAGGTAAGCATGTAATGCGGCCAATCAATTCACAAGCAATGCCAATCATTGCCGACGAGGCTGTGGAAAAAGACTTTGGGACTGGAATTTTAAAAATTACCCCAGCCCACGACCGCCTCGATTTTGAAATCGCGCAGAGACATAATCTACCGATGCTCGAAATCATGAACCCGGATGGTACTCTCAACGAATTGGCGGGTCCCGACTATGCAGGTAAGGAACGTTTTTCAGCACGAAAACTAATTGCGGCTCAACTCAAAGAAGATGGCAATTTGATTGCGGAAGAAAAACATCAAAATAATGTGGGCTTCTCGGAGCGGGCCGATGTGCCGATTGAACCACGCCTTTCTGAGCAATGGTTTCTCAAATATCCGCGAGTGGAAGAAGCGAAAAAGGCGGTGAAAGATGGCCACATTAAATTTTACCCGCAAAGATGGGAAAAAACTTATTTGCATTGGCTCGACAATATACAGGATTGGTGTATCAGCCGACAGCTTTGGTGGGGGCACCGCATTCCAGTTTGGTATAAGAAGGGAAAGATGCGATCGGATTCAAGTAATTGGCATATTTCAGAAAAACCACCTTCGGATATTGAAAACTGGGAACAGGATGACGATGTACTCGATACTTGGGCATCCTCCTGGCTTTGGCCTTTGGCGACACTCGGGTGGCCGGACGACGAATCAATGGAAGAGAAGGGTCTTGATTATTTTTACCCCACCTCTGCCCTCGTCACGGGACCTGACATTATCTTTTTTTGGGTAGCCCGTATGATTATGGCCGGTCTCGAATTTAAAGGACGGTCCTACAAGCCCGAGCAGACTATTCCGGATTCGGAACTCGCTGACAGAATTCCATTTCAGGATGTTTATTTCACTGGAATCATTCGCGATGGAGAGGGCAGGAAAATGTCTAAATCGTTGGGTAATTCTCCAGACCCGCTCGATCTAATTGCAAAATATGGTGCGGATGGATTGAGGCATGGAATAATGAGTATTGCGCCAAAGGGTCAGGATATACGCTTTTCCGAAGAACGAATCGAACAGGGAAGAAACTTCTGTAATAAATTATGGAATGTTTCCCGATTCCGCCTGATGTCTGCTCCATTGGAAGACAATTCAATGGTCGAATTAATTGTTCTTCGCATAAATTGTGAAAGGGTAAACAACGATGATCAGGCGATTTTGCTTCGCCTTGTTGAAACTCTTGACCAGGTAGAAAAACTTTATAATGAATATGAATTCAATGCTGTTTTACAAACGATCTATCGATTCTTCTGGAATGATTTCTGTGATTGGTACATCGAGGCGTCGAAGTCTCGAGTCCAAGAGGCAGAATCGAAAGATACCTGCTTAGCAATTCAAGACATTTGCCTCCGCCAAATCCTATTACTTCTCCACCCAGTTACTCCTTTTATTACCGAGGAGTTATGGACATTGTTAGGATTTTCGAACGGAAACTCAATACAGGGAGTGAGTCCAGGATCAGGAAAAGAGCTACTGGAGAAAATTGGAATTGGTGGGCTTCAGTTAGAGACTCGCGTATTGGAAGAAATGGAAAATGTTCGTGAACTGGTCACCTCCATGCGTTCGCTTAAAGCCGATCGAAAACTATCCAACAATCGAAATGTTGCCTTTTCTTTTCTTGCCGATGATGAAAAGGCAAAGGTGCTTGAACGACACACTAAATCAATCCTTATCACAGTGGGAGCTGCTGCCTTTAACCGAGTTGAGCACGCGCCCCCAGGAATGCCTGCCTTAGTTTCCCCTTTTGGATCAGTCTATCTTGATCTCACAACTGGGGTTGACCTCGGGGCAGAAAAGGCAAGATTACAAAAAGAACTTGTCCAATTAGAAAAAGTGGTGAATTCGGTAAAAGGAAAATTAGCAAATGAGGTTTTCACCGCCAAAGCCCCCCCTCACATAATCGAAGGTGCTCGGCACCAACTGTTGGAAAATGAGGCCAAGTTAAATGAAACTCAGGAGGCACTTGCCGCTCTGGGTTAATCAACTTTTACCCGGGCGAGCCTTTTATCTGCTCGCCGTTTACCGACCCTAGTATGCCCCGTCTGCGGTTCAGTCTGTGGCTGGTTTTTTAGTTTTCAAAACTACAGAAAAGTTAATCGTACTCATTCGCATGGGAATTTTTGAATCGCTCTCTTTGTCGAACTGGAAGTTCGGGCAAATTAGGTAGTTCATCAGATTCAGAATCATCCCCCACCAATATGCGAGCTGCATCCTGTAATGATTGCCAGCGGTCAAAATCAAGCTTTGGAGCCTGTACTATTAATGCGAGAAGGCTTCTCCACTCGATCGCAATTCGCTCCAAGTCCCCGACGCTAAGATCATCCAGGAATTGATCTTTTGCGGATAAGATTTCTTTACGGTTCTGCAACGCTTCGGTGGCACCCTCTCCGTACTCACAGGGTAATCCATTTTTTAAGTAGCCCGGGCAATTTTTAAAACCAAAAGCATCACGACAAAGAAGAGCAAGGCGAGATTCTGTTTTGGCATAAGCGCGAAATCGGTGTCCCGCCCGCAAGTTGGCCAAGTCATTAATCATCTCTTCAATTGGATAACTCCTATCTTCTAATGCAACGGCAACGGCGAGACCTTCTCCACGAGAGAAAAAACTAAATATTTCGCCTCGAAGAGTCGGTACACCCTTCGTATCAATTAATCCTAACTTTGCCCAGACTTCAGCAGGCGAAAGAGTACTTAAATTTTCCCAATCCTCTACCTGTGCTTTATCCTTAAAGGGCGACTCGAATATTCGGGTTGTTTTTCGCAAGGGAGGATTCAGCAAAATTTTCCCACGGGCATCCTTCCAGCCAAGCACAGTGGCAGAATCATAACGTAGCCGTGCACGAAGCACTCCTCCACGGTCGACCAATTCATCTAAACTCCCCCCCCGGCTAATCGATGGTAAAAACTCTCGAAATACATTCTCAAGCCCTCTTCTCATCCAAGTTTTACGGGAAAACTTTTTTTTGAACTGAGGAAATTTTTCTGCGATCGTTTCCCTTAAATTTTTTCGAAATGATTTAATAAGAGTTACTCGTTTACCCATCGACTCAGAATCTACAATTGCAAGAGGAACTTCTCTTCCATAGGTCGGATTCTTTTTATCACCAAAGCGACAAGGGTTTCCCATTTTTACCTTCCCCAAAGTATCAGGAAGGGTAAGTGCCTTCACCCATTCTCCTTTATGTAATGCAAATGCTTCTCCCAGGGGTGCCTGACATTGTCCGCCCCGCCTTTCCCACAATCCTGAAAAGTTTCTCATTTCAATGACCTGATTACGATCCCGGTCTTCTTCGATTGGATCTTTTTTTTCAAAAACCTGATCGATTTGCATAGAAATTTTATTAATCGAGTCACGGAGCCCAAGCCTTACATTTTCTTCGGAGAATAAACGATGAGCTAAGTTTCGTGCTGCTTCCAAGTGATCCTCTCCCCTTTTAAATGCATAGTTCATCACCCGTAAAATGGCAGGCCAGTCCAAAGTTTGTGAACGTTTCAGCTTGAGTGGACGACCATCGCTGAAACGTGCTTGCTTGGGAGTTACAATAACGAAGCCTCGGTCATCCAACCCCCTCCTCCCCGCCCGACCAAACATTTGAAGCAGTTCATCCGGACGTAAAAAATGAAGGCCGTCGTCCACCCGGTACTCTCGGTCGGTGACCAATACAGATCGCATCGAAAAGTTTACACCTGCCCCTAGTCCGGTGGTCGCAATGACAACTTGAAGCTGACCGGTCTTGGCAAGAGGCTCGACCACACCTGCACGAGATTGATACTCCAAGCCGCTGTGGTGATATGCAATCCTTTTTCTCAGTAATCCACTTAATTCTTTCCCCGCGATCTTCTTTTGTTCGGCAGTTAATTCCAATGGCTCTGTGTCGGGAAGCTCCGCACCTAGTTGCCTGGCAAGTTCTTCGGCCGCCTTTCGACGGGGTGCAAATAAAAGAATGGGTCCCATCCCTGCGTTCAGTGCACCCGCCACTAATTTGGGCCAGTGACCACGGATTTTCCTTCCGCGAAAAGGACGCTTCAATAAGGCTTCTGCAAAAACTTCTTCGAGAGGGACTGGGCGTACAAATTCTGAAACTAATTCCACTGAACGCCCATGACTTTCCAACCAGTCCACAACTTCGCTGGGATTTGAGACACTCCCGCTCATCAACAAAAGACTTACATTCGGGGGCGCCATACTTAAGGTAATTTCATAACCTGGTCCGCGCTGGGGATCACCTAGTAATTGATATTCATCTACCACAAATAAATCGGGCCCCTCTCCTCGCAACATTGCACTTCTCTGAGTCTCCAAAGTGGCCACAATAACTCGTGAATCGGTTTGGTATCGCAAATCACCCGTGGCAAGCCCGACCTCCCAACCTCTTTTTTTCCATTCTCTAAACTTATCGTTCGCTAATGCCCGTGTTGGAACCGTATAAACTGCCCGCCCCTTCCAACCGGATTCAATCAACTGTTCGAAGACATAAGTCTTCCCCGCTCCCGTAGGGGCATGGAGGACCACATCCTTTCCATCCCGCAAATAACCAAGTGCTTTTCGTTGCCAAGAATCTGGTAAAGAAATTCGCTCTCCAAAATTACTGCTATTCGTTTGCATTTGTCTGTCAGACCCATTGCATAACACATACACAAAATAAATCCATGAAAACCCGACATTATTTTTTAATCACTCAAGTATTCCAAGGCCAAAATGATTAATATAATTGTAGCCTGCGATCAAAACAGACTGATTGGAAAGAACGGAAAACTCCCATGGAATATCCGTGAAGACTGGGAATACTTTTTAAAAACCACTCAAAATGGTACTCTCATCATGGGCAGGCATTGCTACAACGATTTTGAAGAGCACGCAAAAGGTAGGTCAGTCATCACCTTGAGCCGAAACCAGAATATCGAATTCCCGTATGCCCGCAAAGCAAGCTCGTTAAAAGAATCATTATCTATGGCAAAACAGCTTAATCGAGTGGCATGGATTTGTGGTGGTCGGGAAATTTATGAAGAAGCTCTCGGAATTGCTGATTATCTATACCTTACCGAAATTAAAGCCGAGTATTCAGGAAATGTCTTCCTGCCCCCATGGGAAAAATATTTCACTGAGGAAATTTCCCGAAAATCAATCCAAACAGATTCAGTTGAACTCATTTTTCGAGTTTTGACAAAATAGCGTATTAGGCCCCTCGAACGCTTGCCTATACGACTAGTCTAACATATAAATATACCTCAAATCTCTTACTTGCATGGAACATCTTAGATTTCTCACACCCGAAAACATTGAACAAATTCGTATCGACTTTGGAACACCCACCTTCGTCTACGACGAGGATACTCTGCGTGCGAATGCAAAGTCTGTTCTTAATTTCCCCAATGCTTTTGGTTTATACCCTCGCTATGCAATGAAGTCGGCCCCGACTGGTGCCATCTTGCGAATTTTTAATAGTGAGGGACTGGGAATAGATGCAAGTTCTGAATTTGAAGTGGAACGGGCTGTGCGAGCGGGCTATGGAACGGAATCAATTTCTATGAGCACCCAGGAATTTCCAGAAAACTTCCGATATTGGGTACAGGATGGGGTGCATGTAAATCTTTGCTCATTGAATCAAATTCACAAATTTGGAATTTGGGGAAAGGGAGAGTCTGTTGGACTTCGTTTCAATCCAGGAATGGGATCAGGAGGTACCAACCGCACCAATGTGGGCGGTCCTTCCAGCAGCTTTGGAATTTGGAAGGATGACCTAGAGGAAGCCAGGGAACTCTGTGAACACTACCAATTGAAAGTAAACCGAATCCATACCCATATTGGATCTGGTTCGGATCCTGAGGTATGGCAAAAAGTAGCGGGCATGAGCTTAGATCTTGTCCGTAAGTTCCCCACCGTTAAGTCATTAAACTTAGGCGGTGGATATAAAGTGGCAAGAATGCCCGGAGAACAAGCCACCGACCTGCAGGAAATCGGTACGCCCGTCCAAAAATTATTTGAAGATTTTGAGAAAGAAACTGGGCGAAAATTAAAACTCGAGATTGAACCAGGTACTTATCTATTGGCCCATGCCTGTAGTTTAGTTACCACGGTACAGGATGTTACTTCAACTGGTCCTTCCGGATATCGGTTCCTAAAGCTCAACGCCGGAATGACAGAAATCCTTCGACCAAGCTTGTACGGTGCCCAGCACCCAATTGTCATTATACCGGAAGAATCACAGTCGAGACCAAAAGAGAATATTGAACAAGTGGTAGTTGGCCATTGCTGTGAATCGGGAGACCTTCTTACGCCCGCTCCTAATGAACCCGAGTCTCTAGCTCCCCGTTTATTACCAAAGGGAGAAATCGGAGACTCCTGTATTATTGAGGGCGTCGGTGCTTACTGCTCCTCAATGTCTGCAAAAAATTATAATTCCTTTCCCGAAGCTGCAGAAGTATTAAGAAAATCGGATGGTTCGCTTTCATTAATTAGAAAAAGGCAAACCTTCGAACAAATTATCGAGAACGAAGTAGCCCCGTGACCGTAAGTGGGCTAGGTAATTTTGCTCTTGGGCAAGCCGTACCCTCTCGCGATCACGCCGTATGTGTAAGTCTGCCAAAAGTGCAGGATCTTATTGGCTACGAAGAGAAAAATCCAAAAACTCTTTCTGCAATGAAATCGGGGTACCCCCGTTTTATCCAACACCATTTTATTCGCCAACTCATTCAATTAGAAGAAGATTCGGATGAATACACCGGAAAAAGTTTTATTTTTGCACATTATCAACATTGCCAAGAGGCACTTAAAAAGTGTGCCGTTCAGAATTATAGAATTCAGGAACGGGAAAATTATACTTGGTTACAACTGCCAAATGGAAGCAAAGAGATCGAAGATGTTAGTTCTTTTGTACAGCATATTGGAGCTTCACTATCCTCCCGGCAGGCGGAGGAAGTCCTGCTCAACAAAGGAATAATTCAAGAGCGGGAAAAGATAACTGAACATGAAAGTCCCGATCAATTCGCACGAGAAATAATTGCTGAGGTACATGGTGCCGGAGTTTCGGCTGACCGGGTTTTAATTTCTTCCTCGGGTGCAAATGCATTTTATTCGCTTTTTCGAACTGCATTTCAACATTACCTAGAAAAAGGTAAAAATATATGGATTCGGTTGGGTTGGTTGTACTTGGATACAATCGAAACAATGGAACTTTTTGCAGGAGAGGAAGAAAGCAAAATTATTACCATAACTGACTTAAAAAATCTCGAACCCTTACAAGAGATCTTTTCCAAACATGGCCAGAAGATTGCTGGAATTGTGACGGAGTTCCCAACCAACCCACTTTTAAAATCGTGTGATTTAGAAAAAGTGAGGGAGTTATGTAACCAATCAAATGCCCTACTCATTGTGGATCCTACCATGGCATCGCCCAAGAATGCAAAAGTGGCAAACCTGGGAGATGTACTCGTAAATAGCTTAACTAAGTATGCCAGTTGGCAAGGTGACCTAATGATTGGAAGCCTCGTTTTCCCTGACCATTCCCAATTGGGCTCAGAATTATTTGAGTCCACCAACAACTATTTACATCCACCCTTCAAAAGGGATCTTTTACATTTATGCGAACAACTTCCATACTATCCAGAATTTGTTCAAAAAACTAATAATACGCTTATTCAAGTAGTCGATTTTTTGGAATCACATCCGCGAGTTAAGAAAGTTTTTTGGTCCTACCAGAATGATTCAGCGGATTACTTTCGAAAAATTGCCGGTGATGAAAAGCCCGGTTGCGTGGTAAGCTTTGAGGTGACCGGTGACTTTACCAGTTTTTATAATCAACTTCGCATGCTTAAGAGTCCGAGTTTTGGAACCGAGTTCTCACTTTGTTGTCCCTATGTATACTTAGCACATTACAAGTTAATGCAATCCAAAGCAGGATTGAACCAACTTAAAAGTGCTGGGATTTCGCCCTACCTATGCCGGCTATCGGTTGGCTTGGAGGAACCGGAGGAAATCATCCAAACCTTGCAAGTTGCCCTGCAAGGTATGGAGTAAATTAAAAATTCGAGTTTCTATTTCGGAATTACTCGAAAGAATGGGAATCTAATACTTTTCTTATCCGCTTCTTAGATAATCTGACAAAAGAAGGAACTCCATTTTCATAAGGAACTTCAACTTCACCCTGAATTAAAGGTTGGCAGTATTTGATAAATTTCGCTGTCATGCTGACTCGATCTTCAGAAATCCAGTCCGCAGGAATTTCTTTTACTCCATTCGCAATTTCAGAAAGTGGAGCGAGACTGGTTTCGCAACTGTAGGCTTCACCTTCTGACCGGACAAGAATGACCATTTTATCAGTTTCTCCGTCAATAGCTGCTTTTACTGCTGCCTGACCGGCCATGAATGCTTCATCATTATCTGTTTGAGATGAACAATGTGCCGCAGCTCTTTGCCCCGTTCCCAATTTAGAAGAGCGAGCTTTGACAGCCAGGTTCTCTTCTACAAACCCGGCTAAGAAATCACCAATTCCACCAAGCTGTTGGTGCCCGAATGCATCCTGTGCACTGGTGCTGTTTGCCACATAATTTCCGTCATGGTCAAGCAAACCTTCACCAACCACTACGAGACAGTATTTATTCCTCTTCAGCACACGTTGAACGTCATCTACAAATTGTTCTTTGGAAAACGGTAATTCTGGCAGATAAATAAGATGAGGCGCATCGTCTGGATTCTCTTTTCTTTTGGCAAGAGTTGCACCTGCGGCTATCCATCCAGCATTTCTTCCCATCACCTCAACAATTGAAACTAAATCGTGTTGTCCCATTGCCTCATGGTCCAGGGCCGTTTCACGTATAACTGAACATATGTACTTCACCACACTGCCATAGCCTGGGCAATGGTCAGTAGTTACCAAATCATTATCAATAGTCTTCGGCACTCCAATCACGCGAAGTTCGTAATTCTTCTCTTGAGCAAGCTTTGATATTTTGTCGGCAGTGTCTTGGGAGTCGTTGCCACCTGCATAAAAGAAATATCGTATATTGTGAGCTTCAAAGACCTCCAGCACACGCTCATAATCTGAATCACGTTTCAGTTTAAAACGACAGGTCCCTAAAGCTGATGCGGGAGTATAACGAAGTCCACGAATGTTTTGCTGGGATTCTTCAGCAAGATCAATTAAGTCTTCTTTCAGAATGCCAAGCACGCCATTCATCCCACCATATATTTCCTCAATACATGGATTATTGAGGGCTTCTGTCACTACTCCAGCAACACTCGCATTGATAACGGCGGTTGGTCCCCCAGATTGAGCGACCAAACAATTTCCAACTAATTCATCTGCCATAATATTAAAGAGTCAAATAACGAAAAAGCGACTACTCCACAGATGAACTATGAAAATGGCAATCGCAAAATATTTTGAATTACCAATCGAATCTATTAGAATCAGTAAATTCTAGAGTATGGATGGCGGAGTATACTCTTGTGCGGTTGGATATCTTTTCCCCCAGGAATCGGCTCGAGCTACAAAATAATCAACTTGGGAATACGCAGCACCAATTCGCTTTTGGCCTTGCTTGATGAGAGATTTTAAAACGGTTGAATTCAAACCGACTCTTTTGTCTTTTGCTAAACGCTTTGCTAAGTCATTTTCTTTCGCTTTACCAGTACGGAGATCTTTTACCGTGGCCACTGCATGTTCCTTAATCGCTGCGTGTGCATCTTCGCGGCCCGCTCCCGCCTTTACTGCCTCCATCATAAATGTCGTGGATAATAAAAAAGGTAGATAATGAGAGGCTTCCGCTTCTATCATGGCGGGAAATGCCTCCATCTGGGTAAGAACTGTAAGGAAAGTATCCAGTAATCCATCAATCGCAAAAAAGGCATCCGGCAACGCCACTCTTCTGACTACCGAGCAGGAAACGTCCCCTTCATTCCATTGATCGCCAGAGAGGTTTGATACCATAGTTAAATGGCCATTCAGAATGGCGTGAAATCCATTTATTCTCTCACAACTTCGGCTGTTCATTTTGTGAGGCATGGCGGAAGATCCGGTCTGCCCTTTTGCAAACCCCTCCCCTAGTAGTTCATGCCCGGCCATAATCCGTAGAGTCTTGGCAAAACTGGAAGGTGCCGCGGCTAAACGAACCAGGATCGAGATCACTTCAAAATCAAGACTCCGCGGGTAGACCTGTCCGACATTTTGCCAATTTGCGGTGGCTCCCAGGTGCTCCATTACCTTGCGGTCCAATTGCTCTGCTTTTTCAGTATCACCCAAGAGGGTAACTTGATCTAACCGAGTGCCCACTGCACCTTTCAACCCACGGTAGGGATAGGTGACACACAAACTGGAAAGTGCCTCCAACACACGTTCCAATTCCTCTCCCCAATTGGCCATTCTTTTTCCGAGCGTGGTGACTTGGGCCGGTACATTGTGGGAGCGGGCGGTAAGCGGAATTTCTTTATATTCCTCGGCCTTTCGAGCTAATGCCAAGAGAGCAGCAACTCCTTTATCTAAAATCAGACTCAAAGATCGATGAATTTGGAGTTGCTCCACATTTTCAGTAAGATCTCGACTGGTCATTCCCTTATGGGCATGTTGATGTCCTGCTTTGTCGGCAAATTCCTCCAAGCGTGCCTTTACATCATGCTTAGTCACTTTTTCTCGTTGTTGAATTGAATCTAAATTAACCGAGGCTTTTACTGCGACTGACGCATCAATTGCCTCCTGCTCAATCTCAACACCCAATTCTTTCTGTGCCTTCATCACTGCAATCCAAAACTCTCGTTCTAGAATTATTTTTCCGGTTGCAGACCAGAGGTTTTTCATTGGGTTCGAGGCATAGCGCTCGGCGAGAACATTAGATATTTCTGTTGGCATAAAAGTGGGTTGTTAAAAAGTTTCCAGTTTTTCACAAACTGAACGAATAATAAACTCTGGAGTCGATGCACCGGCGGTCACACCCGCGCATTGAAAAGCGTCAAAACTTTCTTTGTTTATATCTTCAGCCGTTTCAATATGAAAGGTAGGCTTATCATAGCTGGCGGCGAGTTTCGCAAGTTTTCTAGTATTTGCAGAATGCTTTCCCCCTATTACCACGATTACATCCGCACCATCATTGACCAGATCTATCAAATCCGACTGCCTTTCTTTTGTAGCACCACAAATTGTGTCTAATATAACGAGATCGGGATATTTTCCGGATAATCGGATCGATAATTTTTTGAACTCGTGAGTAAACATCGTGGATTGAGAAACCATAACCACACCAGAATCAAAAGCCGGTAATTTGTCTAAGTCTTCCTCGTTGGTGATGACATGACCTCGATCATTAGCATACCCAAGTAAACCCGATACCTCAGGGTGTTCAGGGTCTCCAAAAATAACTACATCGAAGCCCCGTTCAGCATGAGACTTTATTTTTCCGGCGATTATTCCAACATCAGGACAAGTTCCATCTCGAAAAGGCAACCCAAGATTTTTCAAATACTTTCGTCTGTCAGGAGAAATTCCGTGCGCTCTGACCACCACCACCGACTCTTTCTCGTTATCTTGTGGTAAATCTAGCTGAGAAGCACTTTGGTAATTCCCCACTTCTCGGATATCCTCACGCCCCAAAGCAGTCATCATCTGACTATTATGGATAAGAGGGCCATCTGTGTAGACTGTTCTTTCTCCACCTCGAGCCTCCTCGCGGGCAACCTGAATTGCCCTCTCAACTCCCCAGCAGAACCCCGCACTATTTGCTCTAATCACTTTCATATTTAGTAACTTTTTTATAACGAGATATAATAGTAAGTACAATATTGATTTGCAATCATCGTAAAAAGAATAACAAAATAACAAGATGCACTCATCCATTGTCCTTATAATAAAGCTGTTGTTCCCCCTTGCCGTAGTTTGTTACAGTCCTACCTTGTGGTCTGAAGTTACAAAAGAGGCCAATAGTACGAAAAGCTATTATCAAAAAGGGGAACGAACAAAGGATGGAATTGGTAAGTATTATTTAGGCAGAGAAATTTCACAAGTGATGGGTCACCTAGGTGCAGGTTGGCTGGAACGCCCCAAGAGAGAGCAAGAAGAACGCACTGACCTGCTGATCAAAAACATGAAGCTGTCTGCAACCGACCATGTGGCCGACATCGGTGCTGGTTCTGGGTACTTTTCATTTAGAATCTCTCCGCTCGTTCCACAGGGAAGAGTTCACGCAGTTGACATTTCTCCCCAAATGCTAGGCATTATAAGGGCCAAAAAAGGAAAAGGTGGTTTTGACAACATTCTGACTGTACAAAGCTCCATCAAAAATACCACACTGGACTCCAATTCAATCGATTGTGCTCTCATTGTGGATGCATATCACGAATTTTCCTACCCCCGGGAAATGGCTCTGTCTATCTTTCAATCGTTAAAGCAAAAAGGACGCCTCATTTTAATCGAGTATCGGGAAGAAGATCCGGGTGTTCCGATCAAATTACTCCATAAAATGTCCGAAAAACAAGCGAGGAAAGAAATTTGTGAGGTCGGGTTTGTGTGGAAAGAAACACTCGATTTTTTACCGCAACAACACTTTATGGTTTTTGAAAAGCCTAGCGATAATCAATAAACACCTTAGTTTCCAGAAAACCTTTATATAATAGTTACCACCTTACCAATCATGAAGCTTTCCAATACAATCCACTCTGCACTAAGCCTCTTTTTTGTACTAACGATTTCCGCACACTTCATTCATGCTGAATCTGTTGAGGTTGCGGGGTACTCCTTTTCCTCTCCCTCAAATTGGGTATCCTCTGTTCCCACTTCTAAAATGCGTAAAGCCCAGTTTAAGGTCTCGGGAGAGAAGGAAAAAGATGCAGAGGTTGCATTCTTTTACTTTGGCAGCGGTGGAGCGGGTGGAGTAAAGGCAAATGTAGACCGTTGGATGTCCCAATTCGAAGAAGCCAAGGGAAGGGATGTCAAGAACACTACCATTGGAGATACTCCAGTAACCTATGTACAAGCACATGGAACTTTTTTAAGCGGTCGAGCTTTTGGCCCGAAAACACCCCTAGAAAACTACGCACTTTTGGCAGCTATTATTGAGGGAAAGAAAGGCTTTATTTTTATTAAGATGACCGGTCCAAAAGAAACCGTAGAGAACCAGCTTTCCGCTCTTAAGAAAATGCTGCTCGATTCTTTGGATAAGTAATTCTCGAATGAAAACTATCTTCGGACAGGAAGTAGACTTTTTTTAATTCCTAAGAATACGCTGTCTGCGTATTCTTCAACTAGGCTTTCTTTCCATTTTCCGTTAATTTTCTTCTTACCTTTGTAATTGCCTAACATTATGCGTTCATAGGCATCATGGGAATTAGCCACATATGGCTCCAAAAAAACAACCGGACAATGATAAATCCGGTTCGCAAGAAGATTTCGTGCCCATACTCCAGGAACATTCCCCACCTTTAATGCATTCGGTCCTTTGTAATTAAATATTGGTAGATTTGTCTTGCGTGTAAACGCATGCGATACGCTCTCCGCAATATGCTGTTCGGTTTTATTCCATCGGTTGACTAAACGAAAAACCATTTCAAACCTTTGATTATCATCCGATAATTCCCCCCCCATATAACAGCCATTTACTAATACATGGAAATCATTCCTTTCCACTAATTCAAACTTTTCAGGGTCAGACCATGGCGCGGCATTTAAATGCAAACAAATTACCAAGTCCGGTCGGATGTCTTCGTTCACTAACTTTGCACGAGCATGGATCTCTGAGATCCGGTAAAAGAGGATCTCCTTGCGTTTCCTCATTAATTTAGCTCTTTCCTCGGGGTTGAACTTTTTTTTTAAAAGTAATTCCCTTTGCCTTACCCAAATCTCAGCCTCACCGGCAAAATCATGTGGTCGAAGTACGGTAACAGGTTCATTCTTCTCCCTAATTAATTTTACTGCTGCTCCCAGTCCACTCAGTTTTTGCTTAAGCCTAACTGCCACCGATAATGCAAGGTCTCCTTCCTTGACTGGTAAACTTCCATTCAGTGCAAAATGTCTCCCTTCCATTTCTGAGTACTGCCCACCAATGTGGCCAGGGTCTAAGGCAATACGAACTCCATTTAAGTTATTTTTCTTATCGGCGAAAAGGACGTCAGGATTCTTTGAAATAGTTTGATTTCCTTCGGAAAAGGAAAGTGAATACCAACTATCCTCGCCCCTTTTTTTTCGAATCAAAACCGCACTTTCATTCAATTTGATCCAGTCTTGATACCAGCTTACTCGTGGACAGTAAACTTGGTGTAAAGTCTGCTCAAATGTACTCTTCGATAATGTGCCCTGAAATGCATCAAGCCTAGCCCAGTCAGGCGGCTGCAATTGAACGGAAGTTTCTCCATTAAGAAAACAAAATGCCCCCGCCAAAAACATCCATAGTAAAGACCTAATCGCCATAAATCTACAATGATCGATGAAAATTGGTTTGCAAAGTTTTTTATTTTTACCGAGGACTCATTTTTAAATTCTACTTAAAGATGAAATTCTCAAACCATACATCCGCATTTTTTATAGGCAAAGAAGTTCTTCTATTGGAGGATAATTTGCTTCTGGCCAAACAAATTTCTTCTTTTTTGGAAAAAAGTGGTGCAGATGTGACTCATTGCCAAAGTCTTAACGAAGCAAGAAGAGCCCTGCCCGAGCTAAGCTTTGATGCGGCTCTCTTTGATCTGAACCTACCCGACGGCGACAGTCTCGAACTACTCAGAGAGGGAATTGTACCCCAAAATACTTCGACCGTTCTCATGACCGGTGAAGGCGGGATCCGCTCCGCTGTGGAGGCAATTCAATTGGGTGCCTCTGATTACCTGAGTAAGCCTTTTGACCTAGATGAACTGCCCTATGTCTTTGCCCAAGCTGACAGCCGGAGAAAGAGTATTCGTCTCAGGCAGCACCACCGGGAGCAGGAAAAAAAGAAAACCAATGATCTATTTTTTAATGGTGTGTTTGCCCAGGACTTGGAAAAAATGAAAAAAATATTGGAGGCAGACCGTAGGCTGAATGCAAACCTCCCTCCCCTGCTCATCGATGGTCCTACTGGATCCGGTAAATCCACTTACGCTCGCTGGATTCATGCTCATGGTCCCAGGTCTGAAAACTCATTTGTCGAAGTCAATTGCTCCGCAATCCCGGAGAACCTGATTGAATCTGAACTCTTCGGACATGAAAAAGGGGCATTTACCGATGCCAAAAATGCCCGTATCGGTCTTTTTGAGGCGGCCGACCAGGGCACCCTCTTTTTGGACGAGATCGCAAGCCTTTCCCTCGCGGCACAGGCCAAAGTTTTGCTGGCGATTGAAAACGGGATCATTCGCAGAGTTGGGGGAACCAAAGAGATAAAAGTGAATATAAGAATTATTGCTGCAGCCAACCAGGACCTGAGACAAATGATTCAGAGTCGGGAATTCAGAGAGGACTTATTTCACCGGTTGGATCTATTACGGATCAATATTCCCGAACTCAAAACCAGGGGGGCTGACATTCTGCCCTTAGCCCACCATTTTCTCACTGTTCTCAGTAAAAAATACCGGTTACCGGTACCCACAATATCTAAATCCAGTGAAGATTACATGCTTCAACACGAATGGACAGGTAACACGAGAGAATTGATTCATGACCTGGAGAGGGCATTGATCATGGCCGAAAAAGGGCAAGACCTGGAACTTTCCAACGATCCACCAAGCGGGTTAACAAACAACACATTGCTTGCCAAAAATGATTGGCTCAATCCCTCTTTCGTTTTTCCAGAGGATGGATTCGATCTGGAAAAAGAGATGGTTCGACTTATCGAACGAGCAATATCCCAGGCAAATGGAAACATTTCGGAAGCAGCCAGATTCCTTGGCGTGCCCAGGGATTACATTCGTTACCGTTTACAAAAGAAAAAGTAAACAGGCTTTGGGGAATAATTCCCAATAAATAGCCATACTATTGGGAAATAATTCCCAATAACACTTCTTTGGCAAATCCAAAGCTTAATCAATTTAACCACAAGATTTTGAAAATCATGGACTTAAGCACCTCACCTAGGTTTGGCACTAAAAATGATAAAGTGATTCCATCATCTAAACATCAATATACAAAAACCATATCATTCATGAAACAATCAATCGCCTACCTACTTATTGCCGGACTCGGAGCAAGTTTTGTTTTTGCCCAGCCAAAACCACACCGACCTCTCCCTCCAAAAGAAGTGGCTGAAGAAATTAAACAAGCTTTGGATGCCGGTGAAATAACCAAAGAAGAAGCCAAAGAAAAAATGGAAGCAGCAATCGCAAACATCGAGAAACCTGAAGTTTTATCTGATGATGAAAAACGCTCCCCCAAGGAATTTGCTGATAAGATCCAGCAGGCCGTGAAAGAGGGTAAGCTTTCCCAGGAAGAAGCGAAGAAAAAACTGGGTGCTTTACGCGGGGAAATGGAGAAGAAAGGCGAATTCAAACGTCCCAAGCGTCCTGCAAAACCCGAGCTAAGTGATGCGGTAAAAGATAGCCTGGCAGAAATTAAAGCCGATCAGAAAAAACTTCACGAATCAATGAAAGGCAAACTTGCCGAGCTCGGTAAAACTGCCTCCAAGGAAGAAATGCGAGAGGCCATTGAAGCATTTAAAGCCGATAATAAAGATCAATTCGATGCAATCAAACAAGCACATGAAGCGATTCGCGAAAGTATCGAATCCGCTCGTCCTGAAAAACCCGAAAGACCCGAACTTACTGCCGAGTTAAAAGAAAAAGTCGAAGCCCTTAAAGAAAAACACAAAGAACTACACTCCGCCCGTAAAGAACTACACGAGCAACTTAAGGAAGCCTCAAAAGAGGAAAAAGAGGATTTAATTGCTGAATTCAAGGAGTCCAATAAAGTAAAGCACGAGGAGATAAAAACACAATCCAAGGAAATTAAGGAAGAAATTAGGGAACTCGTCGAAACCGAAGCAACCCGTACTTCCGATCTGTAAGTTTTTCGATTTTAAAGCCAATTAAAGCTGATAGGAAGGAGCGATTTTATCGCTCCTTCCTTTTTCTTTGGCAAAACTAAAACAACTTTTTAATATGGTCTCTTGATTACGGGAAATTATAGGTTTCTTACTTTGCTAAGTGTATTGCTTTTACATGCTTCAGGAATACTTCCCGGTGATGTATTTGCTCAGGTCATAAAAGAACCTTCTTCCTTTGTTTCAAACTTGGGAAACCTGGAGGTCCTCAATCTTGGTGGCTTTGATGCAAGTCCAATTGCCAACAAAATTACCGAAACTCCCAGGCAGATAGTTCCAGTAGAACCCCCTCCCCCCCCCTCGCCTCCCACACAAAATACTCCTGCTAAAAAGGAGAGCGTAATGACAGATGAGGAGCTTGAATTTCTTCTCTTCGGCTCGATCAATGAAATTGAACTCACAGATACTGAATGGGAAGAAAATGATTTTATTGAACTCCCTGAATCCAAAAGCTGGTTACCGTCCGTTTCCGCCACTGTTGGTTTCGGTTTTTCAGACAACCCCATGTATGGACCCTATGTCCGAGAATCAAGCACTTACATGGAATTTGAAACGGAAAGTTTTTTTCTGAGACAGGCCAACCCTGATTACCTAAGTTATTTCTATTTTTACGGGGAAGGAAAAAGGTTTTTGGAAGTGGACGACCACAAACTAACCGGTATTCTTCTCCTTCAGGCAGAGCATTCCTACAGGCCCAAAAGTTCTCCCCGCTCATGGGGTGCAAAACTCCGGCACACCTATTACGATCAGGCTTTTGATTTCTCAGACCTGGGCATCCCGTTCTCAATGCAGGTACAATCGAACAAATCAGAAATAATTCCCCACTTCGGCTACCAACTTACTCCCAAAATAAAATTGTCTACCGAGACTGCATTCGGGATCGATCGCTATGACAACCCTTCCGAAAATAATTCGGATCAGAAAATCCATGTAGATTTAACCGCTAAACAAAGTGAGCAAACCACCTTACATGCGAAAATCTTCCACCATACGATTCGTTATGTTGAACGGAAAAGAAAGGATGGAGAGGGCACAAATTTATCAGGGGGAAATCTCAAAACCGAAAAAACAGGCTTTTCTGGGTCATGGGAAAAGCAGTCGAAAAACCCATGGCTAGACGCACTGGGAGCAGAACTCAAATATAGCCAATTATCGGATAATGCCGGTGCCTATTATGATTACAGTAAAATAAGCACAAAGCTATCCCACGAAATGAAAGGCGAGAAATGGAAATCAGTCTCGGAATTAGGTTGGGCCCATTATTTATATGACATTAGATCAGTTTCCCCTGGAACAGAATTTGAAAGACAAAGTTATGCAATTGATTTACTGGTGACTCGTACAATATCATCGAACTGGGAAACTTATTTCAAGTGGCGTTATGAGGAGGATCAATCGAATGCAAGGGATTATGAATATTATACCAACTTTTGGGCGTTGGGTGTAAAGTGGGAAAATTAGGCAAATTGAAAACTGAAAACAACCAATCATTGATCTGTCCAAAAAAGTCCAAAGAGGGACGCCTTATCATTGGAGCAATCTTATTTCTTTTTGGATTGCTTACTTTTGTCCTCCAGTATTTTGCCCTCAATCAATTCTACAATCTAGCAATCGAACGAACTGCAAATATCCTTTTACCTGTAATTAATAACCACTTTGAGGATATAGAAAAGGAACTCCTCGAAGAAAACCTTGATTACATTAATCTTGGTTTGGACCAATTGATTTACGACGACATCGAGGGGCTTAGAATTCTCGCGATGAGATGTCTGGAAATTCCTGATATCCGAAGTGTGTATGCCTATGACGACAAGGGTAAAATCCTCGACTTATCAACCAACATAGAGAAAACAAAAAAGAGGTTTTTCTCTTTAGAAAAAGTGATAGATGCAGGAAAAACAACTAATTTCCAGAGTGATGCCCTATCCATTGTTTTCCCAATGGGGGAAGAGGCTGAAGTGGGGTTCCTCGAACTGATCGTTGACCCGAAGACGGATATCATTCCCGAACGGAATGCAATCAAGTCACAGGTAATGAAACAAGGACTGATCGTTTTTCTATTGGGATCCATTCTTTTACTTTTTGTCTTCAGTCTATTTTTTACACGACTACAGAAAACGGAAGCACAACTGCTCGCCAAAACCGAGGATCTAAAGCATACCAACCAAAGGCTTGTCATGGCTTGTAAAACTGCTGGACTGGGTGCAATTACTGCCCACTTGATGCATGCAATTAAAAGTCCGCTCATGGGACTAAAAAACTTGGAATTGGGGGGAGATAGCGCCGACTCAAAAATTGCTGATCAGGCATTGCAATCCACCACAAAACAAATTGAAAACTTGGTTCATGAGACAATGAACTGCCTCAAAGAATATGAGCTGGATGAAGAAAGCTATTCTTTCCAAGCCCATGAGCTTCTTTGCATGACGGCAAGAAAATTTGACCAGGAAGGAAAGGGTACTAGTGTGAGCATAATCTCAAGCCAGTGGGACCAGGTTAATATTAACAACTTACAGGCCAATCTCCTACTCCCCATTCTACAAAACCTGGTCCAGAATGCTTTGGAATCAGATAGTAGGACAAAAGTCTTTCTAAAGCTTGAAAAAGCGGAAGGTAGAATCGTATTTCTAGTGGCCGATAATGGACCGGGTGTCCCCGAGCACATCAAGGGTGATTTATTCTCTCCCACCCGAAGCGACAAGGAACATGGAAGTGGGCTCGGACTGGCGATTTGTAAGCAATTAGCCGAGCAAATGAATGGGGGAATTTTTCTTAAATCAAGCAGCAGTAAGGGATCCACCTTCTGTGTGGAAATTCAAGCCGAAGAAGGCCTTTAATAAATTTGTATTATTTAACCAAATTGTGCTAACTAAGAACATGTCTCTCCTCTTTCCTTGTCACTGCCAAGCTAGGTTTTTCATTCCCATACTCATGACTGCGGTGCTTGCGTCTGTGGGAGTTGCAAACCCAACGAATCATTGGACAACTCCTTACTCGACTGGGGGAACTATCTTCTCATCTCCTGCCATTGCAACGGACGGGACAGTATACATTGGATCGAATGATAATAAACTCCACGCGATCAATTCGGATGGATCGGCCAAGTGGACTTTCACGACCGGGGACTGGGTTGATTCAACCCCTGCAATCGGGTCAGACGGAACCATTTATTTTGGATCCTGGGACAATCAACTCTATGCAATCAATCCAACGGACGGCTCTAAATTATGGGACTTCAATACGAGTAGTAGTATTATTGCCTCCCCGGCTATAGGGGTAGAGGGAAGGATTTATTTTGGATCCAAAGACGAATTTTTTTACGCTTTAGAATCAAACGGTTCCCTGGCATGGGAAACTTTCATAGGAAATGCAATCACTTCTTCGGCCGCGATTGGACAGGACGGAACCATCTATTTCGGGGATGAAAACGGGACCTTTCATGCCCTTAATCAGGATGGTAGTAAAAAATGGACCTACGAAGTGGATGATGTGACGGACACAAACAAATCAATTCTTTCATCCCCCGCCATTGATCTGTCAGGAAATCTATACTTCGGAAGTGGCAACGGATATTGTTATTCTATTGCGGACGGAGCCAGTGCCGCGGTACTGAACTGGAAGGTTGGGACCAATGACCGTGTTGATGCATCTCCCGTGTTAGGAGAAAACAATGAAGTCTTTTTTGTTTCCCGCGACGGATATCTTCGCGCAGTGGATCGAGTCACGGGTATTTCTAATTGGGAAGTTTTTTCGGGAGATGTATTCTACAGTTCCCCTGTCGTCGATTCCAATGGTAAGGTTTATGTCATCGGATATACCGGATTTGGGGAAAACCATCTCTTTGCTTTTAATTCAGACGGAACGAAATCATGGGATACCAATAACTCATCCTCGCCACTCTCTATTGGTGGATTGGTGGATTCTTCCCTTGCCCTGGACTCAAATGGGAATTTATTTTTTGGATGCTTTGACAATAAAGTATACTCGGTAAATGTGGGGGCAGGATTAGCGGATAACTCTTGGCCTCAATTTCAAAGAAATAATAAACGTTCGGGTGCCTGGCCGAGCTTTACCGTTACTGTAATAATCGAACCCAATGGAGCAGGCGTAGTAAGTGGAGCAGGTATTTACAACCCAGGAGCAACCGCAACCCTACATGTTACTTCAAATACCGCAGACGGATACAATTTTTCACATTGGAGCAACGGACAAACGGGTACGAGTAATCCATTGGCTCTACCAGTTAGTTCCGATTTAACTTTAACCGCGAATTTTGGGTTACTTACACATAACTTAGTAGTAAATGCGGGAACAGGGGGAACGGCTACCGGATCCGGAAACATTCCCCACGGCACTTTAAAAACGATAACTGCAACCCCAGGTACTGGCTATTCTTTTACTGGCTGGTCAGGAACTGGTATCACTGACAGTTCATCTGCCACAACCACGGTCAATATGATCGAGGCTCGTACCGTCACTGCAAACTTTGAATTGAACTCCTACCCATTAACTGTAAACGCAACCACAGGAGGAACAGTTACGGGATCAGGAAATATTCCTCACGGAACACTTAGTGCTGTAAGTGCAACTCCTAGCGATGGCTATTCGTTTACTGTCTGGTCAGGTAACGGTATTTCTGATCCTTACTCTTCCTCGACTACGGTAAATATGAACCAGGTTAGGACTATCAAGGCACATTTCTCACTGAATTCTTATGTGCTATCTTTAGTGAGTAATGAAGGGGGCACAACTACTGGAGAAGGAAACTTCTCGTATGGCTCCAATGCTTCTATTTTAGCTACTCCCTCGGCAGGTTATTCATTCTCGGAATGGACGGGCGATGGCATCACAAATCCTTTCTCTGCCTCGACGACAGTCAGTATGGAGCAAAATAGAGAAATAACTGCCCGGTTTGTGCCTGTTTACTATTCTCTCTCTGTCAATTCCAGTATTGGTGGAATAGCTAACGGTGAAGGAAACTTCTTACACGGGTCTAATGCTTCTATTACTGCTACTCCCGCCACTGGATATTCGTTTATAGGCTGGACCGGTGAAGGCATTTCAAACTCATCCGCCAATCCTACAATAGTCAATATGACCCAGACTCGTACAGCCACTGCAAATTTTGCGATCAATTCCTATCCTTTAACTTTAAATTCAGAAGAAAATGGAACCGTTGATGGTGAAGGACTATTTACCTACAATTCATTCGCTCCCATTCACGCCCTACCCGATCCTGGTTTTATTTTTTTGAGTTGGCATGGTGGCGGGGTAACTGACCAAAACCAATCATCGACCACCGTTTTAATGAATCAAGATCGAAACTTAACAGCTTCTTTTACCCAAGGCTCGGAAGTTTCAAACTATTTAAACATACGATCTCAGCCCATTAATGGAGGGATTACTTCGGGCGCTGGAAACTATTCAGCTAATGAAAATACTTCTATCTCCGCATCCCCATTACCTGGCTTTTCCTTCTATTCGTGGACAGGTGATGGCGTAACTGAGCCCCTCTCTCAAACTACCACAGTTCAAATGAGCCAAGATCGAAACATCTCCGCCCAATTCTCACAAAATTACTATAATCTTTTTTTAACTTCTAGCGAAGGCGGTACCGCCCTAGGCTCTGGAGCTTTTACCTATGGCATCAATGCTATCGTCACGGCAACTCCTGCCTTAGGTTTCTCTTTTGAAAAATGGAAAGGGTTGGGAATCTCTTCCCCCAATTCAGCTACAACCACAGTCGAAATGACTGCAGATCGTTCTGTCTCAGCTTTGTTTTCAATCAATTCTTACAATTTAACAATCAATCACACCACAGGAGGTTCGGTCGAAGGTTCTGGTTCCCACTCATTCGGCTCAAGCCCAACAATTCTGGCGACTCCAATGCAAGGCTATTCATTTTCCTCGTGGTCTGGTAATGGAGTAACTAACCCAGCCTCACAAACCACATCAGTTCAAATGAACCAAGATAGAAATATTTCAGCTTTATTTACAATTAACTCATACGACTTAACTATTCAAAGCAGTGCAGGAGGGTCAGCATCAGGGTCGGGTTCATTCGCATTCGGTACAAGCCCTTCTATCTATGCCATCCCAATGCAAGGCTATTCATTCTCCTCGTGGTCTGGCGAAGGAGTGAATAACCCAATCTCACAAAACACCTCTGTGATCA
>JAQXBH010000191.1 GCA_029252505.1 Opitutales bacterium | reverse complement strand
AGAGCGGTACGACTAGGGCTAACTTCTCTGGTCAGTTCGCTCGACTTCTGATCGCTTCCTTTGAAACTCTTCTGAAACAACGCTGTCAAAACCAGCTTTGTATTTGCCCCCAAATGAGCCAAGGTTCCATTGGTCAGTAGCAAGTCGGCAGATGAACCGCTACCCGTGGCAAGGGTCGCACCAGAGGCAATGGACTCACCCACGATCACCCCCCGACCTGTAGGCTTCACATCCGAGTAACGGTCCCGAGGGGGAACCAATACTTCCACCCGCCCCTTGGCAGCAGCCACAATCACGCCTCCCCTGCCGCCTTCGTCAAACGGTTGAGGATCAACAAACAAGGCCCGCTCATATGCTTTTTTCACATACTCCTGATCGGCTTGTGAAAACCCAGTCAAGGGAACCGTAAATGTGCGACCCGAAGCATTTTCAATTCGTACCTTCGTCCCGACCATTTCCTGGTAGCGTGCCTCTAGGGTTCGTCCGTCAGCACTCGTCCATGTACGGATTGGTTCCTTGGCGGTGAGGCTAAACGTGAATAGAAGCAGTAAGATTTTAGCGAAACTTGTCTTAATAAAATAGTGATTCATTTTATTTCGTTTGAATTAGTGCCAAACGAAATCCATCTACAGCAGTCGCTTTTCGGTTAGCCAGTTGTGGCAACCCTCTTTCAGATGATGAAGTATAAAGTGCTGTAGAATTCCATGATCCTCCGCGCCTTAAACGATGATCTTTTTCATAATGTTTAACTTTTCCACCGGGGTAAGGACCGTATTGATCAATACACCATTCAGACATATTTCCGTGCATGTCATAAAAGCCCCAAAGGTTGGGCGAAAAGCTACCTACCTCAGTAGACCTTACAAGACCGCTTTCCCTCGTGTTGGCAAGTTTTACATTAAATTTGGCCCCCCATGAATATAAAGTACTGGTTCCTGCCCGACAGGCATATTCCCATTGTACTTCCGATGGAAGAGTAAATGTCCAACCAAACGGAAGCTTTTCATTCGTGTTCAGAGTTCTGCAAAATGACATTGCATCCTTCCAAGAAACATAAACTGGCAATTTATTTTTAGCACCTTTTCCCATGACCTCTCGGTATTGTTGGTTCGTTACCTCGAATCGCCCAAGATAGAAACCTTTATTTAAAACCACTTGATGACTTGGTTGTGCATCGATAGCACTTGGACCCATGGTAAACCCACCTGGCGGACACCAAATCATTTCTAAGTTGGCAGCACTCTTTATGATTATTTCAGCGTTTTTAGAAAATTCACTAGTGGTCCGAGCTAATTGGTTTAGGCTTATTGTTGAAGAATTCTCAATAGCTTCATTCACAATTCTCTGCACTTTCATCATCTCGGTTTTTGGGATAATAGAACTCTTTGGCACCTTACCCTTTAATGCCGTTGTCATTTGATTTCCTTTTACACTCCGAACTTTTTTATCACTTCCTAAAAAGTCGACCTGACCTTCCAATACCATTAGTTTTGATGCATCTGGAGCCACTGAAAGCTTAAATTGAGTTCCCCTAATTCCCGCCTGTAAGATTGGGGTTTTTACTAAAAAGGAAGACCCCTTATTAAGTTTTTTGATATCAACAACCAATTCACCACGATCCAGTTTCAAATAAGACCTAGATGGACTGGTCTCTTCGCTAAGAGTGGAAATCACCTGATCAGATCCGTTCCATTTCTTTTGCCACAATTCAGAAAATTGAACTTTAGAATTCTGACCAATATGAGCAACCGATCCATTGGTCAAAACAAGGATAATCTTAGAGTTTTTCCCGGTGTTTATCGACGAACCATATCCAATTGGCTCCCCCGTTATTACCTTCCTAATTTGTGGAGAAAACTTGCTGTAACTAGATCGCTTTTTTTCTATTAAAGTAACATCTCCTTTAACATAAGTAACAATTACGGCACCCCGCCCATTTCCATTAAATGGAATAGGATCAGCAAAAAGAGATTTTTTATATGCATCAGCAAAATATTTCTGATCTTGATCAGAAAATATTTTGATTTTCAGATTAAATCTTTTCCCATTTTCGTCTTCTAACCTCACCTCGTCACCAATAATCTGAACGAACCGTGCATTCATAAAATGCCCGTCGATACTTGTCCATGTGCGAAGTGGTTCCTTGGCAATAAGAGAAAACGAGAATGCAAACAGAAGAATCAATAGACGAACCATAGGTTCGATTAACCCATTACCCAATTATGTCGTCAATTCTTTTGAGCGTTGATAATGACTTGAGAATCAATCGGAATGGACTTGCCCGCATTCCGTTGATTCTTACAATCCTTCTAGATGACAGAGAACAATACGCCCGTAGTGGGAGTCATCATGGGAAGCCAGTCCGATTGGCCTACTCTAGAAAAAGCTGCCCAAACCCTGTCCGATTTCGGAGTGAACTGGGAATCTAAGGTGGTCAGTGCTCACCGTACTCCCGACCTCCTCTACCAATATGCCCAGTCCGCCAAAGATCGTGGGCTGAAATGTATCATTGCCGGAGCTGGAGGAGCTGCCCACCTTCCAGGCATGGCAGCCGCCATGACTCCCCTTCCTGTTCTTGGAGTACCCATCAAATCAAAGGCACTCAATGGGGTGGACTCCCTGCTTTCCATTGTACAAATGCCAGCTGGTATTCCCACGGCCACCTTTGCGATTGGTGATGCCGGAGCTGTCAATGCCGCCCTTTTTGCCGTATCTATGCTCGCCTCCGCTGGAGATGCGGAACTGGCCCAGAAACTCGATGACTTTCGCCAGGCTCAAAGCAACAAGGTAAAGGCAAGCGAACTATCCCCACCAAGCAACGTATGATTCAACCCGGAAGCGACGCTTGGATTGGCGTGCTCGGCGGTGGCCAACTTGGTCGTATGCTCGCCCTCGCCGCCCGGCCCATGGGATACAAGATTCTTACATGGACAGGTGGTGATCGTTCGGGAGCGGCTGATGTGGCAGACGAGGTAATGCACCAACCTTTTGACGACCGCCAGGCACTGAAAAAATTTTGCTCGCAAGTGAAAGTCGCCACTGCCGAGTTTGAGAACCTGCCCGGCGATATGCTCAAGCAGGTGGAGGAACGCGTGCCCCTGCGTCCCAATTCACATTCCATCATCACCAGCCAGCACAGGGAGCGTGAAAAAAAGTTTTTGTCCGAAAATGGATTTGGGTGTGCCCACCACTTCATCATCACCAATTTGGATGAACTGAAGAACGGTGTGAAAGAGATCGGACGGGACTGCATTCTTAAAACAGCCGAGTTTGGATATGATGGTAAGGGCCAGCA
>JAQXBH010000183.1 GCA_029252505.1 Opitutales bacterium | reverse complement strand
CCGAGTTTTACTTCAAACTCTCCTGACTTTCTTTCCCAATCTTCCTTCTGTTCTTTCATCTTATCAAAGAGGTTTTGCGACTCGCGAAGTGCTTCATCACGCTCAACAATTTTTGCTCTCATTTTTCCGATTTCAGAAAATTTTTCATGCCTGTCTTTGTAAAACATTCCAAGCAGGGTTCGTAGGCGGTTTTCTCGAGACACAGCCGGAATAATCGAACCATCTTCTTTTTTTACATCTTCTTTGGGGAAAAGCTTTTCATCGGAAAAAGGATCTTTCAAGCTAGCAATTGAATTCGCTTTAACTGAAGGGTTAACCTTCCATTTCTTTGCCTCTGATTCCCAAATAAATGTATCCGCGCCAAATTCCTTTGAATATTCTTCCAAGGCATCACGGTAATCTGGATTTCTCAAAATTCCATCTTCTGCAGTACGCAAATTAGAAAGTGCTTCAGCGAGAGGATTTTCATCGTTCAAACCTACTGGTTGGTTATCGTCAAAAACTTCATTAAAAGCACTTCGTTTTGTCGAAATATCTTTCCATTGAGCTTCTTTTTCAGACTGTAAAATTGAATAACCATTCCTGACCTGTTTATCTAGGAAAACATTGGATTGCATTTTTTTGGTCTCGGACAACATCCATAAGTATGTGGCAAGACCAGCAACTGAAAACAAACTTAGTAAACGGAAGAGTACGGCAAGGGCATTCATGAGCAAGATTGGTTGATAGTATTGTCAAACATGTAACGCAAATCAAAGGAATGCAAACTGATTAATTTCACGAGTAGGCACGAACTTGATAAACTTGTGCTCTATTTAATCCATTGGTCTGAATTATTTCAATTTCAATCGCACGGGTTTTTACAGTTTCAAAAGTGTGGCGAGAAAAGCCTAATTCATTATTAGTGACCTCCAGAAGTTCTTCCCAATGACCAACATTGTTCATGTAATATAACTTATAGTCTTTCACTATCGAAGGTACTACGGGTTGAGGAAAAGATTGTGGACGAGAGGGAAATAAAAACTCAAGAGTGGCATCCCAGACAATCTCGACAGAGGACACATCCAGCGGTTCCTCCCAATGAAATTCGAGATACTCAGGAAAACGAAAGTCAGTTTCTTCAGAGATCCATAAATTGGGTAAATGATCTGGGCGTATTTTGTCATTGATAACATTTTGCACATCGTAAACACGCTGTTGAGGAAGAATTTCTAATGCAAGCGAACTAGAGAGGCGAGGGGAATGAGGCAGACTAGGTAAATAGCGAGAGTAGGGATTTAGAAAACCCGATTTACTCTCTTTGATGGACCGATGAAAAAGTAGCCCCACCGCGGTGTTAGACTGTTCGTAAAAAATAACTTTTTGATTGTTAGTAAATTCGATAAAATGCCATCCTTTTTTTGTAACAGGAGACTCCAGTGCAATTTTTTCCCATCGTGGTCCGCCTTTTTTTATTTTTTGCGAACTGGATACCAAACAACTTCCTGGCGTGGTACTCAAACTGGAGGAGCATTCCAGAAGACGGAATTCGACTGTACAGTCTTCACTGCTTTCTAAGTACAAATAAATTTCATCAATCGAATTCGATGAAACGGGAAATTGAATCAATCCCTCGAGCGGGCAACAAACAAGCTTCTCCGTGGTACTTTTTCCTACAAAACTGCCTAAAGTTGTGGAGGCGACGACCTTAGATTCGGGAATCAGATTATCTGAATCTTCTATGGGCAAAAGGCTACAGTTATGATTTAGCCGCATTAATCTTTTCTGTAGTGCATTAACATTACCAACTTTTGCAACCGTTCGAGGAAGTCTATTTTTAGAAATACAAAATGCAGCACAGACTCCAACGGCTTCTCCCATCTGTGCAGAAGTAGGAGGGTGAGAAAAGCTGGCTGATGCACGGCTTGTTGCAGAGGCATGCTCTCCCGCGAAAAACAAGTTTTTGACCTTGCTGGAATAAAGAGAACGTAATGGAATTTCAAAAGGTTGGGGGAGAGCAATCTTACCTCGAGGTGAGCACAAAAGAGAATCAACCACATCGAGGGGAGCTCGACCTAATGCAACGGAATCATAAAAATGCTTACCCGACTCCATATCCTCGGGCGTTACAACATAATCTCCGTTTGCCCTAAAACCTTGCGAACTAAGTGTGAGCGGCGAAAAGTCTTGCAAGAACCAATTTCGAGCTCGCTCAATCATAGGAGAGCGATTTTTTAAATAATCCCATGCGGACCAAATTAAATCAGCAGAATGAACCGAGAGTTCGTTTTTTGCTTTGCCTAACCATTCTACATTATGGACTCCCTCAATTTCTTTATCTAATGACTCAAGTAAATCAAGTTTAGCAGACTGATGGTTTTCTTCCCATTTTAAGGAAATCCAGGACGGTAACTTAAAAGAAACTGGGTTTGCAGAGACGGCCAATTGCATACTGGCAGCGGCTCGGAATGTAACCGGGGTTGAAGAGGCAGAAGATTTCTCGTACTCCCTTTTATCCAATCCCGTTTCCCCTGGGGCATTTGACAATTGAGATAAAGTGCCGTTTCCAGAACAGTCGACGAAGTACTGAGCACGAAAAATAATACGTCCGCTGCGCTTATTTGAGATAGCAATAATTGACTCGATTTTATCACCTGCCGAATTTTTTTTCACCTCGAAAAGTTGGGTTTCTAAAAATAACTCAACTCTTTCCTGCTTTCTTATCCAACTAATTAAAGCTCTTTCCTGACCACAATAGTTACCCTCCTTGTTTTCCTTGTAAATGGTCGTTTTAATTTCATCTAAAATTCCGGTCTCCCGTTGATATGCGTAATTAGTCATACCTTCAAAATCATATGGAAATTGAATTTCTTTTCCTATTCTTCCCCCAATACAAGACCTTGACTCAATCAAGCAAACAGTAGCGCCTTCTCTCGACGCACTCACCGCAGCACAAATCCCCGCTAATCCGGAACCTACTACTACTAAATCACTTCTTTGCGATAATGTTTTCAAAATTTGTAAAACAGCATTTCGTCATTTGTTCACAAGAATGCAAGAGTCGAATTCGTTAAGTAAATCTAATACCAACAATTAAGTCTCGTTAATAGTTTACAGCTAAAATGTTTGGTATTGTAAGCTACAGTTGATATTTGTAGTTTCGGAACAGTGTTTAAGCCCACTTCAAATATTTTCTATCTCCCAACCATTTCTTTCGCCCAGTATGGTTTAAAGTTCCTCGGATTTTACTGCGAGACTTACACCATTTAATATGAGAAATCTTTTTCCTAGTTGGGTAAACACGATTCCAGTTAAAGTAATTTTATCTTTGGGTATTATTGGTGGTACTGTAACCGCGGGCATCACCTATTACGCAACCCCTAAATACACAAGGGTCGGTTATCAACCCACTCAACCGGTTTCTTACGACCATAGTTTTCATGCGGGTCAATTGGGACTCGATTGTCGTTACTGCCATCACGGCGTCGATAAATCATCTCACGCCAACATTCCTGGTGCACAAGTTTGTATGTCTTGTCACAAAAACATCAAAGCGGATTCCCCTCTACTTGCCCCAATTCGTGATTCTTATTTTGGTGAAGACACTAACAGGGATGGTATTCTATCTGAAGGGGAAGATTCAAACGGTGACGGTTCTTTAAACCAAGGTCCTGCTGTTCCATGGGTCCGTATCCACAAAACCCCAGATTATGTTTATTTTAACCACGCAATTCATGTTAACCGTGGTGTGAGTTGTGTAGAATGTCATGGCAGGGTAGATAAAATGAAAGTTGTCCACCATGATAAACCACTAAGCATGTCATTTTGTTTGGAATGTCACAGAAATCCGGAGAAATCCTTAAGACCAATGAAAGAGGTAACTAATTTAGATTGGTCTCTTCCAAATTCAAATCCCGACAATCCTCATCTTGATCAAATCCATGCCGGACTGGATATCAAAAATAAATGGGGTGTTAATCCTCCCCTTAGCTGTACTGGATGCCACCGATGATTAAACAAGTGACCGAAGAAACCTTAGTTAACGGAAAACGTTACTGGAAAAGTCTCGATGATCTAGCTTCCAAACCTAGTTTTAAAAATTGGGTAGAAAGAGAATTCCCAGAAGGTGCCAGTATGCTTGAAGGCGTACAGAGAAGAGGATTCATGAAATTAATGGCCGCTTCATTCGGTTTGGCAGGATTAGGTATGACAGGATGTAGAAGACCTGAGCATACCATATTGCCGTATGGAAAAAGTCCTGAAGAACTCATCCCGGGCGTACCCAATTACTACGCTACATCAATGCCTAGTGCCCAGGGATACACACCTTTAATCGTGGAAAGTCACGAAGGTCGCCCAACTAAAATAGAAGGGAACCCTAGCTACATTCCCAACGGTGGAGGCACATCTATTTATGCACAGGCCAGTGTCTTAGATCTCTATGATCCCGACAGAAGCAAGTCTTCACTCAAACGGTCTGAAGAAGGTGAAGATTCTTGGGATGTGATTTCATCTGATCAAGTCAAAGATGATTTAGTGAACCTGATGAAGGAAGGAAAGGTTGCGATTCTTGCTGAAAAATCAAGTTCAACCGCAAGAAAAGTTCTCTCCAAACAGTTAATTGAGAAGGGTGTTATTTGGTCGGAATATGAAGCCATTGATCTCAATTCACCTGAAATTAAGTTAGGTAGTGCAATTGGTATCGATGGAGGACTGAGATTGATCCCCAATTTGGGCAAGGCATCTCGCGTTTTGGCACTAGACTGTGATTTTCTTGGTAACCGTGAACCTTTTTCTCTTGCGAATACCCGTGCGTTAATGAAAGGGAGGAAAGTCCTCTCAGCCAAGGACGCCAAAAAGATGAATCGTCTTTACAGTGTGGAGTCAGACCTTACGATAACGGGTGGAGTTGCTGATCATAGATTACGCCTCGAATCATCTCAATTTATTGCTTTTGCCAACCTGCTTGCCGCAGAAATTTTCACAATTAGAAAAAGTGGTACTAATGCTGAGATCGAACGGCTTCAAAAAAGAGGTCAAGCAGCAGAAACACATGCTAAATGGATCAAGGAGTGTGCGGTTGATCTTTGCACGAAACATAAATCAAGTGTTATTTTACCCGGCAGTCATTTACCAGAGGAAGTTCATTTGATTTGTTATGCTATCAACCAAGTCCTTGGTTGTATAGGGCGAACAGTGAAATATCAAGCGACTGAAAAAGCTGCAACAAACTTATTGTCCCTTCAAAAAGCAGTGTTGAAGGACGAAGTGGATACACTTATATTTTTAGGGGGCAATCCTGTACACCAGGCAAGCTCGTTAGACTGGGGTAATTTTTCTACTAAAATTTCTAATAAAATCCATCTGGGTGATTCGGTAAATGAAACTACTTCTTTTTGCGATTATCATATCGGTCAGTCCCATTATTTAGAATCTTGGGATGAGGGAAAAACTTGGGACGGATCCGCAATTGTTCCTGTTCAACCATTACTGGCACCCCTTTTCGAAACGATATCAGATTTAGAGTTACTCCAAGTGCTGCTAGGTTCTTCTCAAAATACATATGATTTTGTAAAATCTCTCCATGAAAAGCGTTCATCAACTAATTCTTATGATGATTTCTTAAGACTAGGTATTGAGAAGCAGAGTCCAAGTTACTACTCGAAAGAAATTTCCCTTCTGGAATTAATTGAAAATAAAGAGGAGTTACCAGAACCACCCACTTTAGACAATTTAGAGGTTTTACTGATACCAGATTTCCATTCCTGGGACGGTCGTTACGCAAATAATGGTTGGATGCAGGAATGTCCTGACCCAATTTCCAAATTGACTTGGGATAATGCACTTTTAATAAGTCCCGCACTCGCGAAGATGCTTGAGGAAAAATATCCGACCTTAGGACTTCTCCCAGAGCCGACGATGCTAAACAAAAATGGCGAAATTGCACCTGATGCTGCCAACTTTGATCATGGCAAACAAAAGGCACCTATCGTTACACTTTCAATAAGTGAAGATCAAACCATTGAAGGTCCAATATATGTCCAACCTGGCTTGGCTGATTGTAGTATTATTGCTAGTCTTGGACTGGGTCGCTCAAATGTAGGTCGAGTAGGCAAGGGGACTGGATATAATGCTTATCCACTCCTGGGTAGTAATTTCGACCGAATCGTATCCAATGTTTCAATCGAACCTACTGGTGAATTTGAAACACTCGCAAATGTACAAGAACATTGGTCCATGGAAGGAAGGGCAATTGTAAGAGAGGGGAACGCAGAAGAGTATATTACTGATGAAGCATTTGCCTCTCATATGGGTGCTGAGTCTCACTCACCTAAAATTTGGGGGAAAGACCAAGAGGCAGATCTTAAATTTAAGGCACAAACCACTCCTCGGGGAAATTCGTCTTATGACCACCCGGATCATAATTACGAGAAATCTGAAACTCCCGGTTTACACCAGTGGGGTATGGCAATTGATTTAAATCAATGCACTGGTTGTAGTGCTTGTGTCGTTGCATGCCAAAGTGAAAACAACATTCCAATTGTAGGTAAAGACCAAGTATTGAGAGGTCGTGAAATGCATTGGATTAGGTTGGACCGATACTTTAGCTCAACTGCACGAGATGGTGCAGAATTACCATCCGATGTTCAAGTTTCATTTCAAGGTGTTGCCTGCATGCATTGTGAGACCGCACCATGCGAGACGGTATGCCCGGTAAACGCAACCGTACATGATGAAGAAGGCCTTAATGCAATGGCCTACAACCGATGCGTCGGTACTCGGTATTGTGCGAACAATTGTCCATATAAAGTAAGACGGTTTAACTTTTTCGATTGGAATAAAAGAAAGACAGACGAATTATATAAAGGTCCATTGGGTGAAGAGAATGATCCACTTCCTTCTATGGGTAAAAATCCAGATGTTACCGTTCGGATGCGTGGCGTCATGGAAAAGTGTACTTATTGTGTCCAAAGAATTCAAGAATCTAAAATTCAAGTAAAAGTAAAAGCGCAAAGAAATGCCTTACTCGTTACCGGAAAAGACGGTGGTGATATTGAGCTTAGCAAAGATGATATAAAAGTCCCCGATGGTACTATCAAAACTGCATGTCAACAGGTTTGTCCATCCGACAGTATTTCATTTGGTGATTTATCAGATCCTGAAAGTGAAGTTAGCAAACTCAAAAACAACCCTCGTGATTATTCTGTTCTTGGGTACTTAAATACCCGACCAAGAACTACCTTCTTAGCAAAAGTACGTAACCCGAACAATCGTATGCCTGACTTTGCATCTTCTCCACATGCAGCACGGGAATACCATGATAAAGCACATCCTGCTCACCACGAAGAGGGTGATCATGCTAGCGACACCATAAAAGGAGAAAAACATTAATGTCATCTAAGGTAACAGATCAGTCGGATGTAATTTCACCCGAATTGATGAATAAAGTGAAACCTGCAAAGTGGGAGGAAGTTCCTCTTGTTCTCAACAACAGAAGCTTTCATTGGGTAACAGAAAAGATTTGTGGGATTGTTGAACAGAAAACTCCTACTTGGTGGTGGTGGTGCTTCATTACAGCTCTCAGCATTGCTAGTTTCACTGGATTGGGACTCGTTTACTTAGTGTCCACTGGTGTTGGAGTTTGGGGAAATAATAACCCAGTGAATTGGGGCTGGGCGATTGTTAATTTTGTTTTTTGGATTGGAATTGGACATGCAGGTACTTTGATTTCAGCTGTTTTATGCCTTCTTAAACAAAAATGGAGAACCTCGATTAACCGTGCGTCTGAAGCGATGACAGTATTTGCGGTTATTTGTGCGGGAATTTTCCCACTTTTTCATGTAGGTAGAGTGTGGTTTGCTTGGTGGTTGTTTCCCATACCGAATGCAAATGCAATTTGGCCTCAATTTCGAAGCCCCCTTGAATGGGATGTCTTCGCAGTGTCGACTTACGCAACGGTTTCTATTTTATTTTGGTACATGGGAATGATCCCAGATTTAGCCATTATTCGTGATCGTGCCAAAGAAACATGGAGGAAATACTTCTATGGTGTCCTTGCTATGGGTTGGAGAAACGCCAACAATCATTGGAGGAACTTTGAAATGGCATACTTGTTGTTGGCAGGACTTTCTACTCCCCTTGTACTTTCAGTTCATACAATTGTATCCTTTGACTTTGCGGTAGCTAATTTACCCGGATGGCACACTACCATATTTCCTCCTTATTTCGTTGCCGGGGCAATTTTCTCTGGATTTGGCATGGTTCTTACTCTGTTACTTCCCCTTCGAGCAATATTTCGTCTCCACGATTTGATTACTGAAAAACACATACACAATATGTGTAAGATTATATTAGCCACGGGAAGTATGGTTGGATATGCATACGCCATGGAATTCTTTATCGCATGGTATGGTGCTAATTCGTACGAAGGTTTTGCATTCATCAATCGTGCATTTGGTAATTATTGGTGGGCGTATTGGATTATGGTTTCCTGTAATGTTATTTGCCCACAACTCTTTTGGTTCAAGGGTATTATTAACAATATACCATTAGTTTGGATCATTTCTATATTTGTTAATATAGGAATGTGGTTTGAACGATTTGTCATCGCCAACACGACACTCTCGCGTGATTTCCTTCCATCAAGTTGGGGTTATTATTCACCTACAGTAGTCGACCTCTTTACTTTTTTCGGTACATTCGGTTTCTTTTCCGTGCTCTTTCTTCTGTTTATACGTTTTTTACCACTTATGCCTATGGCTGAAGTTAAATCTGTTATGCCAGCAGCAGATCCGCACGGGGGTAAACACTAGATTATCATGAGTAAGATTATGAATATCAAGTACGGCGTTGCCGCGACATTTAATTCGGCTAAGTCTTTGTTCGATGCTGCGGGAAAAGTTCGCGAAGAAGGCTACAAGGAATGGGAATGCTATACTCCAATCCCTGTTCATGGTTTGGATGCCCAAATGGGAATTGGTCGTTCGAAAGTTCCCCGTTTTACTCTCGCCGGCGGGATCACCGGATTTTGTACTGGTATGCTTATTGTATGGTATATGAACGCATTCGACTACCCATTAATTGTAGGCGGTAAACCATATTTCAGTATGATTTACCCATTCCCAGTTTTTTACGAGTTAACCATTCTTTTTGCTGCTTTCGGTACACTCTTTGGTATGTTTTTTCTCAATCGTTTACCGAGGCACAACCATCCTATTTTCGAGCACCCATCCTTTGGCCGTACTGGTGATGATAAATACATGATTGTGATAGAGGTTGAAGATCATAAATTTGACGATGAAGCCACGCCCGCATTTCTTAAGGATGTAGGTGGTAAATCAATTACCGTGATTCGCGAACCTGTTAATTAATAAGTGAGATATTTCATACCAATTTTTGCAATCTTCGTCCTAAGCATTTTGTCCTTTTTAGGCTTTCGTGGAAGCTTCACCGAAAAAACTCCAATAGAAGTTTTTCCGGATATGGATAGGCAAGCAAAATTTAAAAGCCAAACTAAGAACGCATTGTTCTCCAACGTAATGGCAGATCGTTTACCCGTTGAAAATACCGCAATTAGGGGTAATTTAATCAGTCAAAACAATGTTTTTTCTGTAAATCCTAGTTTCCACAGTGTGGAATACAAAACCGGTAAAGACATCAATGATAAATGGGTCGAGAAATACTCCGACAAAATTGCAGATACTAAAAACGACGCAAAAAACAGTATCAACATGAGCGTCATGAGACTAGGAAAAGAAAAGTACGATATCCACTGCTCAGTTTGTCACGGGAAATATGGTGATGGAAAGGGAGTCACGTCTTATTTCGGTCTTCAACCTCGAAATCTCTCCGACCCGACACAACAAAATTACTATTTAAAAACGAAAACAGATGGTGAAACTTTTAATACGATCTCCAATGGTTACGGAACAATGCTTGGGCTAAAAGATAAGCTAACACCAAAAGAAAGGTGGGCAATTGTCCTCTATGTTCGATGCCTTCAAAACTTCGTTGGGGAAGCAACTTTATCCAAGAACAAAAAATCATGACTGAACAAGCAAAAAAAGATATTGATATAAAATTGCTTGCTGGTGCAGTTATAGGTCTTGGTATTGGCATGGGAGGCCTAATCCTAGGTCTTTCCAGTGGTGATAAAGCACCTTTTCTTGGATGGTTGTGGGGTTGTTCATTTTGGCTGAGTATTGCAATTGGGTTACTAATGCTTGTCATGATTTTCAGAGTATTCAACTCAAGGTGGACACCAGTGGTTCGTAGGCAAATGGAACACGGCCTCGCGTCATTTCCTTGGTTGGGATTGTGCTTTGCTCCATTACTTTTAGTTGCACTTTTTGGCCAGGAAAACTCGGGAATTCTATGGTCATGGATCAATCCCGAAAATATGACAGTAGACGGCATAAAGGTCGAAGGAATTACTGTTGCCGATGATGTATTACATCAAAAGAAATCAGGATACCTGAATCTTTACTTTTTTAGTATCCGCTTGATTTTCTACTTTGCCGTTTTTTGCGGGCTCAGCTTCTGGCTTAGAAAAGTTTCTTTTAAACAGGATCAGGACGGCGATCCAAATTGGACTCATCTTGGTGTAAAAGTATCAGCAATAGGAATTCCTGCTACAGCACTTGCCCTTACTTTTGGTGCTTTTGATATGTTCATGAGTTTAGAATATCAATGGTTCTCAACAATGTACGGTGTTTGGTTTTTTTCATCGGGCATCAGGTCAGCTTTAGCGGTTACGATTTTGGCTTGCCTTCTTCTCATGCGTAAGGGGCCACTAAATGGTATCTACAAACAAGCACATCAATACGATCTCGGCTGCCTCTCTTTAGCTTTCACTGTCTTTTGGGCATATATAAGTTTTTCCCAATACTTCTTAATCTACAGTGCGAACATTCCGGAAGAAACTTTCTGGTACAACATTCGTGAAATAAACCCTAACACTGGTGAGGTATCATTGTGGTTTTGGGTGAGTATGGGTCTTATTTTTGGTCATTTCTTCTTTCCTTTCATTTATCTTCTCTTTTATAAAAATAAAATTAATGGCAACCGAATTGCATTCATCGCCGTTTGGATATTAGCTTTTCACTTACTGGATCTCTATTGGAATATTATTCCTGGCCGAGAAATTGTTCCGGGTGCTCATGTTGGGTACGAAGCAAGGCCAGTTTTTGGAACCCATTTGTTGTGGGGCATCGCATCATTGATTGGGGTAGGATGTCTATGTACGCGTGTCGTACTAAAGAGCTTCAACTCTAAAGTTGCTGAACTAATTCCCGTTCGTGACCCTAGAATCATCGAATCTTTAAATCATCATGAGTGATCCAAAACTTCAACGTGCAGATGGTTGCAGCGTCTTCTTTTCTCTGATACTCGGACTCGTTTTCGTTTTTGCTTATTTTTTATTTCAAATATTTTTTGATGATGTTGAAAAAACTGAGTTAAATTCTTACACCGTAGACGAAAGAAGGAAAAATGTTGACGCTTTCCAACTCGAGTCAAAACAATTCGAAAACTCGGTTGATCAATTTCATGCTAACAAAAATTCTAACCTTGAGTCTTCGATGCGAAAAACGATCGAGATGTACAGCATTGACCGACAACAAAACAAGATTCAAAAGTGAACATATCATCAGAGCAAATAATAGATAAGTCTTCTAAATGGGTAGTTTCCTTTTTTGTAGCTTCAGCTGGTTTATGGTTACTTGCAGCTGCATTTCTTGCCTATATTGCTGCAGCTAAATTAACTGACCCATTTTTCCTTTCAAGTTTTGAATTTTTTACCTACGGGAAGGTCAAAATTGCCCAAGCGAATTCATTCGTGTATGGGTGGGGTGGTAATTCGATCTTTGCAATCAGCATTTGGATCCTAGCCCGCCTTTCACAGTGCGAAGTAAGAGGAAGATTTATGTTATTGGTTGCGGGTGTTTTATGGAACCTAGGCATTACATTTGGTTTATTGGGGATCCTGGATGGTCACATGAATTCTCACGAGATGCTTGAGATGCCAAGTGAAGTTTGGCCATTATTATTTATCTCATACTCGATCATCACATGTCTTATCATTGTTATGCATCGATCTCGTAAAATTCACGAGACTATCGCACCACAGTGGTTTATACTTGCCTCAATTTTGTGGTTTCCTGCTCTTTTTATTATCGCCTGGAATGGGTTAGAAATTAATCCAGTAAATGGAACTGTGCAAAGCGTGTTATCAATGTGGTTCGGACAAAATTTAATATGGCTTTGGTTGACACCATTTGCTCTCGGTGTTGCTTATTATATGATCCCAGCAATTACAGGTAAAGCAATCGATAAGTATTACTTGGCAATATTTGGTTTTTGGTGTATCGCCGCATTGGCACCTTGGTCAGTAGTTCACCATTTAGAAGGTGGGCCAGTTCCAATGTGGATACCGGCGATTGGAACAGTAATGAGCATAGCTATGATATTTCCAATAGCAGTGGCATCAACAAACTTTCATGCAACCGCATTTCAGGATATTGGTAAAGTGTGGAATAATCTTCCTTTGCGTTTCATCATTTTTGGTACCTTGTCCTACACAATATCAAGCTACATTGGAGTGATTTTCTCACTACCTGCAGTTGCTAAACTAACTCAATTTTCAATTATAAACGAATTTCATTTCAATCAACGCGTGTATGGTTTTTTTAGCATGATTGTCTTTGGAGTTGTCTATCACATGCTTCCCAAAATCACGGGTAAAGAAATTGGTAAATCCGCTAAATCATTTCATTTTTGGACTTCTGCGTTCGGAGTGTTAATTCTTTTGTTATCCTACCTCATAGGTGGACTTACACATGGCGTTCTTGCACAACAACCTTCATTGGATTGGGCATCTTCAGTCATCTCTTCGATCAAACCTTACTTTCTTATCACTGAATTCGCTTTTATAATTCTTGGTTTTTCTCAGTTAGTCTTTGTCATTAACATTTGGAAGGTGCTTGTACCTAATCCTTTTGAAGATTCAAGTAAGAATAAGAATCTTGCTTCCAAAGCATCCACAACATGAATAATATTTTTAAATTTGCTTTAGGCATTTTTTCCACGCTTGCATTTGCATGGTTGGCATTTGTAGTGGGTGCACGCGTTCAGTTTGGTGATCTGAAACCGACATCATCTTTTCACGAAGACAATGGTTCTATACCTCTTAATGCGGATGTTTTTCCTCAAGAATTTTCTGGCATAGCTCAACAGGGTGCAAGAGAATATGTTTCATTAGGTTGTACGACATGTCACACACAGCAGGTAAGATTGGTTGATTCCGGATTTGATGTCGAGAGAGGTTGGGGAAAGCGACCTTCAGTAGCACGTGACTATGTAATGCAAAACGAAGTGAATATTGGTAATACAAGAGTAGGACCTGACTTAGCCAATATTGGAATGAGAGAATATTCAGATGAGTGGCTTCATCAACACCTCTTTGAACCTCAATCTCTGGTGCAAGAATCAATATGCCCACCCAGTCCTTTTTTGTTTGATGTTAAAAAGACTAGCGGGGAAGGTCGCATTTCTGTTAAATCTAATGATGTTATTCGTTTCATTTCTCCTAGTATTCGGGCCAACCGTTTAGTCGCATACTTACAAGCATTAAAGCAAGATTATGAATTACCAGAAATGGCCTTCGTTGAAGACGATGAAACTGACGAAGAAAGTGAACAGTTGGTTGTATCCATTCCAGATGCAAACTCAACTCAACTTCCTTCATGGTTGGCAGAACAAATTTCTTCAGGGAAGGAAATATACTCAAAAGTAGGTCCAGGAGGGGGGGGGTGTATAACATGTCATCAACCAACAGGTTTGGGGCAACCAGGTGTATTCCCTCCACTCGCAGATTCGGACTGGGTTCTTGGTAACAAAGAAAGAATCATTAAAATTAGCATGTATGGATTAATGGGCGAAATCGAAGTAAATGGAGTTAAATACAACGGAGCTATGGTACCACCAGGAATGCCAATGGGCTCATTATCTGATCAACAAATTGCCGATGTACTCACCTACATCCGAAATGAGTGGGGTAATTCTGCTTCCTCAATTAGTACTGACGAGGTGGCTAATGTTCGTTCGACTATAAAGGATCGCGGTGTAATGCAAATGTGGACTGCAGCGGAACTTAACTCAGTAAAATAATGAGTAATCAAGAGAACAATGATTTAAATAATTCGGGTATGAATGATGAAGACATGGTTGAGGTGCACACCAAACTCAATAAAGATAAACATCCTCCTACACAGGGTTTTCTCATTGCTCCACTCGTTTTTGTTTTTGTTTTTGGATGTCTAATTTTTGTCTGTTCTATACAACTGGCACATTCTACCAATGGGTTTGATGTTCATCCACCCACGGAAGTGGTTGAGCTTACCGATGAAGAAAGAGAACAATTGAGGTTAGAAAGAAAGTTCAATTCTGGTAAAAAGCTTTTTACAGCAAATTGTGCGTCATGCCACCAAGCTTCTGGTCTCGGATTAGGTGATATTTACCCTCCACTTGCTGGTTCTGAATGGGTATCAGCTAACCCCGAGCTCATCATTAAAGTTATTACAAAAGGTCTCATAGGGGAAATTCAGGTTAAGGGTAAGACTTATTCACCTGCGGGGGGTATGGCAGCGGTAACCAACTTAAAATCAGATAGCGATATTGCTGATGTTACAACTTATGTGAGAAAGGCTTGGGGAAATGATGCTACTGAAGTTACAGAAGACATAGTTGCCCAAGTCAGAAAAGATTCAGCTGACCAAAAAGATCAATGGATTGGAGTAGAACTTCAATCTACGTACTTACAAGTTTCCTCTAACGAGTAGACTCAATTCTTTTACTTAGACGCTCTCATTCTTATTGAGTGTACAGA
>JAQXBH010000018.1 GCA_029252505.1 Opitutales bacterium | reverse complement strand
ATCCTAGTTTGGATGCACAAGAAGTCGCACTTAATGCCTTCGAAACTATTCCCGAAAAAAGTAATTTTTCGGAGAACACCACTTTTCCAATCTCAACTACCGAGCAAACTTACCCCGTTGATTCCTTAACGGCTCTTAACATTCCCTTTAACTCTCAGCTCGCTAGGTCAAGTATTGCTCGAGATAATGCAGCATATGGAATCGAAATTCTAAGAAAAAATAAAAGTTTTGGAGTGGGAGGAGTCGTCGAATTTAATAACGAAATTACAAGCTGGAAAAGAACAGAACACCTTTCGGTACCTGCAGAGAATGGTATTTTACCAATCGAAGGAGAAGATATGATAAAATTTTCCTCGATGAATGTAGATGTGCATTCCCAAGTTGCTGAAATATCGGAAACTCTCCAAATCCTAGATGTCAGAGAGGTAAGCCAGGAAGACAATGATCTGACTACATATCTACAAACCAGTCTTTTTTTTAATAAGGGCGTGGGCCTTGCTGGAGACTCTACTGAGTTTGCACTTTCTTTTCATGCGATTGCAAGTGATGCAAATAATGAAAATACTTCAATTGGTTACCAGGACTATTTATTGGAAAGCGATGTGAACCCTTCCACATGGGAAGAATTGAAAAAAGATTTTGTGTTACCATCTGGGACAGAATTTGTTATCGTTTCCATGAGTGCGAAAAAAGAAGGTCCCAGTGCTTTGCTTCCAGACAATGGAGGACATTACGCAGATGGTCTCACTATCAATCTTTTGATAGATCGTAAGAATACAATCGGACCGCTTTGAAAAGAGCATATTGATAATCGGTTGTTCTTGACAACGAACATGCCCAAGAAATGGTTACAGGCATGAAATTTCTTATTTTTTTTCTATTCCTAACCCAAGCATACGGGAGTGCATGGCCCAATTTTGGCGGTCCTCTACGTAATCAATTTTCGGATGAAGAAGGATTGAAAACAGATTGGGAGGAGTCTGAGCCCGAAAAACTATGGGAACTTAATGTTGGACTCGGCTATTCTTCCGTAACAGAAGTGAGTGGACTTGCCTACACGCAGGGCTATTCAGAGGGTCGAAATACATTATATTGTGTTGAATCGTCCACCGGTAAAGAAATTTGGCAACACAGTTATCCATGCGAAAAAGCACCAAAATTTTTTGACGGAGGGAGCCGTGCCACTCCTACAATAGCGAATGGAATTTTATATTTATGCAGTCACGAGGGTGACTTCTATGCCTTGGATGCCAAAAGTGGTAAAATATTATGGACAAAAAATTTGATCACCGATTTTAAGGGAAACCGACCAATGTGGGGGTATTCAGGTTCTCCATTAGTGGTTGAAGATCAGTTAATACTAGAAACGGGTTCGTCGAATGGATCATTACTCTGCTTAGATGCCCAAAAGGGTGATGTGATTTGGAGGAGTGGTGAGAGTGAGGCGGGATATGCTTCGCCGATGCTTAATTCAAAAAATGAAATTCTTATTTTTAATGAATATGGAATCGTCTGTCATGACCTTCGCTCGGGAAAAGTAATAAAAAAGTATCAGCATAAGACTCGTTATGGAATTAACGCAGCCCAACCCACGCTTTTTGGAGACCGCATCCTGATTAGTTCAGCCTATGGAAAAGGAGCTGCTTTGGTCGATTTTACAAAACGGGTTCCTGCTGCAATTTGGGAATCAGAATCTTTCTCATGTCAAATGGCAAGCTTAGTGAAAAAAGGACAATATGGCTTTGGAATACATGGGCAAGCTGGCGGGCGGTCTGCCCAATCTAAACTTTTTTGTATAGATTTGGTAAGTGGCAAAGAGAAATGGAGTGAAAAAGGGTTCGGACTTGGTACAGTACTTCTTGTGCGAGATACATTGGTCATCCTGAGCGACCGCGGAGAGTTGTGTCTTGCGGAGGCAAATAATAGGCAATTTATCGAATTGGCTCGATTTCAAGTTTTATCTGGAAAAAATAATTGGACTCCTCCTACCTATGTAAACGGAAGGATGCATTGCCGGAATTCCAAAGGAGATTGGGTCTGTTTAAAAATGGGGAATAAAATAATCATGACCGATTAATGGATTTTTTTTCATTAATTTGTAAAGACAACTGAGAAAGCAATTCCAAAAAATGTTCTTTTTCATTAGCAGAAAGACAAGAAAGAGCCTCCAATTCCAATTTATCCGCTATTTTTTTCCCCTTATAAAATAAGGAACTTCCAAATTCAGTCTGAAAAATATTTTTTTTGCGAAGGTCAGTTGCATTGGATTTTCTTCGAATCAAATTTAATTGCTCCATTCTTTTCATTAAGCCTGCTACATTATTCGAATCAGTAAACATCAACTCGGCAAGTTTTACTTGAGATATTTGTCCCATTGGGAATTCGTGAAGCCAACGAAGGGCAATGTATTGATCGGGGGTAAGTCCTACTGTTTTTACCCGTTTCATAAAAGTACGATTCAATTTATTCCAGCACTCTCTAAGAAGCGGAGGTAATCTTTTCGGTGTGTGAGTGAGTGGTTTTACCTTCAATTATAAAATAGTATTTTTAGATCTTAGGCATTTGACAATATAGTACATACAAGTACTAATTTACAATAAATCCACATTAATCTGAATTATCCAATGATTTATCAAATATTTACCACTTGCTTGATCCTTTCATTTCTTTCCAGTTGTTTTCCGGTTAGCAGTTCCAAGAGGGTTTCTAATGAAGAGAGCGAAGAAGCACTTACTTTGGACCAGGATTGGCTTTTTTGGCGTGGACCGGATGGAAGCGGAGTCTCAAAGCAGACCAATTTGCCTGATGTCCTTAGCTTAGATGACGACTCTCTTTTATGGAGCCACGAAATTCAAGGCGGTGGAGTACCAGTAATTGCTGGGGGTAGGGCATACCAATTCGGTTATTATGGGGTAGAAGAGGAGCTGCAGGAGGCCTTGGTTTGCTTTGATGCTGCATCCGGCAAAATTCTCTGGGAGCGTACCCACAGTGATTTCATAAGTGATATTGTTTATAATAGATACGGAGTAGGAGCCGCTTCAGTCGATCCCGCTACTGGAAATGTTTATTTCCAAACTAGTCCGGGATTATTAATTGGGTATGATTCGGACGGAAACAAACTTTGGGAGCGTTCATTAATGGAAGAATTTGCTCGCCTAACTTTTCCTAATGGGCGGACAGGTGGGCCGTGCGTCGATGGAGATTTAGTAATTATTCACGCCATTACCGCAAATTGGGGCAAGCAAGGCCCTGCTCGCGATCGATTTTATGCATTTGATAAGAATACTGGAGATTTAGTTTGGTCATCGACTCCGGGAATTACTCCGAAAGACAGTTCTTTTTCGCCTTTAACATTTGAAGATTTACCAAGTGGAAAAAGAGTTTTTTACAGTGGAACGGGTTGCGGTCATGTGGTTTGTATCGATGCTCGTACCGGTCAGCCTTTGTGGCGATTTCAGATGTCGTACGGAGGAGTCAATTCTGGGGTAGTTATTCATGAAAATTCTGTGATCGCAGTTCACGGCAAAGAAAATATTGATTCTTCCACCATTGGTAGAATGGTAGCGATTCAAAAACCCAAAAATCTTCCCTCTTTAAACGAAGAAATTTTGATCCTTGGAAAAGAGGATGAAATTTGGAGGAATAACTCCATGGAAGCTTTTACAAGCACTCCGGTTTACAAAGATGACCGAGTATACTCTACGGTCAAACGGGGCGAACTCATTTGTTTAGATGCAGGTACAGGAGAAGAAATCTGGACTTTAAAATTGGCTCCCGATCAGGTTCATGCCTCTCCCACCTGGGCGGATGGTAAACTTTTTGTTCCTATGTTTGATGGTCAAGTTTCGGTAGTGAAGGACACTGGAAAAGAAGGTGTTATAATAAGCCAGGTTCAACTTGATGGTTCTTGTTTAGCGGCTCCCGCAGTTGCGCACGGACGGGTATTTGTTCAATCCAAAAAACGACTTTATTGCTTTGGTTCTAATAAGGTCGCACCTGCATTTATCTCGCACCAATCCAAAAAAGAGCTAACCAGTAAAAAAGCTGTTTCCTTACAGGTAATTCCTGCAGAGTTTGCTCTAAAATCTGGAGATTCTCTTGCCTTTAAGGTTTTTTCTCTGAATGAAAATGGCCAAAGAATTGCAGAACTTAAAGAGGGCTTAAGTTGGGAAAAATGGATTCCACCAACTGCAAAAGTACAATCGAAAGTAGACGCGGAAATAAGATCTAATGGAATTTTAGTAGCTGAAAAGGATGCGACACTTTCTGCTGGCGCACTCCAAGTTAGTAAGGGTGATTTGTTCGGGGTTACTCGAGGCCGTATCCTACAAGATTTACCCTATGAAGAAAATTTTGAAGATGGATTTTCATTAACTCAACAAAGCACCGACCAAATTCCATTTTCTTACGCTCCTCTTGCTTGGCTTGGAGCAAGAATGCGATGGCAGATTCAAGACTTTTCTGGGAATCAAGTTGCAGGCAATACCTTGGATCGAGTCTTGTTTCAACGGGCCATTAATTTTGTAGGGCATAAAGATATGAGTAATTATACTGCAGAAGCCGATGTTATGACCGATGGGGATCGTCGAACAAAATCAAATATTGGATTAATTAACCAGCGATACATATTCGCATTAATTGGGAATGGGCAAAAGCTGGAAATTATCTCAAATTACGATCGGTTTAGGCATTCGATTCCTTTTTCTTTTAAGACAAATATTTGGTATACTTTAAAAACCCGAGTTGACATTCTTGAAGACGGAACCGGTATGATTCGTGCGAAAGCATGGCCAAAATCGGCCGAAGAGCCAGATAAATGGACGATCGAGGTTGCACATGATTCTCCTCACTTGCAAGGTGCCCCCGGTGTTTACGCAATGTCACCACAGAGCAAGAAAAAGGTGTACTTCGACAATTTGTCTATTCGCTACAACAATTAATTTTAAACTTTATGAAATTACACATGATTAACAAATCAATAACTCCTCTCTTTTTATTTCTTTTTTCAATGTCTAGCTTGTTCGGTGCAGATTGGCCCATGTGGGGCAAAGATGGAAGTAGAAATATGGTATCTGATGAGAAAAATATTACTTTCGATTTTACTGCTGGTGAAATGAGCGACGACGAGGTGGTGGATATGAAAACAACGAAAAACCTAAAGTGGGTTGCGAAATTGGGATCTCAGGCATATGGAAATGTAACCATTGGAAATGGTTGTGTATTTGTCGGTACCAATAATGAGTCACCCCGTGATCCTGGAAAAAAGGGAGACCGCGGAGTCGTAATGTGCTTAGATGAGAAATCTGGTGAATTGAAATGGCAACTGGTGATACCCAAGCTCGGAGCCGGAAAGGTAAGTGACTGGGAGTATATTGGCATTTGTTCTTCTACCGCAATTGATGGCGATAAAGTTTATGTTGTTACGAATCGTTGTGAGGTAGTCTGCTTGGACATTCATGGCTTAACTAACGGCAATGATGGCCCGTTTAAAGATGAGGCATCCTACATAAAACCAAAGGGGATGAAAGATGCTCTGAATGAAAAATTAGATGCTGATATTCTTTGGATGTATGATATGCGGGACGAATTGGGAGTTTTTCCACACAATGTAACGAGTTCTTCTCCGGTAATTGTGGGCAATACAGTTTATGTCGCTACTTCTAACGGCGTAGATTGGTCACATACGAACATCCCCAGCCCACTTTCACCTAGTTGGATCGCTCTCAATAAGACCACTGGTGAATTAATTGGGGAAGATGGTTCCGGAGCAAGTGAAAGCGCACTGCATGCGGCTTGGTCTTCATTAACCTATGGGGATGTGGATGGGACTGATGTTTTGATATGGGGTGGAACGGACGGGTTTTGCTATGGCTATAATAATAAAACTCAAAAAGATGACGATGGGTATGATTTATTTCAACCCATCTGGAAGGTTGATTGCAATGAGCCCCATTATCGCAAAGATTCGGACGGCAAGAAAATCCCTTATGCAACTCCTCCTGGACCAAGTGAATTAATTGGGACTCCGGTTTTGTATGAAGGAAAAGTTTACTGTGCGATCGGCCAGGATCCGGAGCATGGAGATGGGGTAGGTAGACTCTCCTGTATTGATGCAAAGACGGGCAAAATAATTTGGAAATACACAGAAGTGGGTCGAACTATATCCACAGTATCTATCGCCGATGATTTGGTTTACATCGCAGAATATGCCGGTTTAATACACTGCGTAGATGCAAATACTGGAAAAGTATATTGGACCCACGATTCCTTTAGCCGGATTTGGGGTTCCACTCTTATTGTAGATGGAAAACTTACCTTAGGTAATGAGGATGGCGATTTACTGGTAATGGACCATGGAAAATCAAAACCGAAAGTCACGACAATAAATATGGGTGCTCCTGTATATAGCTCCCCTGTCGTCGCGAATGGCGTACTTTACATCGGAACGCAAACACACCTTTACGCAATCGGGAAGTAAAAGTGAAACAGCCATCCTACCCCATGGGAAAGAATTTTATCTGGGTTCTATTTATTCTTCTTTTTGTTCTGCACCAAGACATTTGGTGGTGGAATGATGCCTCATTGGTACTTGGTTTTATGCCGATCGGGTTAGCCTTTCATGCCGGATTTTCAATCGTCTGTGCAATTTTGGGCTGGGCCGCAATCAAATTTGCCTGGCCCCATGACCTTGAAGAATTCGCTGAAGAAGATGGAGAAAAAGAAGGGTCGATTTGATGACAACTTTAATTGTAATCGTTTTATATCTCTGCTTGCTTTTGGGTCTAGGCTTTTTTAGCAGTCGGTTATTTAGGGGAACGAGTAAAGACTATTTTGTAGCGAGCCACAGTATTGGTCCGTTTTTGTTATTGATGAGCGTCTTTGGCACTACGATGACCGCTTTTGCATTGGTGGGATCAACAGGAAAATCATTTGAGCGAGGCATTGGAACTTATGGCTTGATGGCTTCGATTAGCGGACTAGTTCATGCGGGGATATTTTTTCTTATTGGCATTCGTCTGTGGGCATTTGGTAAAAAATATGGGTACATTACTCAGATTCAGTTTTTTCGAGCCCGTTTTGAATCCGACCGCTTGGGCTATTTACTTTTTCCTATTTTGGTTTTACTGGTGATTCCCTACTTATTGATTGGAATTATCGGTGCAGGTAAAACGATTGAACCAGTTACTGCTGGTGCATTTACAGAAATTTTCACTAATCCGACTGCTCCCCAATGGTTGGGGGGGATACCTCCTTGGCTCACTGGGTTAGTGGTTTCTTTAGTGGTGTTGACTTATGTTTTTCTAGGAGGTTCCCGGGGGGCGGCATATGCAAATACATTTCAAACTATTGTTTTTATGATCATGGGCGTTGTTGCCTTTGTTTACATTATAAATGGGCTTGGCGGACTTGAACAGGCGGGAAAAGTACCTGCTCGAATTAATGCAAAAGGAGTTATTGTTCAGGACTATCAATTTAACAAACAATCTGGAGAACTGTTAAAAAATGATCCTCCCAAGCCTATTGGAAGAGTATTAAACTCTGATAATTCCGATTTAACGGGCAGGCAGCCGCATCTTTCCCGAACTCCAATTTCAGTGGAATTTAAGAAGAAGAATCCAAAAACTGGAGAAATTTCCTCGTTCGAAAGAGAACTTGGAATCCCATTTATTACTTTTGTCTCTTATTTTTTTATACCACTTAGTGTGGGAATGTTCCCTCATCTTTTTCAGCATTGGCTAACTGCCAAGAGTGCGAAGGCATTTCGACTTACCGTTATTGCTCACCCACTTTGTATTATGGTGGTATGGGTTCCCTGCGTTTTGGTGGGAGCATGGGCATCGGGAGTGCTTCCCCCTGGTATACCGCCTCCGGCAGTTTTGTCTGCGATGCTCAATTTACTTGTGGGAGATCCGATTCTTACTGGATTACTAACTGCTGGGGTATTGGCAGCAATTATGTCCTCCCTTGATTCGCAGTTCCTTTGCCTAGGCACTATTTTCACGAATGATATAGTGGTTCATCGTGCAGGTTCAAAGAAGTATTCGGATAAACAGGTCATTCTAATTGCCCGGGTTTTCATTGTGGTGATTGTTGCTTTGACCTATGTCCTTGCAATGTGGGCAAAAGATGCAAATGTGTTCGATCTCGCGGTCTGGTGCTTCAGTGGATTTTCTGCCCTGTTTCCTGTAGTTTTTGCCGCGTTATATTGGAAGCGGGCAACCAAAGAAGGTGCCTTCGCCAGTATTATTGCTGCTCTGGTTACTTGGGTTTATTTCTTCCATCTTTCCGGGTACGGCGGTGAGATGGTAATCGGGCCCGGTATCATACCGGCCGCGGTTTGTTTCGGGGCCGCGGCACTGGCCATGATTGTTGGTTCGCTTATGACAAAACCGCCCTCTGATGAAACTCTCCAAAAGTTCTTTCCCCCAATCAAAAAATTGTAAATTTCCTAATTCCTTTTTTATTGAACTTCCATGAACATAGAAGAAAAAATTAAAAATGCCGCAGATGAGCTGGATGCTCATGTTGTAGAAATTATAAAGTGGCATTTTTCGCCGGAAACAGGTTCTCCATTTTGGCTGAACTGGTCAAACGAGCAGGATTGGAATCCATTGGAGGAGGTTAGAAGTTTTAAGGACCTTTGCAACAAGTTCCCTCACTTTCAGGACGAATGGTTGCGGGATTTACCCAATGACGTTTGGGTTCCCCAAGCTTACAAGGGCAGACCCTTTAATATTTTTGAAACTGGAGGTACCACCGGAATGCCTAAGCAAAGAATTGGTTGGGATGATTTCAGGATTGATTACACGGAATTTTCAAAAACTTTAAAAGATGAACATTTCCCCCGCGATCACTATTGGATGATGGTTGGTCCGACAGGCCCGCGACGATTGCGGCTTGCGATTGAGCATCTTGCCAACGAACGGGGATGCTCATGTTACTTTGTGGATTTAGACCCGCGTTGGGTAAAAAGATTAATTGCGAGTAAACAATTCGATCAGGCCCGGGCTTACATGGACCATGCAATTGATCAGGCGTTGACCATCCTCAAGCATCGGAGCGTGAGTGCATTGTTCACCACTCCTAAATTACTTGAAGCTTTGGCGGAAAGAAAAGATCTTGTAAAAGCGGGTATAAAAGGAGTTTTTTGCGGCGGTACAACGATGGATAAACAATACGCTCGTTTCTTGGTCGAAGAAGTGTGTGAGGGAGGTCAAATTGGATTTGTACCTACTTATGGAAATACATTAATGGGGTTGGCTAGGCATCATCCTATTGGACCTGATAATGATTATTCGATTGCCTATTACGCACCGCAACCCCGGGCTGCTCTTCGAGTTATCAATCCGGAAACAAACCAAGAAGTCGATTACGACACATGGGGGCGTGTGGAATTAACCACGCTTACCAAGGAATTTTTTATGCCCCGTTTTTTGGAGAGGGATGAAGCCTTACGAAGAAAGCCATGGGTAGAAGCTCCGTGGGACGGAGTTGCAGAAGTACGTCCATTTGGGGCAATGGAAAAAAATATTGTAGAAGGAGTTTATTAATTACTATGAGCACACCACATATACCCTGTTTGCGACTTGGTAAAGAATACCGCAGTTTTAACGAATCCGAGGTGAAGGACTATCGGGATGGATCGGTCAAAGCGACTATGAGCCAGGTGAATGCTGGAATTATAAGACGAGACTTACAAAAAATTGGACAAGCCCGCGAAGCTTTAGAAAAATTCACTACCCGTGAATTAATTGATATAAGTGCAAAAGCTGGTGAATTATTTCTGAATGGGAATCTTGCTTTGGGCGAAGGAGGAAAAATGCAAAGTGCTCAGGAGTATCTTGAAACGCTTTCCTCCACAAGTGGTCTGCCTCATGTGATGGTGAAAAGGAACATGGATAAAATTCATTACGCCCTCACACATGTTGAATTAATTCTGAATGGACTGACTCGAGGAATTGACCCAACGATTTTAGATAGGGGATATGGCGAACAGGCTGGTTCGCCAGTTTGTTTTTATCCAACAACGGACGCACTTGGCTTGGTAATGCCCAGTAACTCGCCGGCAGTGAACTCTCTTTGGCTTCCTTCGATTGCACTGAAAATTCCTATCGTAATGAAACCTGGGCGGGATGAACCTTGGACACCTTTCCGTTTAATTCAGGCTTTCATTGCTGCTGGCTGTCCGGGAGAAGCGTTTGGATTTTATCCCACTGACCATGAAGGAGCTGGTGATATTTTACGTTTGTGCAACCGGGCATTAATTTTTGGAGATAAAAGCACCACAGATTTATACGCCGGAGATCCTGGTGTGCAGGTGCATGGACCCGGGTTTAGTAAGATTCTTATCGGAGAGGACGAAATCGAAAATTGGCCTGACTTTATCGAGGTAATGGCTTCTTCCATCTCTGATAACGGTGGACGAAGTTGCGTCAATGCTTCTGCAGTAATCGTTCCGAAATATGCCCGCGAGATTGCCGAAGCACTTGGAAAACGACTCGGATCTCTCAACCCTCTTCCCGTTGATGATCCTAATGCTGTGCTATCTGGGTTTGCCAATCCAAAAATGGGAGAGTGGATAGACGGAGCAATTGATGCAGACTTACTTGAAAAAGGTGCACATGACACCACAGCACCACATCGGGAAGGTTCACGGCTGGTCCAAGCCGAAGGAGGGACTTATTTAAGGCCTACTATTGTTTATTGCGAATCGATGAATCACCCGCTCTCCAATCGTGAATTTCTTTGTCCGTACGCCAGTGTGGTCGAAGTGCCCCAGTCGGAAATGCTTTCCGCAATTGGACCAACCTTGGTCGTTTCAGCAATTACAAAAGATAAACAATTTACCCAACAACTCCTTAGTGCATCTAATATTGAACGATTGAATCTCGGCCCTATTTCAACAATGAAAATTTCGTGGGACCAACCACACGAGGGTAATATGTTTGAGTTTCTGTATAAACGCAGATCAATCGGAATGGCTGCGTAAGAAGGAGAGTCTTTTTTACCGCTATGGATAATGATTTCGCGAGTATCGAGAGTGAAAGCTCTTTCTTTGCCCGCGATGAGATGAACAATCAAAAGGTCATATTTGGAGCAGGAACGATTAATCAGGTAGGGAGTCTTGCCAGTGAACTTGGAAAAAATGTCCTTTTAGTTACTGACTCCGGTCTCAGTTTGGTTGGGCATTGTCAAAGAGTAAAAGACTTACTTTTGCAATCAGATTTGAATGTCACTCTTTTTGACAAATCAATCGAGAACCCTACAGAAACGAGCGTTCAAGCCTGTGTCCAAGTAGCGAGTGATGCAAAGGTTGACTTAATTATTGGTCTTGGAGGCGGAAGTTCTATGGATACCGCAAAAGGGTGTAACTTCATCCTCAGTAACGGGGGGAGGATGTCCGACTATTGGGGTATTGGTAAAGCCAGTAAAACAATGCTCCCTCTGTTGGCAGTCCCAACCACCGCCGGAACAGGAAGCGAATGTCAGTCATTTGCTTTAATTTCAGAAGATCAAACTCATAAGAAAATGGCCTGCGGGGATAAAAAAGCTCTTCCTGCAGTTACAATCTTAGATCCTGAATTGACTCTTTCTCTTCCCAGTGCTGTAACTGCATGCACAGGAGTGGACGCACTGGCTCATGCTCTTGAATCTTTGGTAACCACTAAGAGGAATGAAAGCTCTATTCGTCATTCCCGGATTGCGTTTAAATTGATTCATGAAAATTTACCTTTAGTATTCGAAACCCCCGATGATCTCGTAAGCAGGGGGAAAGTTTTGCTTGGAGCGTCGCACGCGGGTGCTGCCATTGAAAGAAGTATGCTTGGAGCTGCCCATTCTATGGCTAATCCATTAACTGCAAGTCGGGCAGTGGTGCATGGAATTGCGGTTGGAATGGTTCTGCCTGCGGTAATTAAGTTTAATGCCGTTGATCCTAACACAAATTCTATTTACGCGGAGGTTGCCCGAGATACTGGCCTTGCTCCGTCCTCGAGTTCTGACTACATAGCCACGCAAGCTCTGATTGATCGGATTAATCGGATTTTGGAACTGGCCAAGTTTCCATCTGTCTTAGATGAATTCGGATTTTCTAAGTCAGACATACAGTCTCTGGCGATGGATGCGTCAGAACAATGGACCGCTAATTTTAACCCGCGACTCGTGACTGCAAGCGACTTTGAAAATCTTTACTCCTCTCTTTTTTCTTCCTCTCCTTGCGAAAGTCAATCAATGCAGGCAAGCTAATCATAAACATGGAAAAGAATATTTTCACTTTACTGACGGCTTACCTTTTGTGGGTACTACCCCTTTTTGC
>JAQXBH010000132.1 GCA_029252505.1 Opitutales bacterium | reverse complement strand
GCTACTAGTATGCTGGTGTCAGCAACACTAAGAGCAGGAGTATTGGTGTTAGTACCTGATGACTGCCAATTACCCGTTCCATAAAGGGTGGTAAAATCATTATTTCCGTTCCCGTTACCCAAAAAGTAATACCCATTGGCGTTTAATATCCGCCGATATCCGTTTGAATCGGACTGGGCTACTGCATAGATGGAGTGAGCGTTTTCCAAAACGAAGGTGGAAGCAATAAGGTGGTCGGTGGTCCCATCAAACTCAACGCGATTTGATACTAGGGTAGGTTTGTTCGCAGCTGTGCTCTGGGTGGCATGATTCGCATGTCCACTCTTATCGCTCCATTGGCTTATTGCATTTGATGAGTGGGTAATGGAAGAGGCATCCGCCGCATCCAACCAAAGTTTCATACTGGATACTTCGGAGGGGGAAAATAATTTCTTCGCAATTCCGTGTCTATTTTTCCCAGACACATCATTGGCATTACTGGCATCAAAATTCCATCTACCTTGTAAATCTGCTTTTCCGACAGGTGCGGAAGGATTTAAAATTCCAAGTTCTCTGCTGACCACAGTACCACCCGCATTAGAAGCTAGTGCACGAAAATAGTAAATTTTGTCTAGATTCGGAATGTTGATGGTGGACGAAAAACTACCTGGTGCCTGATTCGTGGAAATGGTAACCTCATTATCCCAGGCAACCGAAGGTGTGGGAGAAGTTCCACGATCCTCATCACCCCAAACGATCTTAATGGTTGGATTCTCGCCCCCGTTCTGTAAAAGCTGTCCGGTAAGCGTGGCCGTATCCCGAGTCGGTTGACTCACACTCATTTGACCTAACCCAGCCGGTACAATTGTCTGAGCATAAATCGAACATGCAGAATAAATTAAGAGGAAGCATGGAAGAAAAATATATTGATTCATGATTTTGTTAATCAGAGGGAATAAGGAAAAAGTAAGGGAAATTATGGGTTAATTTAGTCTGTCTAATGGGCTCTCACTTTACCCTTAGCTTAATTAATACAAAAAATACATGTTTTTTCATATATTTAAGTAAAAAAAGGAGTTGCTTAATAAATACATGTTTTTTCGTATTATAAAAGTAGTTTTTCGCAGATTTAATCTACAATTATCCTTACCTTTATAAGGCCCTTATTGTTTTATTTGTGAAAAAATATAATAATTCCTTGGTGAAGCGTGCAGATTATGCTGAAGCAGAGCTCCAAATTAATTAGACAATGCACAGAAAAGGATTTTGCTTCAGTTCATACCAGGCATGTGGAGCGATAAAATATTTCCTATGTACTTGTATTGAAACGAAATTTCTTTCGTTGAGAGTAAATGGGTCAATTGTGGGTAATATTTTCTGTGTTGAGTATTAGTTGCCTGAAAAGGTGGGCAGGATTTAGAAAGTTGTTGGGAAACACTTAATCAAACCGGTTTCAGATGTTAATACTTCTAGCTTTGCCAAACAAAAAAGTGTGTTTTGTGCTGAATTTCAATTTATGAGACAATGAGTTCGTTTTCTGCCCCAAAAAACTTCTGGAGAAAAATTCTTCAAAACCAAAATTAATCAAATAAAAAAGTTTAAATAGTTCTCGCTCAGGTAAATTCTGATTACCGGATACAAGAAAAATTGCACAAAAAAATCAAAATTATAGCGACTAAATTTCCTAACTGTGGATTAAAGAAATTATCACCGTTGCATAGATTATCATTGGACGTTCACCATATGGGCGGCAATCCGGCAGGTGATATTAGGCAACCTCGAGGAATGTCTTTTACCCGGCTATTTTTGAATATACTCTGGTGTAAAGTTTGGAAGAACTAATAGATGCAAAGCTTATGGATTTGCGCCTGCACGAAAGCCCTGTTCGTTCCTTAGTCGGAATGAATGGTCAACCACAGGAGTGGATTTTACCAATAATTCCTAAATCAATTTGAAGCTTTCTGTTTATCATCGATTACAAACCCATGAAGTTTCAATCGTTCAACAATAAACAATGTAAGTTGCGGATTTTACTTTTAAAATTTACTCCGCGTTTCTCTCTGCGAAAGAATAAAAATAACAAATAATATCTTAATATCCGCCCCGATACCGGATATTTAAAAGTGTATGCAAATTAATTAGTAAAAGAAAAATTTATTCTCGTTCGTCCTTCAAATCTGTGATCATCTACATTGATAGGTTAATACTTCATGTGGACTTTGTATTATGATACTAAAGATATTACCTAACTCATAAAAGTTAGATTGTACCTAAATGATTCAACCTTGTTCGTTTGAAAGTTTTCTATTGAACCTAGAAGTTCATTTCTTCAGGCACAATTGTTTGCACGGCTTTAATCAATTTAAGAATTTGGGAAAGGGAATTTCTATTTTTGTCGGTAAAAGCTAATTTCATGGTTCCTGATCCGGAGGTTTTACTTGAGCTGGATGCCATTTCCAAATGGGAGAAATCTTTGAGCATTTCCATCGGGCCACCAGGTGGGATGGGCAAGTCCATTTTTAAAATAGGGGCGACATTAATTTTGAAAACAAAATCATTCTTTTCAAAAATCTCTTTTCCAGAACCACTCACCGGGGTTTTAACCGATCCAGATTGGGTGGCGTCGAGATGATCTTTGCTTGCAATGAGAAGAAAATCATCTTTTTCAGTAATGGAATAGCCCTGCATCATGGCCAATCCAAGTCCCATAGCAAGGGGAGGAGCCGCTTTGAGCTTGAGCCACTTTTCCGTATCGATTGAGGCAGCGACGATAAACTCGGGCTTTGGCATGGCGGCCATCATCATAGCACCCGGATCCATTCCACCCGGGGGAGCGCCACCGGGGAAATCTCCTGGAGCACCCGGACCAGGGAAGGGCGAATCTTCCATGTCATCATCTCCAAAGGGATTGTCTTCGGCAGATGAGGCATCACCCCCAAATGGGTTTTCTTCGGCAACACCTGGGCCTCCTTGGAAACCACCCATGCTTGCAGGGTCTGGCATTTTAACATCCGTGATTGAGGCGAGAAATTCACCCGTAAATGAGCTGATGGCATCCCTAATCGTCAATCCACCAAGCTCGGGCATGGCTTCGTCCAACTTGATATCTTCTCCAAATTCAGAGAGAAGTTCCTTTTCTGCATAGTCAACAAATTTGAGCAGGTCGAAAGCAAAACCCAACGCCAGGACCGCATCGGAGGGAGCAAATTTTAAGATTCCATCGGAAAATCCATCTTTTCCATAAACCATGTCATTACTGGGGGCATCTACTTTGATTTGAGCAACCAATTCACCATCCTCGAAATTCAGGGTAAGCGTACCACTTCCCCCTTTAAGGGTATCCAGGTTAACATCTTCAAGGTTGGCTTCGAAATTATCGAGAATTGAATCCCCACCAAACCAGATCCCAATGTCATTTATTTCCTTTGAAAACGATGCAAAAGTATCTTGGCTTTTGATCAATGCATTGGAACCATCTGCAGTCATGAATTTTTCGATCGACGGTTCTCTTTGACTGGGGATATCCGAACCACCTGCATAAAAGAAGTCAGTTCCGACGGCAATTTGTGGTTCAGCACCGTCGGCTCCACCAAGTGCTTGGTAGAGATGATATCCATCTTTTTCAGTTGGTTTATCAAGACCGGCAAGTAATTCGATCGTATTCATGAATTTTTCCTTGTCTGACAACTTACCGGCAAGACCACCGGTAGGTGCTAAGTTTGGATTTTCATTAGGAATAAGATGGATTTGAATAGGTTCGGAGACATCAAGCCCCAAAGAGGCTGGTTTTTCGAGTGCCTTGGCAACCATGGGAGGTAAGCCTGGGGGCAAAAGAGCCGCGATATCGTCTCGACCTTTTTGCAGGAGGTCATTGACTCTGATCAAAATAACGGCTCCGGCATCGGAGGGAATTCTTTCTATTAGAGGAATATTATTATTATTTGATGATCCAGAATTCTTTTCTTCTTTTTGGGTTACATCTGGTTCTTGCGAAGAGCTTGCTTCAGCCTGCTCCGAATCAGTTCCATTATTTACAACCTGGTCACCATTTTCTTCATCATCGCCAGAGAAAAGAAATATAATACCAACAATAATCGCAATAAGAGCAACCGTCCCAACTGACCCCCAAATTATTAGTTTTTTGCTTCCGCCATTTACTGGAGTAGATTGTACCTGATCGAACTTACTCTGTGAATTACCTGTGGTGTGTGCCTGCTGTGGTTGTTGAGTTACAGGCTGTGCCGCGGCAGGTTGGCTTACTCCGGGAACCTGGGAAAGTGGAATCCAGTTTTGGCCATCATGACAGGCCTGATCCTCAAAAGTAAATGAACCTTGGGTAATATATTCCCTAAGTTGGTCAGTAGTGTAAGGACCGTATTGCTGACCATTTTTATGTACATAAATATTCATTGGGCGAGGAGGTATGAGTTAAGCGTGATATGGCATTTAGTTGAAGGGAAACACTACTGTAAAAAATAATGATTTAATCCTCTTTTGCTTTGTATTCGATTGCAAGAATTTTATCCTCGTCCATTTTATTTCGAGTTTGAGGTATTGGAATAAAATTAAATAAGAGAAAAAAGGAATTGAGAAATACATTGATAAGTCAGATCGAAAAGGCAGTTAGGCAAAATTTTATCCCGGGATTAATCTTATGGTGTATCGGTTTAATTTTGGTTTTTTGCTTTTATTTCCTGGATGCATCTCGCCCTTGGTTTCAATTGGTGATCGAATGGAAAAAGCAGTACGGTTTTTTTTATTCCGGTGTTTCAACGGCACTTTTTGGTGGAGTTATTCCCTATCTCTTTTTGCGAGTTAGTGGGAGAGGGGGCTTTGGTTCTAATTGGATACATGGTGTTATTTTTATTTTGTACTGGGCATTGCGGGGAGTCGATGTCGACGCATTTTATCGATTTCAGGCGTGGCTTTTCGGAGCAGGAAATCAATGGCAAACTATTTTAAAAAAAGTTCTCTTTGACCAATTTGTATATTGTGTATTTTGGGCAACTCCGATAACCGCCTTGTTTTACGAATGGAAAGACTCGGAATTCTCTTTGTCAGTCCCAAAATCTCATGACTGGTTACTCGCGTTAAAAGATAAAATAATAATTTTTATGGTATCCACCTGGATGGTTTGGATACCGGCAACTGCAATTGTTTACTCCCTTCCATCTCCCCTGCAAATTCCTTTATTCAATCTTACACTTTGCTTTTATGTACTTCTGGTAAGTTTGTTTGAAAAGAAGGATTCCAGTGGAGCTTTACATTAGAGTTCCTTGATTTGGATATCTTTGTACTCGACCTTCATCTTCTGCCCTCCATGTAATTGAAGTCCGAAGTAACCCTTACTCCGTCCCTTATCGTTTTTGAGTTCCGAGCAAATAACCTTATTGATTCGCACGGTGATATTCCTTCCTTCCGCCCGTAGTTCAAGTTCTGCCCATTTCCCTGTTTCGTATTTCCTTTTTGCAATTGCTTCTTTACTCGGTTTAGTGACCCAAGCACGGCCTCCCGATTCGTAAAGTCCACCGGTCTCTTGCGAGCTATCAATCTCAACCTGAAAACCATTTACACTCACCGCACTTTTCACTTTTTCGGCACGGAAGTAAAACCCACTGTCTCCCTGCTGAACCCGAAATTTCACCCGGACAATAAAATCTGAAAATTCCCGCTCAGAAATTAATATACCATGCCTTTTTTCAGATTTTGAGCTGGTTCCCAGAATTGCCCCATTTTTAACTTCCCATTTCCCCCCGGGCATCGCAGACCAACCATTTAAAGTCTTTCCATCAAATAATGGAACAAATTCATCCTTTCCGAATGTTGCAGAAAGAAAGAGAAAGAAAGGAATTAAATAAAAGGAGAAAGATTTCATTCATTCAGCCTTGGTATTGATTTTTTATTGAGTCAAATTCAATCAATCCAATGAAGAAAAATTAATCACAGACCGTTGACTTGCACTCTTCCTTGCGGCAAAGCAAAGCTCTAATGTCTTTAGATTATTTCGGGCACTATTGGTTGGTTCCCTGTCCTCTTCGATGGCGCATAGTAGTTCGCTCATTGTTCCCGCAAAACCAGTGGTAAACCATGAACCTGAAAGCGGAAAAGTTTTCGAACCTTCTTGGAGAAAGATTTCGATATTCGACTGTTCATTGAGTCCCGGTCCTCTTGACCGAAGCGTTCCCTTCGTTCCAACGAGGGTCGTCGTATCTTGCTCCCCCCGTGTACAGTGTCCATTAAAAGACATTCTTACCTGGGTTTCCGGATAATCAATAATAACTGATGCCAATGCGGGTGGTTCGTAAACTTGACTGGAATGAGAGACTGTGGATGCGTAGATTTTATCGGGGTTTTTACCCGCCATTATACATGCAGTAATATCGAACCAATGAATACCAAAATCAAACAGAATGAGATCCACCATTTTTTCGAATGATGGATTCCCCTTAATCCAAGTATGGTCCCATTGAAGAGAATAGTCGATTGATGTGACTTCTCCAATGAGCCCCCGCGTAACCGCATTGCGCAGATAGCTAAAGTGAGGAGACCAGCGACCATTCTGATTAACCGCAATCTTTCTGGCCTTTTTATCGGCCAGGTCGGCCAGTTTTTTACCTTCTTCTAAATCGAGTACGAAGGGTTTCTGGCTCAGGACATGTTTACCAGCGTTTAGACAGTCATAGAGAATGGGTAGGCGATCATTAGGGTGGGGGGTTACATCAATAACCTCAATGTCTTCCCGTCGTAATAATTTTTTATAGTCTGAATAAACCGAAGCTTCCGGGTAGAACTGATCGCGCATGGATTCCGCTTTTGCTAATGTACGGTTGGCAAGTGCGACTACACGATAGCCATATTCCTGATAGTTTTTTAGATGATATTGACTAATGCCTCCAGTACCGATCAATCCGATTGCAGGATTATAACTTTTCGGTTTGTGCGGGAGGTAATCGATAGTCGGAAGAGTAATGCTTGTCGATTTTTTTGCGGAACTTAGTCCGTAAGTATTTTCCTCCGTGCTCACGTAACTTACTAATCCCGTAAGTCGAGTTCCTGCATCATTCGGTCGGTCTCGTGGTATGCCTCCTCGACCCATTCCACGATCTTTTCCGGGTCAGGAGAATATTCAAGCTCCAGTGCGATGGTGCCATCCATTTCCAGTTCCTTGATTGCCTGAAGATAAGGCATGAATTTTACCACTCCACGCCCGGGAGGAAGGTCGCCGTGCACCTTACCGTCACAATCACTGATATGAACATGAGCCGCCCGTCCTTTTAATCTTACAAGCTCGGAGGGTGAAACATCGGAAAGAACGAGATGACTGATATCTATATTCGCTTTCACTTGTGGATGATTGCAATCATCCAAAAAGCGGATCATTTCCTTGAGGTTGTTAAGCAGGCTTAAACGAAACGGTTCGAGTTCCAATACAATTTCGATTCCTTTCTCTCCTGCATAGTCCCCGAGCTCCCTGGTATTTTCAACTGCCCATTGCCATTGGGCTTCAGGAGGGATGACTTCCCGTTGCCAGATATATTCACCGAGGACAAGGAGTAGGTTGTCTGCCTTGAACCGTGCACAAAGATCAATAAATTTTTTACATCGTTGAAGGTGAAACTCACGAACCGGGTCATTGAAGTCAATTAAACCGCCAGCAACGACGGGTAAAGAAACGATGGGCAAGTTATGATCGTTGCAGGTTCTACTAATCTGCAGAGTCTCTTGCTCCGAGATGGTCATTGCTTCCGTAAATATATCCACCGTGTCGAAGCCAATTCGGACAATATTTTTCAGCCCGGCTTGGGTGTCGACCCCAGCCTGTCCAAAAGCACTATTTATAATTCCCAGCTTCATTTTATTTTATTGGTTATTTACTCGGATAAACTACTTGCGCTTGAGTCTTCTGAACTGAGGTCTGCAAAGGAAGTCTGGGAATGAGTAGACACTTTTTTACCGATGGCCAGTACCTCGTCGTCCTCCACTTTTTCAAGCTTGGTGTATCGTGGGTGGTGAGAGTCTTTGTAGGGGTCATTCAACGCAGCATTGTAGCAACAAATCATTGCCCAACGTGGATGCTCTGATTCGTTGGCGTCGGAAGCATGCAAGGTATTGGAATGAAAGAATAAAGCATCACCAGGATTCATCGTGACATGAATCAACTCCATTCTCTTCTTTGCTTCTTCGACCCGTTCCATATCCGCTCCGGCCTGATCTCCTGAGAGCACATGATTTACCCGGCCCATCTTATGCGAACCCTTAATTACCTGCATGCATCCGTTCTCAATTGTGGCCTCATCCACTGCGATCATCACGCTGCATAGATTGGGGGTCAGCACCCCGTTTTGATACCAATATCCATAGTCCTGATGCCAGGCCCATGCACCGCCGATTTTGGCATCTTTGAGCACCATTTTTGAATGGTAGTGATAGGCTTCGTCGTTCAGTATTTGCTCCACCCGATCGACCACCCTTCGACAGCGGGCAAACCTTCCATAGATTCCGTCCCCCGGATGATTCCATAGGGCCAGTCGAACAGCTTTGCCTTCTCCGTCATCCCGTGTGGTAGAAGATTTGTCCATTTCATTGTCTGCACGCGCCGTTTCTCCCAGTAGATTGATCTCTTCATTACTGAAGAGGTTGCGAGTGATCACATAGCCGTCCTGTTTGTAGGTTTGAAGCTGCTCCTGAGAGAAGGTATTCATATTTTAAATGGTTGGGGTGGATAAATCTATTTTATTGAATGTGAGCGAGATTGATTGATCAACCTTCAATTAAAAGATTGCCGTAATTCAAATCGACAATCGCTTGACCATAGACTCAACAAAATCATAAGTTTCATAGATGAGAATTTCATCAATCCTTTCAATGACCATTATTTTTGTATCCGCCTCTTTCTTTTTGCTGGCCGAGGCGGAATCCAAGGTGGAAGAAAAAACTTATTCCGAAAAATTAAAAGAGGTTTATGAAAAGGGCTTGAAGGGAGCGAAGGAGAAGTATGCAGAAACCGTGGGCGACGGCCAGAAGTTAACCGACAAGTCAAAGGAGTGGATGCTTAAAGACATCGAGAATATCGGAGATTGGGAATACAAGGTGGTTACTTTTGGGACAGAAGAGGTCAAGGAAGTGGAGAAAAATTTAAATGAGCTGGGCCGAGATCGTTGGCAGTGCTTTTGGGTGGAATCCAATAAGAAGCAAAAAAGTTTTTATTTTAAGCGTACCAAAATGAGTTACCTGAGTAAGATACCAACCGGTGCGATCCTGCGCATTATGACTGATTTTCAGAATAACTAAAAATTCTTACAAAAGCTTCTTACCTATCTCACAACTAGGAAGTGATGTTTCTTTGATCATTCTGTTTCTCTCTCTTTCACTCTTTGGGTTTTCCCCACATGAAGGGCATTTAAACTCATTTTTTGGAATGCGGTTATCGTAGCAAGACATAACCCCGCATTTTGTACAAGTGAGTACATCTCTGTGCCTGAATGGTATTTTTCTTTGTTTAAACTTAAACTCAAAGTTTGACATCCCTTTCGCATTTTTGATTATTTCCACTCTCTCCTTTTTGGATTGTGCATCACTCAATTTTTTAATGAGTTTGACAACCCTATTAGGTGTGTAGAATGCGACATGTCCCATCACTTTCGAGCCTCCCCAACTTGATAAATCTTTGTGAAAAGTTTCTGTTATACCATTAGCCTTTTTTCTTTTAAGGGCTATGTAATCGGTTGTTTTTTCCATTTCTCCTCCTTGGTCCGCCGAAATCCTAGAAGTTTTTCTCCACGTGCCATAATCTTCTAACTCTTTCCATCGAATTCTAACCGGTCTACCATCTATGGAAAATCTGATTGAGTCGAATGATATTGTTAAATCATTTTCCCCAGAACTTGCGCAAGAATATCGCCAGAAAAAAACCAGAAAGGCTAGAAGAAAAAAGACTCCACCAATCACCAAACTTTCTGGGTTTACAAAACTTGTAATTATCCATGCTATTGGGGTAACAATTAACATGCATCCGGTTACTTTGCTTTGCATGTCATCTCTTAGAACGATCATTATATTGAACCTAAGTTACCCGAATTTATATTTTCAATAAAAAAAGAGGATGATTTCATATATTTAGAAATTAAGACGCCCACTCAATCTTGATTGAAGCAACCAGAGCACTTAATAAATATAAATTTATTCGCCTTTAATACAGATCAGGCTTTCTGCGGTCCGAATATACAAATCTCCGTTTGCTAGTGCAGGTGTTGATCGGCAAATTTCACCAAGTTCGGTTATTCCTAATTGTTGAAATTGATCGCTATCCGCAATTGAAACAACATCTCCATGAGCCGAAACACAGAATATCTTATTGCCTGCCCGCACCGGCGAACTAAAAAAAGTATCCCTTACTCCTTCCACCCGTGCCTTCCACACCTGTTTGCCATCTTGGGGTCGAATACAGGTAATTACACCGCTGTCGGCCCACAAATATAGTCTGTTATCCGTGAGCAATGGAGTAGGGATATGGGGCATAGTATTTTCAAGTCTCCAAACTTCTTCGGCTTTTCCAGTCTTAGAAACGGATGCGGGTCGAATCGCGACGAGGTGTTTATCCAAGGTGGTAAATCCGCATACACCGAGCACTAGATCACCAGCTACAATGGGCGAGGAAATAGCTCGCTCAGAATGGGGGCGCCCGAATACCGAGAGTTCCCAGAGTTGTTTTCCTGTTTGGGGTTCCAGACTGGTAAACCCTAACCACCAGTTTGTGAAAATGAGTTCATGTTTACCTTTGGCTGAAGTAAAAACACAGGGGGTGGAGTAAGTGAGCCGCTTACTTGCCCGTGGTATCTGCCAGTGAATTTTACCGGTTTTACAATCCAGACCATAATGAGCACCGCCCCCTTTTTCCTGGTCGTTAGGAACAATTAATAAATCCTCGAAAACAATGGGAGATACCGCAAAACCGTGTCCACCTTTTACTCCTCCGAGATCTCTTTCCCAAATTAATTTTCCGTTATGATTATGTGCGGTAACCATCAACTGTGTGTCATGTCCCCAGACTGAATAAACGTGTGAAGCATCTAAAGCTGGGGTACTGGAGGCAAAGCTGTTAAATCGATGGGTCTTATGTGTTTGGGCGGGATAGGATTGGATCCACTCTTCTTTGCCGGTAGTGGCATTTACACAAAGAATTTTTCTGGTTCTGCCTTGGTCAGTTGATGAATTTATAAATACGCGCTTACCCCATACAGAAGGGGAGCCATGGCCTTGATCACTAAGGGGTAAGGACCAACGATAGGAGGACTTTTGCCAACTGCTGGGTATTGTGCAGGAGTCGTATCCATCTCCGTTATTTCCTCGAAAGCGTGGCCACTTTTCCAATGCCTGTGAGCTTGAAAAAAACACGAGTAGGCCAACAATTATGAATAAACTATTCATTCAGATTGATTTCAGATCGCGAATGAATTCTCGTTTCTCTTCCGCTTTTGCTTTCACCATTTTAGCCACATCGCCAGGGTCTCGGTACTCATTCCAATCGAGAGTGAGGACGCGGGTATAATGCTCCATCTCAGTAATAAAACTTTCGTATCCCGAGTGCAGTTTTTCCATGTAATCGAGCGTGACTCCCTTCTCCGCACCCCGTCCGCGTTCCTGGACTCGTTGCATCGAGACTTTGGGAGAGACTCGTAGATAGATCAGCACATCGGGATACACCAGGAAGCGTTTCATTACATTGAAGTGTCCAAGGTAAGTATCGTAGTCGCGCTGGTTGATTAAGTTGGCCTCGTAAAGCATGCGGGCGAAAATAGTGTCCTCGTAAATAGTTCTGTCCTGCACTGCACCTTTTCCTTTGTTCCATACGATTTGTTGGTGTTGTTCGAACCGGCGAAAGAGGAGATGGATTTGCATCATTGCTCCCCATCGCTCCATATCTGCATAGAAGTCTTCGAGGTAAGGGTTGTCGTCTACCGGTTCATTGTAGGCCTCGTACTGTAGGTGGTTGGCAAGCTGTTGAGAAAGGGTTGACTTCCCCGCTCCAATAATTCCGGCAATTCCAATGAACATGATTCCTCTTAACTTACTATACGCAAGAAGTCGGTCAAGCTTGGGATGCTCCGTTTAGGTTCCGCAAAAAGTTTGCAGTACTTTTTCACCGGGTTCTGGTGGAGCTTGGTAAGGCAGAAGGTGCTCACCTCCTTCGTACGGTTCCTTCATCGCATTAATGAGATCGTGAAAGGGTTTGAAGTCGCCCTGCTCGCCCGCTTGGAGTGCTTCCTCGACCTTGTGGTTTCGGGGTATTACTGAGGGGTTCACCGAGCCCATCTGGGCGTTGGATGATTCCCGGTCTTGTTCCTCCTTTTCGAGTCGCATCTGCCATCGGGAATGCCAATTTTGGAAGTTTTCGGAGGCATAGAGTTCGCCTGTAAAAAGTGCCGAATTACTAAGGTCCCGAAAGGTATTGGTGTAGTCGGATTGGCTTCCATGCATCCAATCGAGCAGGTCGGTGATTAGTTTTTCATCCTCCTTCTCAGCCAATAAAAGGCCTAGTTTGGATCTCATCATGGAGAGCCACTTCTTTTTATAAACCTGCTCGAATGAATTCAATAAATCCTCCGCCATCGCGATTGCCTCTTCTTTTTTGCCCTCGATCAGAGGCAATAAACTTTCTGCCAAACGGGCAAGGTTCCATTGGGCTATATAGGGCTGATTGGCATAGGCATAGCGTCCCTTATGATCGATCGAACTGAAGACGGTGTCGGGGGCAAAGGTATCCATAAAGGCACAAGGACCGTAATCAATGGTTTCACCTGAGAGAGCCATGTTGTCGGTGTTCATTACTCCGTGGATGAAACCGACTCTCATCCAATGGGTAATCAATTCTGCCTGTTGATGAATAACTGCTTCGAGCAAGGCGAAGGGTTGGTTTTCCTTCTCCTTAATTTCTGGGAAATGCCGGTCGATGAGGTAGTTAAGCAGGGCCTGTGTAATAGCCTTATCACCCTGGAGGGATGCAAACTCAAAGGTTCCCACCCGGATGTGCGAGCCGGCGATACGGGTCAGGATTGCCCCGGGCAATTCGGTTTCCCGGTATACGGTTTCTCCAGTCGATACGACCGCCAGGCTACGGGTCGTGGGGATTCCCAGGGCGTGCATGGATTCGCTGATAATATATTCTCGGAGCATGGGACCGAGGGCAGCCCGTCCGTCTCCTCCCCGTGAATAAGGAGTTCGTCCCGAGCCTTTGAGTTGGAGGTCAATACGCTTCCCGGAAGAAGTCAAATGTTCTCCGAGAACAATAGCCCGTCCGTCTCCAAGAACGGTGAAGTTTCCGAATTGATGCCCTGCATAGGCTTGTGCGAAGGGCTCAGTTCCTTCGGGAACGAGGTTGCCGGCAAACAAACCAGTTCTATCTTTCATGCTCATGCCTGAAAGATTAAGTCCTATCTCCTCGGCTAGTTTTTCATTAAAAATAACAAGCTTAGGTTGAGAGACAGGCGTGGGAGATAGTTGGGAGAAAAGTACAGGGGGAAGGTCCGAATAAGTACTTTCTAATTGGAAACTGCAATCAGTCATTTTATTTTTTGAAGGAAATACTTGTGGGTGGTTAGTTCAATTTAATATATTCAACGATATCGCGGAGTTGCTGGGCATCAAGCCCGAGACGCGATGCCGGAGCCATAAGGGAGGAATTCATTTTTTTACGAGATTTAATATCCGATTTTGCAATAACCAAATCCTCACCCCCAAATACTCGAATGACTAATGGATCGCCTTCCGCCTGAATGAAACCCTGTATTCGTTTATCTCCTTTGACCAATAACTCGGTACCTTCATAACCATGAGCCAAATCGGCGGACGGATCTGTGATGGCTTTCAGAATAGTTTCCCGGTTCTGCCCGCCTCCCCAACCGGCCAAAGTCGGACCGAATTCAACACCCACAGAGCCCACTTTATGACAGACATAACAGCGGCCAATTTGTTGCTTTCCGTGATCTGGATTTCCTGTAAGGGCAAGGATTTTATCTGCTTGGGGAAGTTTGGTTTCCGGGCCGAATGAAGTCGGTGCAATCCGGTCAACATAAATGGATTCAGAAGCCTTTTTACCATTGAGAAAGTCCATGGCTTTGAATTGATTCCAAATGCCCTGATTGCGTTTTTCAATGAAAGACTGGGCGAGAGAAGCAGTTTCCCCTTTTGCACTTTTGGCAACACGAACCATGGCATTAACTGCCTGGGGTGCTTCGATCAGACTCAAAGCAAACAACATAGAACGTCTAGCCTTACTCTCCAGTTTCTCATCGAGTGCCCATGATTGAATTTCGGGGATAGCGGATACCGTGTGGAGTCGCCAAACCAACCCCGCATACTTTGGATCATAGTTTTTGGTTCTGATACTTTTCTTTATTACGGTGTACATTTTTTCTTCTTTATCGGTACATCCAATACCAAACGCTTCCACATAATAACGATCCTGCCCATCGTATCTCTTTGCAATTTCGAGTAGGATATCCCGTGCATTTTCAAAGGCCACATATCGCATGGCTAAAGCCACTTCTCGACGAACAAGGGGCGAAGAATCTGTGGCCAGTTTTCCTGCATGTTCGAGCATACGATGATTTTCATGACGAAGGGCCCGGAATGCACAAATTCTGATTTTTGGATTTTGATTATTAAGTTGAGTTTCCACAATTTTTAGACCGTCGGATCCAAGTTTAGCCAACAACCAAATTGCTCGCGCCTGAATGAATTCATTGGAATGTCTGAGGAGTTTGCGGACAGCGGGTATGGCTTTCTTTCCTGCTCTCTCCAAT
>JAQXBH010000013.1 GCA_029252505.1 Opitutales bacterium | reverse complement strand
CGTGCACGAGTTAGATGGTTCAAGGCTTCATTCTTAGCCACTTGAAAGGCCCAGTTTCTAAAATTGGTTCCCGGTTTATAACGGTCAAAACATCGCCACATGGTCATGCTCGCCCGTTGGACCACATCCTCTGCGTCTGCACTTCTTCCCACCATTCCCAAAACAAAGGAAAACACCGCCGGTTCATGCCGCACATAGAGAGCAACAAAGTCTTCATGTCGGTTGGAGGAATCTTTTTTTTCAGTAGGCATTAAAACAATGATATGTCTATTAAGTTACAATTAAACCAAAATTAGCCGATTTTTTATATCTCAGACCAACCATTAATTGAACCGGGATTGAATAATTTAGATAACCCATACAGATTTGGATTCAAACTGTAATGACTGCCAATATCCATTTAGCTTTATTATGGTTTAAATACTGAACAGCCTGGATCAAGTGAAACGGGTTTGCCGACCCTGTCGACTCGGTGAGTATAAAGATACTTCCATACCTTCTTCCAATGTTCGTCGCGGACTACAATGCCATGCGCTTTGTTTGAGTTGCCCCCCACATCGAAATCGGTGATCAGACGCCTTGAGTTTCCGAAGGGTGGATTGATCTCCTCCACATTCACCAAGGGCCCGAACTTTGCCAATCCGATCATTTGCCAGGAACGGCAGTAGTGATTACCAATCCATCCCTTATCGAGTATATGAGAGAATCCGAAATAACGGTTGGCGGGGGTAGCCGAGGGCAAACCCTGCCAGGATTCAAACTGATCACGCGGCCCCGCAAATGCAACCACTCGAGCAACCTTTTGATGCTTGGCAAAGCGGGTGGCAGTCGTCGATCCATGAGAACTGCCCGAAAGGATGACCTTGTCCCAAAGGAGAGACGTTCCTTCTTCGTTGAGGAAGCGTTCCCATTTCCCTTGCGGGTTTTCCTTGGTCAACCACTTTACGAATTTCAGGGAACGAGCAGTCAAGCCATCAGGCTTAGGGATCTCGACGAGGGCACTGCGATCTTCTCCGGTAGAGGCTTCCAAACGGATGTCACCCAAACATTCTCCGGTATCGTGCACTTCCTTGGGTACGGTGGAAAACCAGCGATTGGCATAGTGGGGTTGGATTAGGTGTAGGCCCAAACTGGCCAAGTACTGGGACAACTCCGGGTTGTAACTCATTAACCAAATCACCAGGCGATCACGGGACGCAACGCGGGTATCGACGATGGCATGTTGCAAATCTTGATACTTACCCTTGATCTCGGCGAAGGTGAAATTGAGTTCCGGATGCTCCTTGGCCAAAGGATTGATCTTACTCGCACGGACGGATACTTCGTGAAGTTTACCTTTTTGCCCGACGACGGTTCCTCCAAAAATAAGGAGGAACGCAAATATAGGCATTCTCACCGGAACCGAAAAGGAATTCACCCCCGCTTCACTTCAATGTGGTCGATTTCCAAGTCAGCTCCTCTGGAACCCATAAATTTAATTTCGATGGATTGGATGAGACCTTTCCAGTTGGCATTACCAGTCAGTGGAATCTGAACCTCCTTAAATTCTTCACCTGCAGATACTTTTGCGCTAGAGCCAAGGGATTTCCCATTGGCGAGGGCTTGAATTTCGACCATTTCATCCGCCCGCAAATTGATGAGTAAGGCATGGTCAGATCCGTTAGAGTTGATCTTCAGTCCCTTGCGGATCAAAGAACCGGTCTTGCCTGACAATCGGAATTGAAGAAATCCTTGAAAGCCAGCGATATTATCTCGTATTCCCCTTCCCTGCCAGCCTTCGGTCTGCCAACCCCCACAATCAAATTCATAGGCGAGGCGTCCGTCCTGCGGATTCCGACCGTTAAGCTTCTCCCACTTGTCCGATAATCCGTCGCCGTCGTTATCTTCGCGGTTGATTTCGTATTCCGGGTTTACTCCTCGCCCACCACTCCAAACATCACCGTTATGGCGTAGTGCATTCGGTGATTCTTCATCTGTTCCCATATCTCCCTTAGCAAGCCAGGCGTCGAGTAGTTTTCGATGACGATTAAGTTCCTTAGTGAACTTTGGATCACCCACCAAATTATTCACCTGAGCAGGATCCTTCGACACATGGTAAAATTCCTCCTTAGGCCGCTCCCCGAAGTAAATCCTTTTAAGATCGTCCGAAAGTTTTCCATTAGCATAGAGTTCTTTGAGGTTTTTCAAATAGTCTTGATTATCGCGGTACTGAGGTTGAAGCAGAATACGGTCGAGCTTGTAATTGCGTGTATAACGGAATTTATCCGTCCGGATGGTTCGGACCCGGTCAATGGTATGATCAAGTCGGTCTTTAGCCGAAGCGACCCACTGACGTGGTTTAAAGTCCTTGGCAAAAAGATCACGCCCCTCGTACCACTTGGGCAGTTTAAGACCGGCCCAACTCATCGTGGTCGCGGTCAGGTCCAGTGTATTGACGAGATCTTTACGGGTACCTTGTTTGGGCACCCATTTCTTGGGGCCCATGAGCATAAAAGGAACATGCAGTCCACCTTCGGTCGGCATCTGTTTGTGCCGAACTAGGTGATTGGCTCCGTGATCGGAGAAGTAGACGACAATGGTGTTGTCCTTGAGACCGGACTCCTTGAGACCGGCCAGAATTTTTCCGATGTGATCGTCATCAACTCGAATCGCATCGCAATGCTGAGCGACGACTTTACGGTAAAGATCATTCTGGGGGTAATCAGCGGGTACGGTAACCTTGGAAGGATCTGTTCGTCTTTCTTCGGCCAACTTCTTGGTATTGATTTTCCCACCCTTAGTTTGGAACTGAATGAAAAAGGGTTGGTTCTGCTCGAGAAGCTCCCAGCTATCGGTCTGTCCCTTGAGCTTAATCTTGGAATAGGTTTCATCCGATTCCCAAACAAAATTATAGTCCGTTTTACCATGATTGAAGGTTGAATAGCCTGCTTCGTTCAGAATTTGAGGAAGTGTTTTTATCCCCTCCGGTAAATAAAGCTGCGCATCCTTGGCTCGGGAGGAACGGTGTTCATGGGAACCGAAACGGATCTGGTTCGCCCCGGTCATCATAGCTGATCGGCAAGCAGAACAGACCGGAGCCGGTACAAAAGCACGATCAAAGCGTACTCCTGCCTTGGCAATCGAATCGATATTGGGAGTGGCCACCTTGTTGGCCGTGTGCCCGTAAGCACCCATCCATGGAGAAGTATCTTCGGCGAAGATCCAGACAATATTAGGGCGGGAATCTGAGCCAAAAAGACAGCCTACCAAGGCGAGAAATAAGATAGAAATTAGCGTAAAGGAATTTTTCATTTTTTATGTTTTATAGAGCGGTAATACTATTTCTTCATCGCAAGAGGATCCCGGTATGGGCGATACCAGATATTTCGGTAGCGTACCGGATTCCCATGATCCTGCAGCCTAAGGTTACCAGTCTTCCCCTTGCTTCCTCCCACTTCCATATTGTCCTGTATCAGAATGCCATTATGCAAAACCGTATAAGCACTTTTACGAATATATTTTCCCTCCTTATCCTGAAGGGGGGCATGTACAATGACATCATAGGTCTGCCACACGCCAGGTGCCCGGCATGCATTAACCAAGGGAGGATAGCGATTATAGATGGCCCCTGCCTGACCATGAGAGTAAGTAGAGTTCTTGTACGAATCCAGGACCTGAACTTCGGGGCCTCCCAATGGGAAAAAACCTGAATTCCCCCGGCCCTGCCCAGATCCTTTCACTACATCTGGTGTTCTCCATTCCACATGATACTGGCCATACCCGAGCTTCTTTTTTGTTTGGATGGTCCCTGTTCCCTGAACCACTTCCATGGCACCATCAATCAATTTCCATTTTACATCTCCACCTTTTCCACTTTCCCATCGATCAAAATTGCTCCCATCAAAAAGTACCATGGCATCAGATGGTGCCTTGCCCACTTTTTCAGGATTTCCGTAAACTCCTGGAGTTACTACTGGTGGTACGGATGAATCTTGTTTTGTATTTTCTGCCAATGCAGAAAAAGTAAAAAATGAAAATGAGAATATTAGCAAGAACTTGTATGTTTTCATTCTAATATATCTACCCTTTGAAATGTTTTGTGCCTAGAAAAAAACATCCTTGTTGAACTAATTTCAAGAAGAGTTGGACTCTTCAGGTACAAGCACTAGCCACAAATCAATGTGTATATTTGCGCAATCTCTGATCGCTTTCCAATAGGTCAGAAAAATCATCAACATCGATATCCTTTGTCGCGGAACGCTGTCTTCTCGGATCCAAATCATTGGACACCTGTCCATGTGGACTGAGAGGTTCCTCCTCCCTTCCCCAAAGATCCAACACCTCAGGGGCTAATTGCCTGCCAACAGGTTCAGCCAATAATCTCCCAATATGCAGATCTACTCAGGGATTATTTTCACCCCTTTCATGAAATCCAGTATTTTTTTTGCGAAATAGAAATGCGTCAGAGGTGACCAACGTAAGAATCAGGGCTTTCATACTTCCGCCACTTTCCCGGTAAGCCTTAGAGGCCGCTAGTAAGACCGGGCGATCGTGAAGGGTCTCATTGCGCCCCATCCAGAAACGGAAGGCATGACGCACAAACACCTGCTCGACCCGTTCACTGCTGGCCAGTTTATCGATCATCTCGAGAGCGTTATTTACGGGACCGTCCAAGGACGGATCTCCGGAGTCGATAATTTCCCCTGATGAATCAACCGGTTTATCAAACTCGGTGGTGCGATAGATTCCCGCATGGTTGTACATCTCAAAAGGGAGTCCGAGAGGGTCCATTTTCTCGTGACAACTCCAGCAATACTTTTCCCGGGTTACCCGCATGCGTTCCCGTAAAGTGGTTCCAGGTTCGTCAGGAAGTTGTGCATCCACCGTGATAGGAACAT
>JAQXBH010000124.1 GCA_029252505.1 Opitutales bacterium | reverse complement strand
TTTTAATGATGGCGAACGAGCTGCACACAGTACAATGGTTGCAATCCTGGGTAGAATGGTAGCATACACAGGTCAGAAAATTACATACGAAGATGCATTGAATTCTAAAGAAACTCTCGTTCCTGAAAATTTCGATTGGGAAATGGAACTTGCAGTTCCTAATCCACCAACTCCTGGCGTTACCCGTTTTTCGTGAGGTGTTACTAATTAATTCCCTTAATTAGATTGTAATTTTTTGCCCAACCAATCAATTACTGACTCAGTCGCCAATTCAAGTGCATCACCAGAAAAAAGGTGATCCGCACCTTCGATTTCGATAAGTTCGCGGGTTTCTTCGAAGTTTGTTACTAAAGACCGAGACTCTTTACTAGATATAACTTTATCCCTTGTGCCATGGACAAGTAGCCAAGGTAATTCAACTCTAGATACAAGCGGTAAAACACTTTCAATTTGAGTTATGTCGTCTACAAACTCTCGAGATAATGGACAGGATTCTTCATCCCACATATTATCCTTACCAGGCGTAAGCATAGCAAATTCCGACTCAAAAAAATTCTTTGTATTCACTATTCCGGCAAGAGAAATTAAAAGTTCAATTCGAGAATCAACCGCAGCAGTCAGAGCACCAACAGTAGCACCCATGCTATGCCCGGCATAAATCGGCCGCCAACCACCTTCTGCAACCGCCGACAATACAGACTGTAAATCCTCGACTTCCTTAGTAATTGTACATTGATCAAATCGACCATCTGAATCTCCGTTACCGGAAAAAGAAAATCGCAAGACAGACATTCCCTGCTCCGCTACTTTTTCTGCCAATTTTTGTATAATTGGCTCATCCATGTCGGTTGCAATTCCGTGGCCAATAATTAAGAGGTAAAAGTTTCTCCTCGTTCCTTCATGAAAAATATAATCAATATTCTCACCTTGACTATTTAAAATATTTTTTTTCATGAAGGCTATATACTTTGGCTACCTACATTCTAAAAAACCATAGAAAGGTTAAAAGTTTAATTAAGCGGTGATTCCTCTATTGCTCGCAATGAAATATAGTATCGATAAAAAAGTGGATCTTTTGTTTTGATTTGTCCTAGTACACCTTGTCCCATTTCGTCAAAACCCAAACCTAATTTTAAAATTAAGTCACGGTTAGAGACTAATTTTAATGTGGGATCATCCGAATTAATTTGTCTGTATTCCTTTATAATTTCACAATCAAAGCTAGGACCATTATCAAGGGGAATTATCTCTTCCTGCTTTACCAAAATACTAATAGAATCTTCTATCCTACCTAGGTTAAAATTACTTGATTTTTTTAATTTCTTTGTCGTTTCTACGAATTCATTCTCTTTAATCAAATCGGATTGTATCGATTCATCTACCGGAGTGAAATTTTGAGGTTTGATAAAGTCGTACGAGATATCTTTTATAAAACGAGAACAATGAATGACATAGGAAACAAAAGAAGAAGGTATCGATTTATTTAAGTAAAAACTTTGGCTTATTTTTACCAGGCCAGCCAAACGAGAAACATAAATATTTTCATTAGAACGAGCTAAATTTATCCATTGATATAAATGATCTAAGCCTTCTTCCTCCAATCTCCTTTCATCATCGATTTCAAAATACATCCAAGGTAGTTTCACATCAGAAGGAGGCGGAATGAAATCATCTGGATCAGTTATCATAATTGCTTGCCAGCAACTAGGCTTTATTTGGCATGAATTCAATAAAACTGTAGCTGAATTTCCATCTGCCCATGCATAAATATTTTGAGCTAATAAACTTTCTTTTTTCTTAAATTTATCAATTTTTTCAAGCAAGTCTGTGCTAGAAAAAACCGGAAGGACAACGCAGGCAAAACCTTGTTGCAACAGAAAGCCAAAACTAGACTCGAGTTCAGTACTTTGCTCTTTAAAAGAACCTGAACCATCTCGTAAAACCACTTTTATAAAAACTCCATGTGCGAATTCCAATGGATCGCCAACTCTTCTCGCTTTCTGTTCTTGCACATCCACTACCGTTGCACTCTTTTTTAACCCCGGTAGCACAACTCCTTGAATCTCTTCATAATCCCGAATTTCATAATTTGCGAGAGGTTCAAATACTGTCTGAATATAATTCTCGTAAATATCCCTTGTTGGCCGAGTAAAGCTCATCACTTTTGAAGAATATTGATCTTCTTCTCCTACCCAATAACCCAAATGTTCAGGTTTAGCTAGATCAGTTGGTCGCTTAACAAAATGATCTAGTGGTAGTTTTTTAAGAATCGAATTAAAAGTTGCCTCACTAGGATTTCCCCACGCCAAGGTAAGCCTCCAAGTCGCATAATCTTCAACTAAGCGAAAGCATGCACTCTCTAAAATGTATAAACAAAACAAAGAAAAGATTGCGTAAAATAATCCTTTAGTAAAATTGATCATTTAAGTCGGGTTACTTTCGTTTAATTTTTTTTCTATTGAATTATCATCCACTGTTTCTTGAGGATCAGTATTAGTGCCTGCAACGGGGGGAGTATCCTCAACAGGTGTAATTGGTATACTCTTATCTGATTCAATTCCTTGATTTCCCGCTTCACTAACGGAAGAAACTTCTGTACTAGCATCTGGTAAAACATCTTCACTACTCGTTTGGGATATCTTATTATCCAATGGATTATTTTCCTCGTTATTTTCTAATTCATTATCTTGAACAGGTTGCGATTCAACCGAAGGGATTAAATCTAACCTATCACCTTCACCGCTCTCCTCCGGTTTTAATCCCACATCCGGGGTTTTGATTTTTTCTTCGTTGGCATCAACTTGGATACCCGTAACCGATGAAGGAATCATAGTTTCAGAGTTTTCTACCTTCGGTTTTAAAGGTACTCGTCTTGAAATAACTTTCCTCGTTGATCGCAATGAATAAGAAAATAGAAAGATCGATATTACTAAAGAAATCGTGGTGGCAAGAAAAAGTTCTGTTTTTTCAGACTTAATTATAATATGATCTTCGTTGAGAAATTTGAGCCAAAAGCAAATTACTACCGTAAATAGAGGGATTGCTATACCCCGGAACAGAAACTTCATACGCTTTATGTTTTTTTCCACCGAGTATAAGGAAATGAAAAACAACGCATACACTAATAATGCGAGAGAAAGAAAAATTTTGAGTCTGAAAACTTGACTTACAGGTGAATCAACATTTGAGGCACCAAATAGTTCTGGTACAGGATACCCAACAAAATAACTTTGTGATAGGGTAAACATAAAATTTTCAAGTGACTTGTAATCAAATACTAGTGCTAACCAAAAAAAAGGAATTACAAGGAAGCATACGCTTCCCAATGCAAGAAAAAACACTCGATTAATACTAAGCACGGACATTTTCATAATCTATAAAATTAAGAGTTATGCAAGAATATCTATAAAAGCACCGAAGGCGATTGTTACAAAATATGGAATATCAATTGAATTTTGTTATAAGATAACTAATTCCTAACTCCATCGTGGACTACATTTACATCTAATAATTAAAAGAGCGAAGAGAATTACACATATAAACTAAGGAAGTTTAGTAAATATTACACTGAACGATTTTTAGGCTCTTCTTTAAGAATGCTTGTGAATTCTACTTTGATTGTAAAAGAGAGCTGGATAAGAGTTTTAATTTTTATTACTTGGAAAAAGAAAGGATATTTAAATCATCAAAATGAATTGAGTTCCCTGAATAAGGAAAACCCCAAAGAACACATTTTCCACCTTTAAACAAGAATTGATCTTCATGCTCAATGAACCAAACTTTGGGTTCCTCGTTTCCTTTTTGCCAAAGTTTTAAACGGATTAAGTTTTGGCTTTCCCTGCGAGGAAGAACTTGAAAACGAATTTGCCACCAAGCACTACTTTTCCAAGAAATAGTTTTTTCCAAAAGTAATACCTCATCACGAAATAAAAGTATTTTTCGAGCAGATGCATTCCAGCGGAAGCGATAACCACGCATGCCTCCGATCCCAGCGGCAATAGCTGGATACCTTCGACCTTGTTTTGTGGAGTGAAAAGAAAACTGTAACTCCATTGCTTTCTCCTTAATCCGAGAACCAAATAAAAAACCGAAGTCCCCTACTGGACTTCCTGCTAGTTCCAATACTTTATCACCCTCATTTCGTTGAACCAAAAATTTACCGTCCAAGATAAACAAATTTTCAGGTTCTTCTCCGATCGATAGATTTGAAAAGTTTTCGCTAAACTCAACCGTCCAGTTACCTTCCCCTTGCCAGTTATCAGATTTAGGTTTTTGAATACCATAAAGAATAGAACTAATTGGTAGAATAAATGATATAAAGATAAATTCAGCTTTCATAATAAATTTAAGTTTTTTTATCTTATTCATATTGTAAATGCTCGATCTGACTTTTTCTTAAAACAAAATAGACAGATATTTTGATCCACCCAAAACTGAGAAACACTAATAGAATAAAAAAAGATATAAATTCCTTTCCGGGAAATTGTCCGACTTTACCAACGACCGCCGGAGCAATTGCTAGAAAAGCAGAAATCGCTCCTACGCCCAAGCCCCAAAGTGCTAGTGTGAAGTGTTCAGAAAAAGCAAGGCTTCTCAAATCTTTAAGTCGATAACCCAATGCTTCCATTGTTCCAAACTCGCCACTTCGTTCTATTAAGTTCCTCGCCACTACAACAGCTAATACAACTGTACCAAGCAACATTCCCAAACCGCCAAGACCCTGAAAAATTAATAGGTATGTATTCTCCACTTTCTGCAGTTCAGATAATCGAATAATGGATTCGCTAAGCTCCATTCCATAATTGGAGAATTTATCCTCCAAATATGATTGGATTTTTGGTGTTTCGGAGATAGGTACGCTAATTAAAAAACTACGATATCCTCCCTGTTGAGGAAATTTTTGTACGAATTTATCTTCCGGTATGTAAAGAGCACCTTGTAAGATAGACCCTTTTACTGCAGCAACTAATTGGACGGAAAAAATTCTTCCTTCTCCGTCGAGAAATTGAATCTCGCTACCAATTCCTTTTTTTAAGGCCCACATCATTGTATTCTGGTCCACCACCGCAGGAATTTTACCATTCGGCAGTCTTCTCTTCAACTTCGACCAGTCTCCATCTGCAAAAGAAAATCGCCCCGCCATTTCGTTTGGATTGACACCATAAATCTTAGGTCTGATCGCCTTATTTAAATTTAAACAACTTGCATCATCTCCTTCCCTTAAACGCATTGGAACTATATGAGTATTCTGCAAAAGACTTTCGTTCAGATCATATAATTCCCTTCCAGCCGCACCATTAAGGTCGTCATAAACCGATAACGCGGATTCACCGATTAACGAAAACCCTCCCGTCCCGGATAAAGGGTTTTCCGAGGATACAGGAGAACCCTTACGAAACGCGCCAGTACTGACTACTAAAAATGTACCAGCCGCCATCGACGCCATAGTGACTAAACTTCTTCCGGTCCTTCTTCCCATGTTCCGATTTGATAAATCCTGTGCACTTTTAAGCACTGCTGTTTGTAGGCCGATTTTTTTTCCTAAGTAATAGCGGAAATAGAAAATTCCAGAAAGTAACAGTATCGCCCCTGCACCAAAATATCCTTCCGATGCTCCCGCTGCTCTGAAATCGGTGGTCAAGCACACAACCACCACACCAATGAACAATAATAATGAAAAACAAAACGAACGATTCCATTTCTTTTTTTTCTGTTTAAAGTTGGATAGATTCAAGTTTTCTCCTGCTAAAAGAAGCTCCCTCGGTTCAAATTTTAACTGCTTGCGCGTGGACCAAGCCATTGTACAAATCGACATTAGTAAAGCCGCTATTCCACCCCCCAAAATCGATTGCACTTGGATAGTATACTCAAAGGTTGTACCGGACACTGCTCCACTCCAGTCACCTGAGAGTAAACTGATCATCGATTGCCCGTAGATAAAAGCCAAGCCGCCCCCAATTAAAACTCCAAACAGGGAGACACAAAGCCCTTCACTTAGAACAAGCAACCTAACTTTCTTTTTCGATAATCCTAAGGCTAGAAGCAGTCCCGCCTGGTTATTCCTTTGTTCAATTGAAAAGGTAAAAAGCATACCCGCTAATGCCAATGCCGCAATAATAACAAACAAGCTAAATGACAAAAATAACTGTCCAAAATCAACTGGGGAATCTGTTCCGGCTTTTGCATCTGCCCGCAAAGGTTGAAATATCAAACCTGCTTGCTTTGCAGTCATTAAATTTTTAAGTTTCTTTTCAATTATTTCTGGAGAATGAATTTCGCGGGAAAACCGCAAGCCGGTCAAAGAACCCCAACGGTTCGTCCATAATTCTTTTCCCGCTTGCAGGGAAATATAAGCCTTCGGACTGCCCCTGTGTTGGTTCCAATATTCTTCGTCTTTTGGACGAATCTTATGGGTAATCGGAATTCCGGTATCCCATTCCCCGCACGTTTCTGCGTCAGATAAACCTGGATATTGTGGAGTCCAGTCACTCTCCTCCCCTTTTACAATTGCAGGGGGGTTGGGGCTTACTCCGCGAAGAGTAAACTTTTTTGTTCCCTTCACCAATTTTCTGCGTTCACCCACAGAAAAATAACTCAGCGTAATTGAATCTCCTATTTTTACACCTAAATCGTCAATTGCCCACTGGTTTAGCATGATCTCATCCTTTTCCCAATCCTCCGGCATAAACAAAACTTTTTTCGGGTCCACTGCACTGACCATTGAATACGGGATCAACCTAGTTCCATTGCCTTCCAAATTATTCGATCTAATGGAATTAACCAAATAAGTAAGTACGCCGGTCGCATTTAAATCGATTGACTGGGCTGCTTTTTCCAAAGAAGGATTGAGAAAGACTTGCCGTGCCCGAACTGAGAAATCACTGGTATCCCGTAAAGGTTGTATGGTAACCCCAGCATCTTCCAGAGTCCATGATTCTTCCAAAGCTAAACGAGCCGATTCCTCACTAACTGATCCCAACTCTGGTTTGCCCAGTAAGAGGAAATTGGCAAAATTAGTGTTTTCTTTCTCTTTGTCAAAAGAACGGAACATTCTATTTTGTAGTGTGCTAAGGGGGATAAATAAAGTAAGGGGCTCTCGCTGATTTCCCTGAATCCCAAAATGACCAAAACCGTCCGCAGAAACAGGGCCAGATAATTTACCGTTAAAGGAGACAAATTTATTATCTCGCTCACCCGACAGAGGGGCATCCCTCGAGAAAAGGCTTGGCTCTTCGATGCGTAAAATAATCCTGCCCAGATCAGGAAGATTTAAGAGTTTATACAGTCGATCATTAGCATAGAAATTATCCCCTCCCCATTCCGGCCAATTTTTTTCATCAGTCCGCGACCCTATTGGGGAATGTGCAATATTAGGCGCCAGTTTCCAAAAATCCTCGTCCACACCAAGAACCTGTACATTTCCTACTCTCCCGGAACCATCGGGTAGGGAAATTGTTCCGCGCGAAACTACAACCGGAGCCACTACTGTACCACTAGCTAATTTTCGCAAAATTTCTTTTGCCAATTCCTCACGAAAAAACCCGTCGGTAGCTAATAGAGCCATATCCGCTTTTCCGATTCTCGCTTCGGCAATCTTTGAAAGAGTGGAGCGAACTGAATCTCCCACAGTCAGTGCTCCAATTAATACCATTGCACACAGGGCTACTCCCAATGCCACGCCAAGATTTTGCCTCCGAAAATAGAAGAGGTTATTGAGAATTATTCTCCAAAGACTCATTTCAAATTTCGGCTAGTTTTGCCTCGTCCATTAAATAGGTCGCTTTCATCTGCTTCGCAATCTCTGGGGAATGAGTGACTATCAAAAGGGTCAGTGCAAGAGCCTGATTCAAATCAACCAATAAATCGATTAGCTTTTTCGAATTTGCTTTGTCCAGAGCGCCGGTAGGTTCGTCCGCCAAGAGCAGATCTGGTTGATTGATTAATGCTCTCGCCACTGCAACCCGTTGCTTTTCGCCTCCTGAAATTTCGGCAGGCCGATGATTCATTCGGTGGGAAAGTCCGACTTTTTCTAATAGTTCCGTCGCACTTTGATGTAGCTCTTTTCCAGTTAAATTACCAAATCCAGCCAGTGCGGGAACCATTACATTCTCTATCACGGTGCATTGAGGTAGCAGGTGATGAGATTGAAAAATAAATCCGATTGATTGATTGCGAAATTCAGACGACTCGTCTGCAGTAAATTCCCCCGTCGACTGCCCATTCACATAAACCTCTCCACTAGTTGGTTTATCCAGGCTACCAATCAAGTTAAGGAGGGTGCTCTTCCCCGACCCTGATGGTCCGACAATGGCCGCCGATGAACCCTTTGACATTTCTAGATTTACTTCACTAAAAACATTCACCCTTTCTTCCCCTTCAGGAGAGGGGTAGGATTTTGATAAATCAGTAAGCTTTAAAAATAGTTCCATATATTGATTTGTTTAAGTATATTCTATTCCCATCTTTTTGCCTTCATTTCAAAACGGGGCAATTTTCCTCTCTCTACCGATTGAACCGGAATGCGCAGAGAAAAGGCATCCTTTAACTCTTTTTCTACTAATTCAGCAATTCGGGATTCCGCTTCCACTTCAATTTTTATCTCCACCATAGAACCCGTATTTTCTTTATAAACTCGATATTCACCGACTTGATCAAACCTTCGAATTACCGAGTCCACAGAAGCTGGGTACAGGTTGACGCCACGCACCACAATCATATCGTCTGTTCGTCCTAAAATTCCCCCCATTAGATCAAATGTTGTATTTCCTTTGTCATCCCGTCCCTTTTTCACGCTTACCAAATCTCCCGTTCGGTAGCGCAAGACCGGACACCCAGTGCGACCAAGAGTAGTAAGGACAAGCTCTCCCAATTCACCGCTGGCTGCTGGAAGTCCGGATTGTGGGTCGACAACCTCTGGATAATAACTTTCCTCTATAATGCGTAACCCGCCCTGGCCACCTGGAATCTCATACGCCACCGGGCCAACCTCTGTCATTCCATAGTGGTCAATTACCTTTACTCCATGCCAATTTTTAGAAATTTTGTCCCTAACACTACTTTGGCTCCCTCCAGTTTCACCGGCGACAATGATCGTACGCAGATTATTATTCGATAAATCTATGCCAGCTTCTTGGGCAACCTCGGGTAATCGAAGAGCGTAGGTGGGAGTACAAAAAAGATGTTCTGCCTTCTGTCCAATAATAATTTTTAATCGCTGCTCGCTGCTTTGGCCACCACCTGGCATGCATAAGCTGCCCCTCTGAATGGCTGCATCGTGGGCGGTCCAAAAACCTAAAAATGGACCAAAAGAAAAAGCAAAAAAACACTTTTCACTTTTTTGTACCCCAGCATTTCCCAATACCACATCCCAATTTCTCAGCATCCATTGCCAGTCATCCGGCGTATCCAGCCAAGCCATTGGAGCTCCCAAAGTTCCACTAGTCTGATGGAAACGGGTGTAATGATTCAACGGATAAGTTAGGTTGGTACCGTAGTGCGGATTATCTAACCGATCCACAGCCAACATATCCTTGGTAGTAAAGGGACACTGTTCTTGAAATTGAGCAAAGCCTGTAAGTTGGTGAGCCCTTTTTATACCAGGCCAATGTAATTGCTGGAAACAATTTTTTTTCGCCAACTCGCTCAGCATGGTCTGAAATTTTAACCAGCGAGTTGTATCTGGTTGATCAGCAGATTTTAAATCAGCCGATTGTTCCATAGTACAGTCTTAGGAAGGTTTCGTCGCAACCGTATCTAACGGTACCTTCGGTGGCTTGGGCGCATGTTTGGTAATCAAGTATCCACCGAATGCTGCCATTGCAATTCCAAGAACGAAAGGCCATTTCACATAGGACCAATTTCCTTCCTTAGTAGTGCTCACCACTGCATTAACCATTGGTGCACCCGCAAAAATAATCGACATAATAACCGGAACATAGGCCGGCGAAGGCATTTTTCCAAAAGCAAGTAATACTCCCAATGCTCCAATTGCACCGAGAGTCCCGGCAATTAAGGACCATTGCCATCCCTTGGTCGGAAAAGTCCAAAATGCAACATTGCCTCCTTTTAACTTCAGTATGATCAAAGGTGCGACTACTGCAGTAATAAAATAAGCCAGACCGACCCATAAAAAAGCCATGATTCGGCCATTTTCTTTGTCTCCCATATTAGTCGAGCCAATGTGCATACAAACACCATAGGTTCCCCAACAAACAACTGTAATTAATGCATAATATAAAAAATTCATAACAATCTATTTTCGGTTTAAAGTATAATCTTACGATTTAAAATCTATTTTTTCGAGAACTACATTGGGAATCATAATCGGGGCCATTGAACCGGATGCTTGGTCGAAACTAACACACGCGGCCACTACTTCTCCAACTGCTGCTTTTACTCGTTTTCCATTATCATCCTTCCAGAATTGAAAGGCATAAGAAATTGATTTATCCCGAATTTCAGTAATAATTAATTTCACTTCAACCTCCTCCTCAAAGCGAAGAGGTCGTTTAAATCGACAAGATGTCTTAACCCGGGGCCAACCAAAACGTCCGTTCTCATCTTCCATGTCCACGGATAGTCCGACACTGCGCAGGAATTCATGTTCACAAATTTCCATCCAACGATAAAAATTGGTAAAATGCATGATGCCAGCCAAGTCAGTCTCGCTAAATTCAACACGTCGGGTGATCGAAAATTCAATTGCCATGTTATCAGTATTAGGAAGTCGCTATTGCAGGGGCGAGAATATTATCAATCAAAGATTTAGCCAGTTTTTCATTGGAATACTTTTTTAAGACTATATCACGACCAGCAATGCCAAGTTTTTTTGACCCTTTTGAATCTTTAAGTACTTGGTCGAGTGCACTCGCCAAGTCACCGGGATTATTGTCCTCATAAATAATTCCCCCACTGGTATCCTCGATAATTTCCGTAAATGCACCACTTTTGGGTAATACCACTGGAGCACCTGCGGCCAAGGCTTCAATTACATAGAGGCCAAAAGCTTCGGGGTAGCGTGAAGGAACAGAGAAGACACTGAGCCCCCGTAAGAATTCGAGTTTTTCATCGCGTTCAATGTTAGGTCTAAAGGTGCTGTATTCAGAAAGACCAGCACTCCAGAGTTTGTCCTTTTGTTCCTGAACAAAAGGCTCATCCTCTTCAGTCATTCCACCTGCTATTTCCAAGTGTAAATCTTGGTACTTACCTGATTCTTTTAAAATAAGAAATGCATCGATCAAAATATCCAATCCTTTCAACGGACAAAGACGAGCAAGAAATCCAACCGTTGGAGGAAATACCTCGTTTTCGTTAGAAGCAAATCCATCGGTGGTAATTCCGTTTGGGTGATAAAGTACATTTGCCCGTTCTAAATCCAATCGGTCGGCCATGAACTCACCGAAATATCGACTTGGAGAAATACAACCATCCAATTCCTTGACATCATCTCGAAGCAGTTCCCAAGCTTGGTCTCTGTATTCTGGAAGAAGAGAGTCGAGAAAAGAATCCTCGCCCTGTAAAAATCCATAGACAGGAATGTTTAACTCTCTTCGTAGTACCTTACCAATCGCGGCGAGCATGATCGTGGAGAGAAGAATAACATCTGGTTTACCGTGAGCATGAAACCAATCCACCACTTTGCGAACTTCTTTAAGGAGGGGCCCATCCTCTCCCTGAAAAGTGGAAAGTGTAATTTCACCCAGATCTTTACTGGATGTCATACCGCTCTTCGCGGCGGCTTTTCTTAAAAGCCATTTACTGTCTAGAGCCTTATCCATCCAAGCGGGGGTATGGCGAAAAAACGGAAATTTATGTTGTAGATATACATTAATTCCTCCAAAGAAAATGGGTAATTCTTCAGCTGCCGGTTCCTCATCCAAAAAATGAGGCAGATAAGTGGGAAGTATTGTAACTTCATGCCCAGCATTAATTAAACTGCGGGCAAGGGAATTGTCCCGCATACAAACACCACAGTAATAATTCCCGGTTCCCGGGGTAAGAAAAGCTAGCTTCACGAGGAAGCAGTCGTCAATCCATGCTCAATTGGGTCCGGAAGATCAGCAAGGTCGGACATGGCATCAAAAAGTTCCCGAAATTCTTTATCATCCACATTTCCGATCAAACAATCAGTTAGGGCAGCTCGTAAATGATCTCCTCTCTTGGCAAGGTCTCCAAAACTAAAATCCTTATCGTAAAATGCATAGACAATTTTCCTCATCGTCTCGATGGTGGATTGCATTCTCTTTCCGTAGCGATCAAAACTTTTTGCGGAAAGATCTCCAGAATTCAAAGCAATATCAATTTCATCGGCAAGCATGACACCACTTTTCAACGCAAGAAAAACGCCTGAAGAAAAAACCGGATCCAAAAACCCGAGTGCATCACCAGCTAAAACAAGGCCTTCGCCGGCACAGTAACGATTGCGGTAAGAGTACTCTCCGGTAACGCGATATTCCCCAGTTTGTTCGGCTTCGGACAAATGCTCCTTGACCCATTCATTATTCAATATTTCACGCTTAAAGATTTCTTCATGATCCTTGGTAGTACCATCAAACAGATAATCCCGCTCTGCTACAATTCCCACGCTTACCATATCACCACTCAAGGGAATATACCAAAACCATCCCTTATTGGGCAGATAAGCAACCGTGGTTGCCCCTTCATCTAATCCGGGGTCGCGTTTTGCACCTTTGAAATAAGTCCATAAGGCAATTTTTTTTAGCTCAGGATCACGAACCATCCATTTTTGCTTGTGTGCTGCAAAACAATCCCTACCCGAAGCATCTACTACAATTGGTGCCCGTAATTCCAATGATCCTAGCTCCTCGGACTCGACTGTAATACCTTCCACGCGATCGCCTGATTTAATCAAATTCTTGGCTTTCGTTTCCTCCATGACTGTAGCACCATTTGAACGGGCTTTATCGAGAATCATTTTATCGAATTCAGAACGCCAAACTTGCCAAGTGGTGGAAGATGGATGGTCAAAGTGCTGGAAAAAATAAAA
>JAQXBH010000048.1 GCA_029252505.1 Opitutales bacterium | reverse complement strand
GTACCTTTGGTTATCTATAGGGCTCAGGGAGAATTTGCCGGAACACGGTAATGAAGAGTGTCTTTATTTCTCCCTTTCGTTTTTACCTCGTTTTCTTTGCTGTCTCTATAACCTTCTGTTCGTTAGGGGGCAGGCTCGTATACCTTCAGGTTTTTAAGGCAAATGATTTTGTCGGCTTTGCACAAGGAGCTCGAAAGAATTTTGTTACACTAAAAGCTAGGCGCGGAGACATAGTGGACCGAAAGGGAAACCTCTTAGCTACTACCCGTTCAGTTGTAAATGTAGGAATGGACCCGTATTCAATAAAAGAGGAGGACTATGGGAAATTTAATGAACTTTCAAAACTACTCGAAATACCGTTGAGTAAGATAGAAGAAGCGGTCGCAAAAAAGATAACCAAAGGTACTGAATTTGAAGGAAAAATTAAAAAAGTTCGTTGGGTAAAGCTTAAGGAAGAGGTTAACGAAGAAACCTACCGTAAAATAAAAAGCTTAGATTTGGATGGCGTGTACGGAAATTTTAAGCATTCACGATTGTATCCCGGTAACCGATTAGGAAGCCATATTTTGGGATACCTTAACAAAGAAGGACTCGCGACAATGGGAGCGGAGAGGTTCGCAAATTATTATTTAAAGGGCCAGGATGGATGGAGAGAGAGTGAAAAAGACGGCAAAAGAAGAGAGATGCCACAACATCGAATTTTAGAAGTTTCTCCTACAAATGGCCTAAATGTTGAACTGACAATTGATTGGATGATTCAGGATATGGTAGAAAAAGAATTATCTAGGATAGTTGAGGATTATAATCCATTAAGTGCCAGTATGATTGTAAGTGAACCTCGTACAGGTAATATTCTTGCTCTCGCCAATGTGCCAGATTTTGATCCTAATTTTTACAATAAATCAGATTTGGCATTCCAACGTAATCGAGCTTTGTCGGATTTATACGAGCCTGGTTCGACTTTTAAAATTGTGGCAGTGAGTGGTTGTATGAATGACGGTTTAGTATCTGCAGAGGACATCATTGATTGTTCAGTATCTACTATTCAAAAAGGATCAAAAAGGTTAAGACTGCCTGGAGATCATCACCCGTTGGGTAAAATCAGTGTGAAGAAAGTGGTTCAGAAATCAAGCAATAGAGGGGCGGCACAACTAGGAATAAAATTGGGGTCTCAACGTTTATACGAATATTGTCGTGCATTTGGCTTTGGTGAGAAAACAGGTTTTGGAATTGGAGGAGAGAGAAAAGGAATATTACACCATCCTAAAAATTGGGACGGTCTAACAATTACACGTTTGCCAATGGGGCATGCGGTAAGTGCAACCGCCATGCAGGTACATTCATCAATGTCAACAGTCGCAAATGGTGGAGTTTTAATGACGCCTAAATTTATCAATCGTGTGTTTGATCAAGAGGGGAAAACGGTTACACCTTTTAATTCAAAGCCTGTACGAAGAGTGATTCAACCAAAAGTTGCGAAATCATTAACAGAAATGCTAGTGAGTGTCGTTTCCAATGAGGGAACAGCCAGGAATGCGAGAGTGGATGGTTTTGATGTGGCAGGAAAGACAGGTACTACTCAGAAGTTGATTAATGGGAAATATTCTAGAAGTCATCATGTTGGATCATTTGTAGGTTTCTTTCCGGCAGAAAAGCCTAGAATCGTAATTACCGTGGTAGTGGATGAGGCTAAGATGAAGAGAGGCATGTTGGGCTATGGTGGAACAGTTGCGGCTCCAGCTTTTCAAAATGTTGCCAAACAAATAATCAGTTATTTAGGAATAGAACCAAAGAAAAAAGATATTAAAGTAGCAGTAATGAACAGAAATGTTCGACAGGCATATTAAAAAATAGTGTGTAATGATGAAAAGTAAAAAACAAAAAAGTGAATCCTTGGTTGATGTTCATAACCGTTTGGCAAAGCCAAGTATTTTACGGGATTTATCCGACAGCGATATGGTATTGTCTCAGGGAGAGACCAATACAAAAGTAACAGATTTGATAACCGATAGTCGCCGGGTGACACCAGGATCTGCATTTTTCGCGATTCCTGGCCAAAAGACTGATGGCAACAATTATTTAGAAGAAGCAATTAGTAGAGGGGCAAAGACGATAATCTCGAATCAAGAGAATGTTGACTTACCCTTAGGTGTAGCATCAATACAAACCAAAGACCCAAGATTAGCATTAGCTAAATTTGCAAAAAAGCATAACGGTTCACCTGATAAGTCATTAAATATAATTGGGGTAACTGGAACTAATGGCAAAACAACTGTGACGGCATTGGCTCGTCATTTCTTAGAGCGTCCAGGTCGGCCAGTTGGTTTAATTGGTACGGTGAAATACCATCTTGGCGACCGTGATGTCCCTTCCTTTAAAACAACGCCCGAAGCCTCTGATATCTATCCATTATTAAAAAGTATGCTTGCGGCAGGTTGTTCAGAGGCAGTCATGGAGGTGAGTTCTCATGGTATTCACCAAAGTCGAGTTGCGGGACTGGATATGGAAGTTGCAGTCTTCTTGAACCTCACAAGAGATCATCTTGATTATCATGGAAATATGGAAAATTATTTTCGGGAAAAAAGAAAGATTTTCAATGGTGAAAATGGACGATTACCAAAAGTTGCAGTTATCAATGCTGATTGTCCCTATGGGAGGCGATTAATGGATGAACTGCCTCCTTATGTACATATTTTATCTTTCGGTGAACATGAGAGAAGTACATTTCGTGCAAGAAAAATATCATTATCATCAGTAGGTTCAGAGTTTATTTTGGATGGACCATTTGGATCAACTGTAGTTTCAAGTCCATTACTCGGAAGGTATAATGTAATGAATGTACTAGCTGCATTTTCGATTGTACATGCCTTAGGAATGCCAGTTTCAAGCGCAATTCATAAAATAGGGACTTTCTCTGGTGTAGATGGTCGAATGGAAATGGTGGATCGCGGACAAGGTTATAAAGTCGTGGTTGATTATGCCCATACACCGGATGCATTACGAAATGCACTGAGTATGCTTAGGGAGTGCACTAATGGAAAATTACACCTTGTCTTTGGATGTGGAGGAGATCGTGATAAAGGTAAAAGATTGGAAATGACCAAGGTTGCCTGTGCAGGTGCCGATCGAGTATGGGCAACTTCTGATAACCCAAGAACAGAATCTCAAGGAAGTATTTTTAATGATATGAGAAAGGGAATTTCTAAAAGTTCAAAAGTATTCTTTGTGGATGACCGAAGAAGAGCAATCAGTATGGCACTTGATTCCGCAGGTAATGAAGATTGCGTTTTAATTGCTGGAAAAGGTCATGAGACATTTCAGGAAGTCCAATATACTGCGATTCCATTCGATGATAGGATTGTTGCCGGCGAACTGTTGAGTGCAAAACAATTAACTGACTAATGCCGATTTTTGATCCAGATAAGTTGGAGAAATGGTCCTGTGGGACTTGGAAGGATACTCCGAAGGAGGGGATTTCTGGATTTTCAATTGACAGTCGGAATTTACATTCAGGTGATCTGTTTGTAGCAATAAAAGCAGAGCGTAATGGGCATGATTTTTTGAGTTCTGCAAAAGAGAACGGTGCCTGTGCTGGTATTGTCGAAAATGTAAAACTCGATATTCAATTACCCCAACTTTTGGTTCAAGACTCACTTCAAGCATTTCATCAGATTGCCCACCAACATCGCTTAGAATTTAAAGGTGAAGTGGTTGGGATAACTGGTAGTTGTGGTAAAACCTCTACCAAGGACATATTAGGTTTGTTGCTCGGTGAAGGGAATGCATTATGCACAGAAGGTAATTTAAATAATCACCTAGGCGTTCCATTAACTTTGTTACGCTGCGATAATAATAAACATAAATTCGCAGTGGTGGAGGCTGGAATTAATCAATTGGGCGAGATGTCAATGCTTGCAGAAACGATTTCGCCTAATCTAGTCCTAGTAACAATTGTTGCACCTTCCCATTTAGAGGGTTTGGGAACGGTTGAGAATATAGCATCAGAGAAAGCAGATTTATTTACTCGATCCGATAGTGTGAGAAAAGTGATATTTCCAGAAGACTGTTTACTCTATGAAAAGTTTTCAAACCTTTATAATACTGGTGATGGATTAGTGGTACTCCGAGAGGGAGAGCCAAATTCTGAACCAAGTCCAATTGAAGCATTTTACTCCATTTGGACTGAAACAAACAAGATCGGGGGCTCGTCGTTGCTGAGGCTTTGGCGACACGGGTCCCCTTCTTTTTCTTTTTCATTACCTTATTTATCTAAGGGTATGGGGAAGAATGCTGCGCTTGCAGTACTAGCTGCACTTGAGCTAGGTGTTTCAGTCCAAGAAATTTCTGAACGCCTACCCCGCTTTCGTCCTTCGACCTTGAGAGGAAGATGCTTTCAAGGTCGAGGGCGATCCTATTTAGTGGATTGCTACAACGCAAATCCAGCCTCGATGAAGGATTCGATTGAATTTTTCAAAAACCAATTTACCGACTCAGCTAAACTATATGTTTTGGCGGGAATGGAAGAATTAGGTGAAGGAGAAAAAAAATTACATCATTCCGTTGGGCAATGTATAGAGCTTGATCCTACCGATTTGATAATCTTAATCGGAGAGAAAGCAACGTGGATTGCTCCTGCTTTATTAGAAAAAGGATACAGTGAAAGTCAGATTATTGTACTTTCAGAAATAAATGATGCGGTCTCTCTGGTAGAAGATTTTGATGGGGCTGTCCTATTTAAAGGGAGTCGTACTTATCAGTTGGAAAAACTTCTGCCTGCTTGGGCAGTAGAAAAAAATGAGAATGGAACAGATGAGCAATGCTGAGTTACTTACAATTCGGCGAGGAATGGTTTGGTCCACTTCGATTATTCCAATTTATTTCGATACGTGCAATTTTAGCTGGAATAACTGCTCTGTTATTTGGATTTGTTTTAGGTCCAAAATTAATAAAAACATTGAGAAGTTTTGGAGCAAGACAGGCATTTCGGGGAAAGGACGAAGTGGGAAAGTTAGCAGCGCTCCACGAGGCCAAGGCAAAGACACCGACCATGGGGGGGCTTTTAATATTTGGATCCGTACTTTTTTCGACGGTTTTGTGGGCAGAACCGAATATTTATGTAGTCACAGCAATGGTGATTTACATTCTATTAACAGGAGTAGGATTTGCAGACGATTACCTCAAAATCTCCAAAAAGAACAGCAAGGGCTTAGCGGGAAGGTACAAATTACTTGGACAACTATTTGCAACCGCTATCGCTCTTACCTTATTACTTGGACCTTTAGGAGATTTACTGACTGGTGTGCAGGGAAAAGCAATTGGGAGTTCAGGGAAAATGTTGGAACTGTGGCTGCCATTTTACAAAGATATTGTAATTACAAGTATGCCTGTCGTTTTAGTATTTATACTTTTTCTGTTTACCTTAACTGGTTCAAGCAATGCCATCAATTTAACAGATGGACTAGATGGATTGGCAATAGGTTGTACTGTAACTGTTGCCCTTACTTATGGCATTATGTCCTATGCATCAGGGAATTTTGTAATTTCAGAATATCTTCG
>JAQXBH010000079.1 GCA_029252505.1 Opitutales bacterium | reverse complement strand
AAAATAATGAGTAATCAAGAGAACAATGATTTAAATAATTCGGGTATGAATGATGAAGATATGGTTGAGGTGCACACCAAACTCAATAAAGATAAACATCCTCCTACGCAGGGCTTTCTCATTGCTCCACTCGTTTTTGTATTTGTTTTTGGATGTTTAATTTTTGTCTGTTCTATACAGCTGGCACATTCGACCAATGGGTTTAATGTTCATCCACCCACGGAAGTGGTTGAACTTACCGATGAAGAAAGAGAACAATTGAGATTAGAAAGAAAGTTCAATTCTGGTAAAAAGCTTTTTGCAGCAAATTGTGCGTCATGTCACCAAGCCTCTGGTCTCGGATTAGGTGATGTTTACCCTCCACTTGCTGGTTCTGAATGGGTATCAGCAAACCCTGAACTCATCATTAAAGTTATTATAAAAGGTCTCAAGGGAGAAATCCAAGTCAAAGGTAAGACATATTCACCTGAGGCGGGTATGGCAGCGGTAACCAACTTAAAATCAAATAGCGATATTGCTGATGTTACAACTTATGTGAGGCAATCTTGGGGAAATGATGCTACTGAAGTCACAGTAGAAATAGTTGACCAAGTCAGAAAAGATTCAGTTGACCAAAAAGATCAATGGATTGGAGAAGAACTTCAATCTACGTACTTACAAGTTTCTTCTAACGAGTAGACTCAATTCTTTTACTTAGACGCTCTCATTCTTATTGAGTGTACAGAAATCTATTGTTATTAGGTTTTATTATGATTACAGATTTCTTTTGAAAAGTTTTGTATATTTAAGCTTTTTACTTTCTGGCCTAAGTTATTCGTTTGCTGAAAGTGAAAGCAATAAAAGCTTAATGCTTTCGAATGAGAACATCGAAGTCTTTTTCCCGTCTCTAAGTAAAATTTTTCTAAATTTAAATGAAAGTGCACCTTCTATCAGTGAATCTGAGCAGTTTACTAAGATAACAAGATCAAATAAAATTATTGCGGAGGCATCAAAAGGAGTTTCTGTTAATTTTAATGTGAGTGGACTATCGATTCATGAAAATCGACCTGGCCAAAGTTACGACCAAAGCTTCCGAACGGTGGGATCAATTTATGTAAAAAAACCGGTTTATCATTGGGGAGGATTGAAAGCAAAAAGTCGTATTGCAGAACTAAAAGACGAATATGCTGTTCAACAAACTATCGCGTCTAAGGCTAATCTGATTATGCAGATAAAATCCGCATTTATGGATCTTGTACTGTTAAATTTTAAATTAGATCTTGCAAAAGATGCACTCTCTATATGCGAAGAGAATGAAGAAGACTTAGTCAAAAGAAAAGAATTAGGAATTGCTACAGAATTAATGGTTAGCCAAGCGACAATAGAAAAACTTGAGCAGTCTATTGAAATTGCGGAGTTTAATCGTCTTTTAATAACTCAAAAGGCTTTTTTCAAACATGACACCGGCTTTTACGATAAAATAGTATTTGATATTCCTGAAAAGTTTGAAACTTTCTATAACAAACATGAATTTGGTAAAGGTATTCCACAACTGCTTGGTTCTATTTCGTCTCAAACTGTTGAAGAGTTAAAAAGCCAAATAAATATTGAGAAAGAAAATATTAAGATAGCAGATTCAAATCTAAAACCTAAGGTGAACTTAGTCGGTGGATTCTATCAAGATCAAATTGATTTACCAAATAAAGCCGAGTCCGTTAGAAGAAATAACTTTCTTGTAGGTGTTGAAGCAAACTGGGCACTATGGGACTCATCCCATTCAAAAGGGATGAGGTCACTTGCATTAGCAAAAAAACGACAATTTGAAATCCAACTTGAAAGTAATACTAAAAGGCTTCGTTTGGAAATGAATGGTCTGCAAGCTCAAATGTTTAACCTTGCAAAACAAATTGATCTTGCGAGGCAACTTGTTTCGACTGCAAATAACCGGTTTGAAAAAAGCCAAATTGAATTTGATATCAATCAAATAACTCACACAATTTACTTTTCCTCTAAACTTGATCTTTCCAAAGCTAGATTAAGTCTCATTCAAACTGTATTTGCCTATTTTCAGGTAAAGGAAAAATACGAGTTCCATCTGCAATATCCGAAATGATTAAATTAAAATCGATTGTTATCATTGGCTTATTGTTAGGAATTGCAGGTTTAAGTTTTTTTATCGCATCTAAGGGAGAAAAATTACTCTGTGCTAAAGTAATTATGGGAACGATGAATGATTCAGTTACTGGAAATATTAAAGTTTTGGCAGAACAAACTTTTCAATTAAAATCTCACGCCCAAGGTATAGTAACATTTGTTGCCATAAAACCCTTAAGCAAAGCGATACCGGTTATAAAAGGACAAGTTATTGTTCAATTAGACATAAGTGATTTAAATCGTAGTTTAAAAAAAGCTTTAATGGAAAAAAGTCATTGCGAGCAGAGAATTGATGAAGGTTCTATATTCGCAAATACCTTAGAGATCGAAAAAGAGGAATTAAATGCAACTACCGCACTTTTTAATGCAGAAAAAATAACCTTAGCTGAACTAAAAAGAAAAAAGAATATTGTGACCCGTATTACAATTGAAGTTGAACAAGAAAAAATTTCAAATAGTAAGGAACTAACTAATCATTTAATTTTAATCGAAGATTTAAAGGCTCAAATTAAAAAAATGACCATTAGAAGCCCAATCGATGGACAATTGATTAATTCTAATGTTTCTGGAGGGGAGTTAATTTCTTTTGGGTATAATTTGGGAACCATCATTTCAAATGAACGCCTAATCGAAGCATCATTAGATGAGGAAGATTTTGTGGGAATTAAGGAAGGTTTAGATGCTGCTGTATCTCTGTTTTCAAGCGGGAATCAAATCATAGAAGCAAAAGTGTCCAGACTATCACCGACAGTGAATCCTTCCACAGGAAGAAGACTTCTCTATCTTGAGTCTCTGCAATCAACTCAAATGATTCAACCGGGTATGTCCGGAAGAGTTGAAATAATAAAAAGTAAGAAAGAGGATCGCTTACTTCTTCCTACAAAATCCTTGATCGGTAATTCTGTATTTGTAGTAGAACGAGGGAAAGCTTCAATTAGGCCGGTAAAGATTGGAGCTCGTAATTTAAGAAGTATAGAAGTGCTGGAAGGACTAAAAGTCGATGATATTGTTGTCTACGAAACACCTCATATTCTAACCGACGGGCAAAAGATTAGACCAATTCTAACTAATCATATCCACTAAGCTTTTGTGAGCCCATCCCTTCAATTAGCATTGCGTTATGTTTTTTCTCGCAAGCGGACAATGGTGATGAGTTTACTTGGGATTGTATTTGGAATTGCTTTTTTTATCGTTACCCAAGCTCAAACCTCCGGTTTTCAAAAAGTTTTTATTAACACAATTTTAGGCACTAGCGGGGCTATTCGAATTTCAGATAGATTTCAGGATCAAGAATCTACAATAAGTGAGGTTTCAAGTGATGGCCGAACGCATTTTATTTTCAAGAATAGAGAGAATTCCCGATTTGTAGAAGGCGTCGATCATCCCTCAAAAGTAATCGAAGCCCTTTCGAATTTCCCATCCGTTATTGGTATCTCTGAAATCCTCGAAACTAGTGGAACACTAAACTCTCACTCTCGCGGACAATCAGTTCAAGTTCATGGAATAAGAATTCAAAATCACATAGAGGTCTCAAATCTTGAGGATCAACTTATTAAAGGTTCAATTAGAGATTTTGAGAAAGATCGTATGGGAATCTTAGTTGGATATCGGATCGCACAAAGACTCAATATTAAATTAGGTGACCGGGTAAACCTAATTGGAACCCAAAAAAACTTTCAATTACGGGTTTCTGGAATATTTGAAACTGGTGCAAGCGAGATTGATAAAAAACGCATTTATATTGACCTCTCAACCGCAAGATCTCTGATAGGGAAGAGATTTGGAGGGTCCATACTTCAACTTGCACTATCCAATGTAAAAAATGCGCCAGATGTTGCAAAACAAATCCAAGAATCAATTGGACATAGGACAGTTAGTTGGCAAGAACGAGAAAAAGTTTGGTTAGATGTATTCAAAGCATTGAGAGTTTCTTCGGCCATTACTGTTTCCTGTATCCTACTACTATCTGGATTAGGTATGTTTAATGTATTTGCCATTATGGTAATTGAGAAGACAAGAGATATTGCAATTCTCAGGTCGATTGGGTTTTCTGCCAGAGATGTATCTTCCGTTTTTCTTTGGCAAGGTACCATCGTACTAATTGCGGGAATCATATTCGGAATTATTTCGGGCGCAATTACCACTTATACTATTTCTCATATACCATTAAGTGTTCGAGGTATATTTTCGACTGACAAATTTGCAGTAAATTGGGATATTTCTCATTATTTGAGTGCCGTTTTAATCGCTACCCTTTTTGTGAGTGTAGCCAGTTGGATCCCCGCACGCAGGGCTTCTAAAATTGAACCGGCGAAAATTATTCGGGAAAGTATATGATGGATATTCCCTTGCTAAAAGTTCACGAATTGTGCCATTCATTCTTGGTAGGAGATGAACGGGTAAATGCACTTAGAGGTGTTTCTTTTGAAGCTAATGCAGGAGAGTTAACTTCAATTGTTGGACCATCTGGATGTGGTAAAAGCACACTCCTCTATTTACTTGGTTTACTCGATCAACCTGACTCAGGGGATATAATAATAGATGGTCAAGAGATGTCTAAATCAAATGAAGAACAGCGAACTTCCCTAAGGAACCAATCTATTGGTTTTGTTTTTCAATTTCATTTTTTAATTAAAGAATTAACAGCAGTTGAAAATGTTTCCCTTCCGGCACAAAAAAAAGGGTTGTCTAAAAAAGTAGCTTTAGAAAAAGCTAGTGATGTGCTTTGTAAACTTGGCTTAGAAAGTAAAAGAGAACGTTTTGCAAATAAGCTATCCGGTGGAGAACAGCAACGGGTGGCAATTGCCCGGGCATTAGTTAATTCTCCAGCCTTGTTACTTGCTGATGAACCCACAGGCAATTTAGATTCTGCAAATTCTGAAAATGTTTACGAACTGTTACAAAACCTAGCAAGAGAGCAGAACATCGCTATATTAATGGTTACGCATAATGAAGAGATCGCCAATCGATGTGACAAAATCATTTCGATTCGGGATGGTCTTATTATTAATTGATCCCGCGAGCCTTGCTTATTACTTCATAAGCTTGGTTAATTTTGGTTAATTGATCATTAGCAAACTTTAAAAATTCTTGCGGTAAGTTTTTACTCTTTAACTTATCAGGATGAAAGTCGCCGGCTTTAGCACGATACGCTTTCTTGAGATCTCTCTCATTGCACTCCTGTTTTATGTTCAATACATGATAGGCATCTTCGATAGATAGGCTATCCACAGACGAGTCATGATGGGGAGGAGCATAACCACCTCGAATCCAGGAACGAACAGTACCCGGTTTAAGTTTAAGACGTTCTTCACCATAAAGAAGAAAGCGGACTTGTAACTCGTTGAAATTATTACCATTTGAGCGAATAATTTCGAATAACCCCCCAAGAAAAGACTGCCCCACGATCGGATCATACCCGATCAGTCGTCCCGCTTCTTTGAGATCTTCATCGACTGAGCGTCGACTGGTCTTGGCTTTACGAAATACATTTTTAGCAAACTCCGCGGTTTTGTAGTCAAGCCCCATTCTTTGGATTAATGATTCAGTAACTTCAATCTCATTTGCGGAAATACCACCATCTGCTTTGGCTACTTTAGCAGCACAGGAAAAGAAATAAGCGAGATAAAGTATACGAGCCTTACGCTCATCCTGAGGAGTCGGATCATCTTCATCATAGAGGTGTCCCAGTGCAGCACCGGCAATTAAACCAACCGGACCACCCAACATTCCAACACCGGTACCAATAAGTTTCCCCCACCAATTCATGACAACCTAAAGTTTCCTTCTTTTTGTTTTGAAATGAGAGAGGTATTTGCAACATTACCACCGAAAATATTTACAGCGTATAGATTTTTTCTGGGAAAAATTTGCTCGCAAAACAAGGAGACCAGAAGGGGAGGGCAGTGGCATGAGGGAATGTCGATGATGATCAAGACATTGTCGGGATTAGTATGTTCGTAAACATTGACGCTCTCATTGTAATTTGACTCCATACATCCAAGGTCGATCCAACCGTTAACAGCCATCAAAAAGAAAACAATAATGGGTTTTCCCTTTAGGCACACGGCGGATAAAAAAATAGAGAATAATCGTAGCAAAGAATGGACAAACATTATCATACCATTAAATGCTAAACAATGGAGGGTCAAATGTAGACAAACTATCTAAATCAAAGATTTAGTGAACAAATAAGAACTAATTATGACACTGATTTTGTCCAGCATACTCACGGCAGGAAGTACACGCCTGGCAAAGTCTAAGGTTTAGCCAATGTCCCATCGCTAAAGAAAGACCTGCTAGTGCAGCAAAGATAAAATGTAATATATCAACTCCCTGCGAATGATCGTGGTGGTGATGCTCAAGAGTACCTGGGCGAAGAGCAAGAAAAAGTAATCCCAAAATAAAAATTGCAGGAACACGTAACTTACGATGTTTTAAATATCCACGAAATAGGGTGGGACCAGCAATCAAAAGAGTAATTGTTAGAACAGCTGATTCCATTGCCTCTCCCGCAATAAATGATCCGGCGATAAAAGGTAGAAGTGGTATTAGGATTGGTATTGCAAGGCAGTGAACTGCACAAACTAAAGAAAGTGACATTCCAACCTGATCAAATTTCGCCCAATTAACTACTGACTTCACTCACATAAGGCTAGCTTAGTTTCAACTTAACGCAATTGTATTGCGATTAGAAACCGGCCAATTTGCAAACAAAATTAGCTTCTATTCCGGTAAGGATCGGATGCAGGACCAACTGGATTTCCAGTATTGGGAATAACCTGAACACAACGATCATCCCAAAGCTCTATCATGTCCATATCCTTTGCATTTGTAATCTCAAGATCTGGCAAGCCTTGCTTTTGGAGCCATTTGCGAATGGGAGGAATTGCTTTTTCTGGATCTTGAGCTCGTGCAGTAACGATCTTTACGCGATAGCCCATCTCGATCCATATCTTTAAACGCTTCATCATATTGGGTACCGGCTTACCAATATGCTCAAAACCTTGCCATGGTACTGCTTCCGCTAAAGTACCATCGAGATCAACACCAATCCATTGACTAGATTCCGATTCTTCCCCGAATTTATTTTCATCTGTCAAAGGCAGTCCTTTGGTGTGAGGAACGCGAACATGGAGCTTCTTGCCCGAGAAGGCTTGCATAAGAAAACGAAACATACTTTATCAGTCAATGAGCATAAACTTATAAAATGAATCTCTTCGAGCAAGTTCAATCGTTTTTAAATGATATTATATATTGCAAATAGTATTAATTACTTAAGCTGGGAGGGTCTACCCTGGATTATTTCAGCATGGATTGGACTTGTCTTATTTCGTTCCTTTGCCACTTTTATTCATGAAATAGGACATCTTATCGCCGCATACTTTTTAACTAAAGATGATCTTTTGATTCGTGTGGGAAATAATAATAAATCGTGGAAGATTAACTCTGGCAGGATATACTGGGAACTAAGTTTTCTTAGCGGAAGAGAAGGCTTTACTGGTTATCAGACAAAAAATCTATCACCAATAAGACTTTTCACCATAATCGCCATGGGTCCCATTGCATCATTGTTAATGGGCACTATTTCAGGCTGGGTCATTTTTTCTATTATTGTACCAACATGGCTCGAGATTATTATGGTGAGTTGGTTCTGTGCCAATTCACTGGCGTTTTTTCGTTCAATTATTCCTGTAAGCCTTAAGCCTACTAAAAATTTCCCGGAGGGACCACCGAGTGATGGCCTTGAGTTAATGAGGATACTGCGAGGAAAGAATCGCTAAACTGCCTTTAGGTTAATCCCTCGTTTTGTTGGTCGTACAAAGTACGGTACAAATCACAGTTTCTATAAACTTCGTCATGTGGACCATCCGCGATAATTCTGCCTTTATCCATGACGAGTATCCTCGATGCCAATTTTAAAGAACTAAAGCGGTGAGCGATTAGCAGGGTGGTCTTACCTTTAATCAACTGTGCCATCGCCTCGTGGATTTTGTCTTCGTTCTCTGTGTCTAAGGCTGAGGTTGCCTCATCAAGAATAAGTAACGGAGAATTTTTGAAAAAAGCACGGGCAAGGGCGAGACGTTGAAGTTGCCCCCCCGATAATCTGCTACCTTTTTCTCCAAGGCGTTCCTGATAACCTTGTTCAAACTCATTTACAAACTCATCCGCATAAGCCAATTGGCAAACCTCATTAATCGTGGCATGAGTATACTTTGATTGACCAAGTTCAATATTCTTCTTCACATCAAGGTCGAAAAGAAATGGTTTTTGTGGCACTAGAGCTACCGCATCTCGAACATCATGAAGAAAAAGATCACGTAAGTTCACTCCATCTAATAAAACGGATCCTTTATCTGGATCATAAAATCTTGGCAATAACCCAGCAAGAGTACTTTTACCTCCTCCGCTGGGCCCCACTAAGGCAACAACTTCACCGGAGGATATTTTTAAATTGATATCAATTAAGGCAGGAATTTCATTCAGTTCCTCCTTACGATTGGAGTAGGAGTATGAAACATTATTAAATTCTAGTTCACCTCTAATCTTCTTGATTTCTATAGGCTCTGGTGGACTAGAAATACTTTCATCTGTTTCAAGAATTTCTTCTAGTCTGTCAAGAGATGCGAGAGCCTGTTTAATAGAGGTATGAATGCCACCTAATTTCTTAACCGGCTCATAAGACATATAAAGTGCTACAATAACGGGTACTACTGCATCTAATTGAATTGATTTTCTAGATGCTTGAAAAATTGCAGCTGAGATTCCAACTGCTGTAATAATTTCAATAAGGGGTGTCAGCATATGAGAATATTTGATCACCTTCATTCGAGCATCGATGAAATTCTCCGAAACATTTTCAAATCTTTCCTTTTCTCGACTTTCGAGATTAAATGCACGTACTTCTTTGTAAGCAGATAGGTTTTCACTCAAAATTGAAGTTAAGTTCCCTGCCTTTTCTTGCATGTTAAGTGCTTTGTTTAAAAGCAACTCACCAATCCTCCGAATAGGAAAAACGCAGATTGGAATAACAAGTAAGCATAAAAGAACAAATGCCATGCCTTCTCGCTGAACAGCCATTACAATTAATGCAGTAATTGCTCCGATAAAAGTGATTGGCTGTTTGATTAAATCATTACTGACCTGCAGGATGGCAGCTTGAAGCTGACCAGTGTCTGAGATCATTCGACTTAGAAGGTCACCCTCCTGATTGCGATGGAAGAAAGAAATGGGAAGGCGCTGAAGCTTTTCGAAGACCTGAAATCTAATTTTCTCAAGTACTCGGATTCCACAATAATTAATAAAGTAAGAATTAAAATAGCTACTTGTTCCGCGAATGATAAAGACCAGCGGGAACCAAGAAATATACATGAGTAATTCCCATGTGCTTAACTGCACATCCAGTTTTTCAGCGGGAAATATTTTAGGAAAGACTTGATCAATCATGTAAGGCAGTCCAAATCCACTCGAGACTCCGTAAATAACCCCACAAATCAAAGCAATAAGGAAGGCAAACCAATAGGGCTTTAATAAAAGAAAGTATGGAAATAGTCTTTTCAAATTAAGCCTTTTATTTAATAATTGTTAACATGATTTTGCAATCGAAGTGATACTCTTCTTTGCTAATCTGCCAGATATTTCAGCTTGGCTTCTTAGATATTGAGCACATTCAACTGAAATATTCTTAAGTTGCCATGGACTCATTCGCCAAGTCCAATTTCCAAAAGAATGACCAGGTTCATTGAGTCGTGCTTCAGACCCCAAACTAAGCAAATCTTGCATTGGAATTATTACCAACTGAGCAGTCGTACGGTATGCCATTCTCAACATATCCCAAGATGGGAAATCGCCCGGAATATTAAAGTAACTCCTAAAATTCCCCCGCACTTCATCATCAGACGAATGATACCAACCACATGTAGTATCATTATCATGAGTACCTGTGTAGAGAACTAGATCTGGGGATAAGTTATGGGGTAGATAAAGATTTTCAGGATCGCCATCGAACGCAAACTGTAAAACTGCCATTCCTGGTAATCCAGCACTTTCTCGAAGAGATCGAACCCCCTCGGTGATAAGGCCTAAATCCTCCGCTAAAAAGGGGAGGGTGGGGAAATATTTTGCGATTACATTCCAAAAATCTATTCCAGGACCTTTCTCCCATTTACCTTTCTTTGCATCTGAAGTATCAGTCGGTATACTCCAATAATCATGAAATCCCCTAAAGTGATCAATTCGAACCACATCAAAAAGGCATAATTGTGACTCCAAGCGCTTAATCCACCATTGGTAACCGTCTGCCTTATGAACAGACCAATCGTACAGTGGATTACCCCAATATTGTCCATCCTCGTTAAAGTAATCCGGAGGAACTCCTGCTACATGTGAAAAACCCTCTCCGTATGTATCTACTTGAAAAAGTTCCGGTTGTTCCCATACATCAGAAGAGTCTGGTGCAACATAGATCGGCAAATCCCCAATGATTTTAACCTCTTTTTTGTGAGCGTAGTCTCGTAGTTCTTTCCACTGTGAGAAGAATATATATTGGAGGAATAAATGAAGTTTATATGTTCCAAGCTGTGTACTCGATAAACTGCTTAGAATCGATACACTAAATTTTCGAATTTGTTTATCCCATTCCCACCAAGGCTTATTTAGAGATGACTTCTTGAGCGCTTGATAACAACAGTAGGGTTCCAACCAACTTTTATTTTCTTCAATAAAAAGATGAAACTTTCCATACCTAGATTCAACCAATTCAGAATTTTGCTCAAAATTAGAAAAAGCAATTGAGGCAGATGAATAAAAATGTTCATAAAGATTACCGTAATTGACATCATGAGCCGGGTGACTGCGCAGTGAAGCGAGATCATCAATGTGTATAATTTGCAAATCGATAAGAGCATTCCAATCAATCAAATAGGGGTTTCCAGCAGAAGAGGAAAATACTTGGTACGGAGAATCCCCATAACCAGTTGGACCTACTGGACAAATTTGCCAGAATTGAAACCCAGCTACATTTAAAAAATCGATATACTCGAATGAGGACTTGCCTAAATTACCAATTCCAAATTCACCTGGCAAAGAAGTGACATGGAGTAGCACACCCGAACTACGAGAATTCAACCAACTTGGTAAATGTAACGAGGACCTCACAGATTAACTAATTAGACATAATGCATATTGTGCGAAATATTATACCGGTGGTGATGACTGAGGTGTAGTGTTAATTAGAAAAACCCCATCTCTTTGTAAATGGATAGTAAACGACAAACGCTCGACCGATAATTTCGTTTTCTGGAACAAATCCCCAAGCACGACCATCTAGACTATCGGTAGAATTATCTCCCATCATAAAATATCCATTCAGCCCTGTGGGATTTGTTTCATCGTCTTTAGTGGGAACAGTAATGACTTCGCGGTTAGAAAGTAATCCCTCTGCACGGTAGCCTGGATATTTCAATGGATTCTCGGAATTTGGATCGATTGATAAACTTTCTGTTCGTTTACGATTTTCCTCAAAAGCGACTTTTCCTGAAATTGGTTTTTCATTACGGTAAAGAACTCCGGGTACTCCTTTTCGAACATCTGTTCCATTTGTGAAGATTGGGTCAGGAACTTTCATCTCTAAACGATCCCCGGGTTCTCCGATTAAACGTTTAATATAATATTTATCTTCACCAATAAAATTTCGGACCGGCGTACCAATCTTCCTGTTAAAATCATCAATTGAACCAGTGCGAAAAACGGCAGGATCTCCCGATTTGGGTGTAATAAAATTGTAAGACATTCGGTCCACGAATAAGGCATCTCCCAATAAAATATCAAACGCGATTGCTACATCCCCTTTTTGATAATTTTGATCGGATAATTTAAGTCTATTCCCGGTAAACCCTTGATCTTGACTTACGATCAAGGGTAAATCACGCAAACTCTCAATCCCCGCGAATTTTTTTGCGATCAAGGTATCAAAATCGAATTCAGCAGGAACTTGGAGTGTATGTTCTTTTCCTCCCACTTCAAAAACATATTCTTTAACCGTATTGGGGAATATAAAGAATCTACCATTGGGAAAAGTCGCTTCGGCAAATCGGAAACTTCCCCCATTTTGCAACACCAAATATAAGTTCCCTGCACTTTCAATATTTAATCGATAATGCGATGCCCCCAGGAGTACTTTATCTACACTTCTTTCCAATAAACTGGGAACCTCATTTTCTTCTTCATATAAGTTGGGCTGCATGCCAAAAAACGAAGGATACATGGAATTGGTGGGAATAATGAAAGGCTGTAAAAAAAAGCTTCTGATTCCAATCACTACAATGGCCGCCACCATGAGCATCTCCACATTTTCAACCCACCCTTTCTTATGATAATAAAGTCCGCCAGATTCTTTTAATTCAATATCGACTTTCTCTGCTTTTTCTTCGAGTTCGTCTATGTAGATCACCTTATTTCCCAAAACTTTTTTTAACTCATTGGTTGCGGACTCTAACCTTGTAACTTGATCACTACTCAATATGTCCCTTCTGTAGTCTAAGGCTTTTTCCCCAAGGCGTAGAATTTCTTTTGCACCCTTTTTTTGCGATCTTTTCGCTTTGATTTTCTCGGTCATAAATAATTAATCAGGTTGAGCTTTTCAAAATTTGCACGAATGCCTCCTGTGGAATGTTGACATTACCAATCTGTTTCATTCGCTTCTTTCCTTCTTTTTGTTTTTCTAATAATTTTCTTTTACGAGAGATATCACCACCGTAACATTTGGCCGTTACATCTTTACGCATTGCACTAATAGTCTCGCGGGCAATGAACTTCCCTCCCACTGATGCTTGTAAGGCGATCTTAAATAGTTGCCGAGGGAGAATATCCTTTAGTTTAGAACATAGCACCCTACCCCGATTCTCGGCCTTATCCTTGTGCACAATAGTTGAAAAAGCATCAACGGGTTCGGCATTTACAAGAATTTCCATCCTCACAAGGGAGGATTCAACATAATCCGCCATGTCATAATCCATAGATCCATAGCCATGGGTAACACTTTTCAAGCGGTCGTTAAAGTCAACCAAGATTTCATTTAATGGGAGGTGACAAGTCATCATTACACGAGTTTCATCGATTGTTTCAGTATCACTACAAGATCCTCTTTTTTCTGTCACAAGAGCAAGCAGGTCTCCAATACAATGATTCGGTGCATGAATACGAGCAAGAATAGTGGGTTCTTCAATTTTAAGAATTTCCGTAATATCAGGAAGATCTAATGGATTATCGACCTCAATCACCCCTCCTACTGTTAAATGGACCCGATATACGACACTTGGGTATGTTGATATTAAATCAATATCATATTCTCGACGAAGGCGTTCCTGAATAATCTCCATGTGGAGAAGACCCAAGAAACCACATCGAAATCCAAACCCGAGGGCAACAGAAGTCTCGGATTGAAAGGTAAATGCAGCATCATTTAACCGAAGTTTCCCTACGGATTTCTTTAGCTTTTCATAGTCTGAAGTATCTAAAGGGTAAAGTCCGCTAAAAACCATAGGCCGAACTTCTTTATATCCCGGTAACATTTCCTGCGCAGGAGTATCCGCAAGGGTAAGAGTATCCCCAATTTTAATTTCGGTGACATCTCGAATACCGGTTACAATGTACCCTACCTCTCCCACATTTAAATTTTTCATTGGAACGGGCTGAGGACAAAACTTTCCCACTTCTTTAATGGGAGTCTTTTTCTTTTCGCTCATTAATAACAAATTTGCATTTTTATTAAAACAACCTGAAAAAACTCGTATGTAACAAATCACACCCTTAAAAGAATCAAATTGATTATCAAAAACAAGTGCACGAGGCTGTTCATAGTCCGTCCACCTTGGCGCAGGCAAACGTTCCACCACTGCTTCCAAGATTTCCTCTACCCCAATTCCTGACTTTCCACTTGCTAAGATCGCTTCTTCTGCGGGAATGGCCAAAATATCTTCAATTTGTTTGGACACGCGGTCTACATCAGCACTGGGCAAATCAACTTTATTAATTACTGGAATAATGGTAAGTCCCTGAGCCTCTGCAAGTTGAGCATTTGCCAAGGTTTGAGCTTCTACCCCCTGCGAAGCATCGACTAATAACAAAGCTCC
>JAQXBH010000052.1 GCA_029252505.1 Opitutales bacterium | reverse complement strand
TCCTGATAGCATTTGTTCATACTCCTACCTTGGAAGTAAAGTTTTGTCTCATCCGGAAAGGTATATTCTACTGAATAGGAATCAAGGTTTTGATCTATTTCATCTCCACGGTAATGTCTGCCTCCCATGGCCTGTGCCTTAACTGGCCACATGCCTTTCATCCAGCAACATTCATCGATATTATGAATATTAAAGTCGCTGTACACTCCACCACTTAACCAAAGAAATCCATGGAAGTTCTTAATTTGGTACATCAAGTCAGTTTTATCTTTATCCGGAGTTTCCTGCTTTCTTTTGTCCCAACCAATAAGTCTTCCCTGCATACGCACCGCTTTTAAATAAAGGAGTTCCCCCAGTTCGCCATTGTCTATCCTATCCTTGAGTTCTTTTCGTGCCTGACTGTGCCTGCACATTAAGCCGACACCAACTTTCAGATTAATTTTTTTTGCTTCCTCATTCAGTTCCAAAATTTTGCGTGAAGAGGGACCATCCGGAGTGACCGGTTTTTCCATAAATACATTTAAACCCCTCTTGATTGCGTATTGATAATGCACCCACCGAAACGCACACGGGGTTGTGAAAATAACGATATCGCCGGGGTCGAGAACATCCATTGCTTTTTGATATCCGTCAAAGCCTATAAACTTTCTGTCTGGAGATACATCGACGAGCTCTTTATGTTTTTGAATTAGCCCGTTATAACTCTGATCGAGCCGGTATTGGAAAATATCCGCCATCGCGTAAAGTTTTCTGGGTCCAAATGCCTGAGATACGGAGAGTGCGTTGCTAGCGGCTCCAGTTCCACGACCGCCACAGCCAACCAGGGCAAGCTTTGTCTCTTCTCCGCTTTTTCCATGAACCATCGGAAGGGTTAAGCCGGCAAGTGCCCCAACGGTGGCCATCCGACCAGTGTTACTTACGAATTTTCTTCGGGAGAGCGAGGATAGGATTTCTTGGTTATTCATGATTTTCTGAATGGTTGTTTGAATGATAGTGTTTGTTAGTTAGAACTGCCTATTGAACTTGTGCGAGTGTTTTTTTCGCCGAGCAATAAACGGAACAGAATTTTATCGGATTCAAGTCCAACGGTCATGCTCTGTTATCCCCGTAAACGGAATTTATTGTCCCGCTATACAGTATAATTTCGTCAGCGAACGAGTGAAGATTTTTTTCCCGATCGGACTGAGTGTCGCTCTGAACACTCCACTTGTGTTATCGGCTAATGCATTTTCGGATTCTATTATTAATTTCTTTTTACTGGGTTTTACTACATATGTGACCCCCATTTCATTTTGAATTAAATAATGTTGTGTAGTAACCATGGGCGAACCGGAGAAAGCACCATTCAAGCGATCCACCCAGTAGATCTTGCCGGTCTTCGCGTCATAGCAAGTTATTATTCCACTCATGCTGGTTGCAAAAACCAATCCTTGTAGGCAAGCCGGCGAAGGTAAATCCCGACCACCATTCCTACGGGCATGCCATTTCATGTGAGTTTTGGTTATATTTCCTCTCCCGGTCGGATCGACTGCATATAGATCTCCAGGTTTTCCATTTATCACAAACAGGAGTTTCCCGTCATAAAAAGGAACGGGTGAACCGCGACCATTGAAACTTTCGCAAAACCATAACTCTTTTCCGTCTTTGATCGAGTATCCTTTAACACCAAATTCTCCATTTAACACTAATTGCTCTTTACCTTCGACGGTGATTACAATCGGTGTGGACCAGCCACCTTTTGGTTTGTCGGTTCGTGGGGTATCCCAGGCAATTTCGCCTTTTTGAATATCAATAGCAACGAGGCGTGATTTACCTATGGCGTCACAATTTTGAATGACCAGTCCATTATGAATAATTGGCGATGCCGCGACTCCCCAATGACTGGGGAATTCACCTAAGTCGAGATTCCATTTTTTGTTTCCTTCCAAATCAAAACAATGCAGGCCAGCAGGGCCAAAGAATGCGACCACCCTATTACCATCTGTTGCGGGAGTTGCGGTGGCCCAGCCATTCATTCTGTGAATGGATTCGGCTCTATTATTTCTGATCTCTCTTTTCCATAATAAATCGCCTTTTTCCTTATCGAAGCAATGTAAGAGTCTCAGTTTGTTTTCAATCGCTGAAGTGACAAAGATCTTTGATCCAGCCTGTATTATAGAGGACTGTCCTTCTCCTTCGATGTCTTTACTCCATAAAATATCTTTCTTTTGCCAAGAAAGAGCAATCTTTCCAGTATGAATCCCCATCCCGCTTTCGCCCCGAAAAGAGCTCCACTCTGAACTGAACAGAAGTGGGGCCAGTAAACAGCCAATTCCCCATACACTTATGAACATCCTGATCATAATAAAAGATTATTGAAGGGATTTGATACGAACTTTACGGAACCATACTTCATTCCCATGATCCTGAAAACAGATATGACCTTTTTCCACGGTTCCAAATAGTTCCCAATTTTTAAATTTACTCGAATTGACTCTGTTTTGCCAGTCCTTGCTACCCATTGTGTAGGAGCAAAGGAGTTTTCCATTCATGTGATGCTCGACCTTGTTTCCAGGTTTTATGATAAGGCGAACTTTATTCCATTCACCGATTTTATTCATACTTGCGACTTTGGGTGGATACAATGCGTAGCAAGATCCGGTATCCGTTTTACCTCCTGGATTCATCTTATGAAAAATCTGCATCTCCGGACCTGTTTTGTAAGCCGGGCCATCGGTTTCACCAACCCGAAAAATAATCCCACTATTTCCCGGTTTAGGTAAGCACCATTCAAGTTGAAGTTCAAAGAATTGATATTTTCCTTTGGTCATTAAGTCTCCACCCGTTTTGCCTTTTTCTTTTTTTAACTTGATGACCTTGTCTTTAATAGTCCATGCGTTTCCAGGTTTATCTTTTTTGTAGCCACGGAAATTGTTTAAGTTTTTACCATCGAAAAGAATATCCCAAGTGTTCGATTCTTCTCCGTAAGAAGGTAAATTTATAAGCAGGAAAATAGAGAATAGAGTAAATGATTTTATCATAGTAATGAATTTGAATGATAAATTGATCTAGAATCAAAACATTTTTCGTAGTTTTAACAAGTTTCCAGATTCGAGAACACGGGGTATGGAAAAAATTATGGTATATTTTTTAAAAATACACTGATTATTTTGTAGGCTTCCTCCAATTGTGAAATATCTATAAATTCATCCCTTGCGTGTGCTTGTGCAATATTGCCTGGACCAAAAACAACTGCCGGAGTTCCGCCCATTGCGATTGGAGAGGCATCCGTAAAGTAGGATACCCCATGAGTTTTTCTTTTTTTAGATGCCCGTAGTAGAGTTTGGATAAAGGGAAGATTCGGATCGGTATCCAAGGGTGGGCATGGTACAGCACGAGTGCTTGAGAAATCGGGTGCGGGTAGTTTTCGTTGCCGGAATAGAGCCATGAGTTCTTTTTTGATTGAATCCTCGTTCTCACCGGGAATCGTTCTTCTATCCAGATCAATGATGCATTTGTCGGGGACAATATTGGGTTGGTTGCCCCCCGAAATTTTTCCTATATTGAGGGTGGGAGAACCGAGTAACGGGTGGTTTCGTTTGCTTAATATTTTGGGGTAATCATGAAATAGGGTTTTTAGAATGGGAGTCATGGCTTCAATCGCATTTTTACCATTCTTTGGAGTGGCCCCATGCGCTGCGACGCCTGTGGTTCGAAGTTGTAGCCACGAGTTGCCCTTGTGGGCAGTTACAACTTTAAGCTCAGTGGGTTCGCCCGCAATCGCGAGGTCGGCTTTAGGTCCAGACTTGGCCAGTTTTCGAGACCCTGCCTGCCCGAATTCCTCATCGACTAAGCCTACGAAGATAACTTCCGTGCTCAGCGGTAAGGGACCGTTTTTCGTCAGATCACAAAACGCCTGGAAAAAGGCAGCCATTGAACCTTTCGTATCGCATGCTCCTCTGCCATGTAATTTACCATTTTTAATTTTAGGTTTAAATGCATTTTCTTCTGCCGGTACCACATCCATGTGTGGAGCTAACATAACCCGCGACTTGATTTTACCCTTGGGCTTTAAGCGAAGAAGAATATTTTTCCGGCCCGGTAAAACTGCCTGTCTTTGGATTTCTATTCCTAATTTGCCAGCTTGATCGGCAAGAAGGGTAGCTATCCCTTCCTCTCCGGTTAATTTGGAGTTCGATGGGGCAAGGGATGGGTTTATACTCGGTATAGAGACAAGGTCTGAAAGTAATCGAGTGACCGGAGATTTGCTTGGCATGCAGAAAGAATTTGTCTGAGCTTTAAAAAGGGCAAGCCTGAATCACGTCATGTTGTGATTTCTTTTTATATTTATGCCCTTGCAAGGCAATTCATTCTCCCTCGCTGGCAGAGAACTTGCAGTTTAATATTAGGCAATAAAAACTAATAAGAGTTTTCCCTATTCAAATGAGCTAGATTCTTAGATCGTGCTATAGTTCCCTAACCGAAATATCCTTGAAATCAATTTTCATGTTTCGACTTGCGTGCAGTTGGATACCTATCGGTCCTTTTTCTTTTGCCGAAGATGATTTATAGTTCATTACCTCTTCTTCCTGTAACCATACGGTATAATTTTGACCAACTGCTCGAATACGCATTTGATTCCAATCTTTTGGTTTGAGTAGGTTTTTAGTATTCTTGGCCTCAACTGGATAACCTTTACCCGGAATGTACGGTGAACAGGTCATATCTCTCTTGAGTGACCCGGAAATTCCAATTTGGATCTGATCTGAATTTCTTAGATGAATTCCTGAATCAATGGTTCCCTCAATAAAACGAAATCCCAAACTAACTTCAAAGTCTTGGTATTCCTTTTCAGTCCATAGAACCGAGCCTTTTTTCTTGGGCCCACTTCTTACTTTAAGGATATTATTGGTTACCTGATACCATTTTGAAGTCTCATTACCTTTGGGGACCTTCCATCCCTTGAGTCCGTGTTTGCCTAAAAGATCGGATGATTCTTTAGATGCAATCTTTTTTCCTAAAAGCGAAGAAGAGAGAAAGCATAAAACGGTTAGAACGCTGAGATTTAATAGGCTATTTTTATTCATGCATTTTAATAGTTTGATAATCCTAATTTAGAACATGGTTAAACCTATGAACTCTCCCGGTAATGTTCCATTCTGCAACAAAGATATCACCCTTGGCATTACAAGTTATGCCATGGGGTGCAGTGACGATGCCTTCGCGCCATTTTGTCGGTGGAGTTCTGTTAGTTCCTATTTCGTCTTTTTTGCTGTTTCCCCCAACTTGGGCATAGATATTGCCTTTTTTATCGAGGATAGTCACCCGTCCGCGCAATTCACCAATAACCGCCCAGTCGCCGTGAATATGAACGCAGGCTGGAAGTAAAAGGCCTTCCTCTACCACTCCGATGAACTTGCCATCGAGTCCCAAATGAACAACCCGGTTATTGGCACGATCCATCCCAATAATCCGCGCTGGGTTGAAACGTGAATCTATGACCAGTTTGTGGAGGGTGCGAAATCCATAGGGTGCATTCTTCCCACCAAACGAGTTTAAATACTTACCCTTTTTGTCAAATCGGTGAATATGATCGGAAGAATAGCCATCGGTCAAAAAGATATCTCCATTTGCGGATACATCTGCACCAGTCAACCGGACGAAAGGTTTTCCGTCTTTGCCTTTTCTTTTGAATTCATCCGGAATGGAAGAGGCAGGGACTTTCAAAACAGTTTTACCGTCGAGAGTCAATTTGAGGAGTTCACCTCCGCCGACCCGAACCGCATAAATAAATTCTTGTTTTACTTCTTTTTTAATAACGAAGCCATGCAGATCACTCGGAGCATTGGGAACATTACGTTTCCACTTTCCGTTATCTCCATAAACCTGCAAGCCGGCCTTGGGATCGCCCACACTTACATAGATGTCACCATTTGAGCTCACTGCAATATCACCATGCATATTTCCCACTTTATCACGATTGTCGGGAAGCTTTAACCAATTGGGCTGAGATTTCCATGCGTCCTTAGCAAATAAGGACAACGCGTTAAAAAGTAATGTGGTGAGGAGGATCTTTGATTTCATTAATTTAAAATTTATTTATAATCGGGATGATCAAATCGATATAAGTTTTTCTTGGTTCTCACAAGCAGGGAATTACCCACAACAGCAGGAGATGCCATACAACCCTCATCCAATTTATTACGGCTTAGCACTTTCAGCCCCGATGGGTCAGGTTTAAAGACAACACAATCTCCATCACTCGAGAAAGAATAGATCTTTCCATTGGCATGGATAGGGGAAGAGGCACATTGACCTTTCACCCCCAGCCGTTCGGCCCAATACACCTCCCCAGTCTTCGGATTATTACAGGATGCAACACCTTCATCAGAAACCATAAATAAATATTCTCCCAGTAAAAGGGGGGATGATTTTTTGGGCACGACCTTGCGGCGATTCCAAATCAAGTGGGTTTTGTCCACATCCCCTAAACCTCCAGGTCTTATGGCCGACATCGAGCCCATTCCACAGAACACATACACCATTCCATGTCGATAGATTGGACGAGAAGAGGAATTCATTCCTCCCGTTCTTACAGTCCAGTATAGATCTCCATTTTTTGGATTTCTTGATTCTGTGGCCACTGCACCGGGGCTTATTAATTCTTCTTTCCCGTTATGAGTTATAACACTGGGAGTACAGTACGCTTTTTTTCGGTCACCATTATCAGTTTTAAAGTCATAAGCCCGATCTTTTTTCCAAACCGTCTTACCTGTTTTCTGATCCAAGCAGACGATGTATTGTAAGTCGTGCCCGTCAAAATGTATGATCAAATTTTCTTTGTGGGTGATTGGAGAAGCTGCAGCTCCGCGAAAATGATCACATTTAAAATCTCTGCGTTCCCAAATTTTCATTCCACTTTTTAGATCCAGTGCTGCTGTTCCATGTGTTCCGAAATGAACAAATACCATCTCTCCTTCTATTACAGGAGTGGGTGTCGCATAGCTATTCATAGGATGACAGAATTGTGGTTCTTTGTTCTTAAAAACTAAAACTTTTTTGATCTGCTCACCGGTCTTCCAGTCCAATTGAATAGCCCACATTTTGTATCCGTCCTCCTCGGCGTTTGTAATCCAGACTTTTCCATCTTTGACAACAGGGGAGGACCATGCTTTTCCCGGAATAGGCGTTTTCCATGTCAGGTTTTTGCTTTCCGAGAACTGGATTGGTAGTTGAGAGTTTTGAGCGTCGCCGTCTCCGTTTGGACCGCGAAATTGATTCCAATAAGTCGGCTTAGCCTGGATTAAGACTACTGGGAGCAAGAGGAGAAAGATTATACGCATGACTAGATATTCAGGTTTACTTTAATTGTACCAACCCCCGGTCGGCTGTTTCACGAAGGTAAGCATCTTGTTTTTCAGAATGCGATTTTTTAATTCTAATGTAAATGGCTTTGGCTTCTTTGCTTTGATCATTCTTTGCAAGTTTTTCAGCCAGTTCAAAACAATATGCTGTCGCTTTAATACGGCCCCATCCTTTTTCTTTAAGCGATTGGGAAAGCATTAACTCGGCGTCCTTTGCAGAGGAAATTCGCATTAGACCCCAGATTCCTGCAAGTCGTATTTCCAAGTCTGTATCTTGCATTGCGGAAAGGAAGAATGGGCGAGATTTTTTGTCTTGGAGTAGACCGAGTCCTTGCAGAATTGTGATACGTGGAGCACCTTTTGCTGAAGGATAAGCCGTACGGAAATACTCTATGGTTGCGCCCCCAATTACTTCTAGGGCTTGCGCTGAGTATTCATAGAGATGTTCCTCAGAATCGTTTAAAAAATGAGCAATAGCCTCTGCCTGCTTGGCCCCTCCACAAATCTGTAGTTGGCGAATAACAAAACCCTTAACCGCTTTAGGGCGGTCGTCGTTCAGAGTACTTGCGAGTGCTGAGGCAAAAGAATTTCTCTCTATCTCCTTACCGGTTCCCCCCACTCGAATAGCGGTGGCGTGAATCGCGTGTCTTGGGCGGATGTCGTCGCCGTTTCCTGGTTCGAGAATGAGGTCAATTATTTCCCGGGTTATCTTCCTCCCTCCTGAGATAATTTGTTCGACTGCCCGTTCGCAGGCTTCTTTGTCGATATTACGAAGAATTTTTCCTTCGGGTTGGGGAAAGGCGTTTAGTATTTCCTTGGTATTCATCTTAAGTATTTACAGGGTATTAGATTCGCCAAGGGGCACTCATGGGTGGATTGAGAAAACGGTTGGCCTCGTTGTCGTTGATAAAGACTTCTTTGTCAGGGTCGTACTTTAATTTCCTACCCAGACGGATGGCCAGATTGGCTAAATGGAGAATGCAGGCTGCCCGGTGGGCCGCTTCGGGATGACCGCCTGCCTGTTTGCGTTGTTTGACCGCTTCCCCGAATGACAATAAAGGCTCGGGGTCAGGCATTGATTTGATCTTCTCTTGATCATCCTTGGACAGGTCATCCAGAGAAACATCCCGGACTGGATGGCGGTCGTAAGAGGGGCCCCATTCCCCGCTTTCCATTACGAATTTGAATCCGTCGGCATATTTAAGTTCTACCCAAGCCCACATTCCCGTGACCTCCGGATGGGATGGTGGGGCAAATGGAGTTATCTCAACGGGACTGGTATGATCCTTGGCATAGGTCCATTGTTCGGGGTCGAAGTGGTGTTGGCCCATGTCACACATCCCTCCTCCCTCGTAGTCCCAATACCCACGATGTGTGCCACCCGTTCTTCTACTTTCATAGGGTTTCCATGGGGAGGGGCCGCAGTAAAGATCCCAATCCAATGTTTCGGGTATAGTTTGTGGGCCAATGCCGGGCGTACCACTCCACTGTTTGATTTTTAATCCACCTTTTTTCATCCTTACCGCATTGCAGTCCTTCATTAGACCGCTGGACATGATTTTGTGTTTGAGAATAGATGCTTTATCGTTGCTTCGGTTAAACCTACCGAAAGTACCAATTTGATAGACTCGCCCATAACGCTTGAAAGCATTAACCACCGCTCTGCCCTCGGCAACGAAGCGAGTCATTGGTTTTTCGCAAAGAACATCCATTCCCGCTTCTGCCGCAGCAATTGATATGCTTGCATGCCAATGAGGCGGGGTCGCAATCGCAACTAGATCGAGGTCCTTTCTTTCGAGCAAGCGACGGAAATCCTGGTATGATTCTGCCTTCCCCTTGCTACGGGCAAGCGAAAATCTCTTGGATTTAGTAGTGTCCACATCGCATGCACCCACAAGTTCAACATCCAATCCCTTGCATAATTGAGAATAGGTACCCGGACCCCTTCCGCCACAACCTATTAAGGCCGTACCGAATTTTTCAGAGGGTGGGACATGAGGTGCCCCAAAAATATGCCTGGGTAATATGGATGCTGCGGTAGCACCGGTAGCAGATTTGCCTAGAAAACTGCGGCGAGTTTGAGAATAGGGTATTTTTTTCATCTTTTATTGAAATTTAAACATATAATTCAAAAATTACTGCTAGTACTCTCAGAAAGGCAAGACTAGTTCGATATGATTCGAGATTTTTTATGTCGATGCACCCGATAAATAAAAAATTATACTGATTGATGAATAAATTATTGACTAAGCTAATTTATTTACTAGCTTAGTCGTATGTATACGGTGCATTTTGCTAAAACCAATTTATCTAAATTACTGGCACAGGCAGAGGACGGGAAACAGGTGGTTCTAGCCAGAGGGAAGAAACCGATTGCCCGCTTAGTACCCTGTACACAATTACCAAATGCCGAAAGACCAGAGGTGGGCACCGTTACCTCAAAACCAATTAAAATCGTAGAGAAAAGAGAAATTGCTGGTAGTGTAGGCGACACCGTGGTGTATTTTTAATGAAAGTTTTATTAGATACCTTCCCCTTTGTATGGCTCACATCGGATCCTGCTAAACTTAGTTCTCATGCGAGCAAAATTTTAGCTGACCAGGACAATGAATTTTATTTAAGCGACGCGTCCGTTTTAGAACTTTCCCTCAAATATAATGACGGTAGCCTCGAAATGCCTAGCACTCCGAGGAGATGGGTGAAGGAACAGGTCAAAATATGGAATATTAAATCAATTGGAATGACCCGGGAATATTGTTATCGATTGGCCGAGCTTCCGTATCATCATGACGATGCGATTGATCGGATTCTCGCTGCAACAGCTCTGGCCGAGGATATGTACCTTTTGACGAATGAGGAAGAACTGAGCAAATACCCAGTTTCGATACTGTGGTAGCATCCATTAACTTCGATACATAGTATCAATTAAATGTTCTCGTCTTGCTGATTTACTTTCATGGCAAGAATACCATACGAATGCTTGCCTTGACTGCACATTTATTGAGAGTAAGTTAATATTATGAACTTCTTATCATCGAATTTCTCTCTTGGTTACCTTTTGATTTCCTTTTTTTGTCTCGCGGTTACTCCTTACTCTTCTGCTATCAACAAAAAGAAAAAACAAAAAGAAATGGAAAACCTAATGTACGATTTCACTGAAGATAATCCTGCTACGAATTGGATAACTGTGAATGACAATGTAATGGGGGGCCGTTCCGAAGGTGGTTTTTCTTTCAATAAGAAGAGGTTAATTTTCTCAGGAACTACCAATACAAATGGTGGTGGGTTCTCTTCTATCCGTACAAATCCATCCGATTTCAATTTGAGTGATAAGGAGGGTTTGCATATTCGGTACAAGGGGGATGGCCGTACTTTTAAATTGGGTGTGCGTATGGATGGTAAATCCGTTTCTTACCGTAGTAATTTCAATACAGGCAGTGAATCGAAGGGTTGGCAGGAAATAAGAATACCGTTTGATAAAATGGAGGTGAGTTGGCGGGGGAGGCCGTTATCAAAAGTGGAATATCCACTTATCAAATCCAAGATCCGTAGTATCGAATTTATGATCTATGATAAGAAGGACGGACCATTTAAACTACAGGTTGACTGGGTTAAGTCTTATTGATTTTTCTTACCCTTTTTTTGCCTACTTGATAGAAATCCATTTTCAGTACCGATCGGATTACTGTCGTCTAATACTTTTAGCTTATCCAATAAGGCATTTTTGAGTCTTTTTTGAATCTTCTGGTATTTTGGACTACCCGCTAAATTTTTCATCTCAAAAGGGTCTTTTTGTAAGTCGTATAATTCGAACTCCTCCCGGTTGTGTAATTTTCGGACGAGTGCTTTTTCAAGGTTGTTTTTGCCTACTTTTGCAACCCATGAGCCTGTTGGGTTGAGTTCTTTTGGTGATGTTTCGGGGGCCTCAATCATTTTTAGAGCCTGCGTTAGTGTGACATTCGATGTCAGGGATTTATGATTGGAATTATAAATTAGGGAGTATCTTTTATTACGTATTGAACGTATCGGGTAGATTCTTTCCCGGTTATCTATGATCCGACAATTAGTAAATGCTCCGTACACATATTGATGTATTACTTCGTCTCTACCCTTTAATAAATTGAGGAAGCTTTTTCCATCCACTGCACCTTTTTCAAGTTTGCCTCCCAGTTCATCGACCAAACTGGGTGTTATATCAGCAGTGGAGATAAGCTCTTTAATGACTGAGCCAGGCTTTAAGCGATTGGGCCAATGGGCGACAAGTCCGGTGTGTAAGCCGTTATCATAGCAAGTCCATTTCGCAAAGGGGAGCTGGGTTCCCTGTTCGCTGCATACCATGAAAATTGTATTTTTCCATAGATTTCTTTTTTCAAGTTCTTTGCGCATCAT
>JAQXBH010000044.1 GCA_029252505.1 Opitutales bacterium | reverse complement strand
CTGAATTAAGATTACTCAACTCTTTGCAAAATGTCAGAATCAACTACTAAAAACGAACCGATACCAAATGAGACTAACCCAGTTGACCCTAGCGCACCCTCATTTTCAAAACAAAGCAGCTTGCATGTTGGTTTAGATTTGGGAACTCTTCAGTCATGTTTTGTTACAAACTTAGGTAATCTTAATTCAGATGAACATATTGGAACTTTGGTTCCAACCGTAATTGGGTACCCTGAAGACGGTATATTATCCGGAATTCTACCGGGTAATTCGAAGATGCTTCATGGAGACGATGCAATCTCGAACGAACTTCATCTAAGATTGGTCAATCCATTAAGCGATGGAGTGGTGAGTGATTTAGAAGCAACTCAATCATTTCTCAAATATTTGCGCAGTAAAGTGGATCCGGAGTATAAACGAGAAGTCCTCTGTGTAATTGGAATTCCTGCGGTTGCGGATGCGGATGCAAAGGAAAATCTTAAAAATGCGGCGAAAGGTGCATTCGATGGTATATTGTTTATTCCGGAGCCGTTCTTAGCTGCACTGGGAATGAGGGACGAAGATAAACTTCAGGACCCAGATTATCGCGATCCAGTGAGTAATTCTTTGTTCGTGGATATAGGCGCCGGAACGACTGATTTCTGCATTGTACAAGGATATTTCCCAAAGCCCGAGGATTTGTTAAGCATTCCATTTGCTGGAAATGAAGTTGATGTACTTCTAGACAAAGCAATTCGTGAAGAATATCCAGAAGTCGAAGTGCCTTTGTCTATGATTCGTAAATTTAAAGAATCTTACTCCTATGCTGGAGAAAGTGAGTCCGGAGCACGGGTTAAAATTCCAGTGGGTGGAAAGCCTAGAAAGATTGAAATTGGAAAACAAGTAGGGGAGTCATGTAATCAATTACTTCAGGAGGTTTTTGAATCGATCAAGAAAGTAATCGCGATGGCATCGCCTCAGTCGGTCTTTTCCTTGCTGCAAAACATAATACTGACAGGAGGAGGGAGTCGTATTCGTAATATCGATCAGGAACTGCAGCGATTACTTGCTGACGACGGGTATGAAGACCCCGAGGTAACGATTTCTTCAAGGGAAGTGAAACCATTTGTTGCGATTGGTGCATTAAAAGTAGCTAAGGCCGCTCGCGATGATCAATGGGTCCGACTGTAAGATTTAAATAATCCCGTGCAAGGTTCTGGAAACTCGCTCTAAGGTATATTCCAGATTTTGAGTGAGTTCACTCATCTCATTTTCCTCTTTTTCCCCGAAGAGAACCGACCAACCATCCGATTTTAAGTAACTATTTTTTGCCGGTGGACAATTTTCAATACCCGGCACTCCAAGTTGGCAGGTTAGAAGATCTGCAATTTGTATTGCGGATGCCAAATCGCTGTGGTCTTTCGATTCTTTCGGGTTATTATGCCAATGTACTGCCTCTACTACCTCGTCGGATATGTGGTGGTTCCATAAATAATAAGCTCCAATTTTTGCATGATCCCAGCCAATAATCTTTTTTTCAATCTCAATGGCATGATCAGTATTTTGAAATGATTGAGAACATAGTCTTTGAAATAAGTCAGGAAAAGTAATGGCGAGGATAAGCTTACCAAGGTTATGGAGTAAACCTGCTACATAATCGGATTCGTCTTCGTATTTCTTCTCGGCAAGTGACAGTATTTCACGAGTCATAATTGCCGTGCCAATACTATGCTTCCAAAAGTTGATCCATGGGAAGGACGAAATATTCTTACCAAGTTCGGCAATCTCCTCAATTACTGGAGTAGCAGAAAGAAGTTCTTTAATTCTGTTCAATCCCAAAAAAATAGATGCTTCTTCCACCCCAGATATTCTTTGCCCCTCTTTACTACCAAAGAAAATAGAGTTTACTAAATCTAAAACTCTTGTTGTCAGCGAAGGGTCTAATCGAATGACCTCCGCAATTTGGCTTACAAAACTGTCATCAGAATCAAGTAGTTCACTTAATGTGTCATTTATACTTTTAAGAGAAGCTAATTTTGGGCACTGATTAATCCTCTCAATCAGTAAAAAATCTGAAAGTGGTTTTGAAGTAATTTCTACACTTTGACGATTTTTTGTTGAATCGTCATTTTTCATTAGAAATCAGGAATTAAACGCAACCGCATTAGGTCGCATTGCAGTTAAGTTGAATTTATTTTCAAAGCAGAGATCGAGTAATTCATTTGCTTTTGCACAGTGGGGAGAATTTGCCTCCAAAACTAAGCTCTGTCCGTTAGAAGAAAGGAATTGAACTGATCCATCTGCTCTTTTTTCAAGGAAAACTTTATTATTTTGGTTCTGTTGAAAGAAACTGGCAGTTTTAGGGTCGTTCAATAAGTCAGCTTTAAAACTTCCTTCTAAATTTTGAAGCCTAAGGCTAGGATCACTCGTGATAACGGATGCATTATGACTTCCGTCGAGTTTTTGACTGAATGAGGAACCATCCACAGGTTCAGCAGTCGACAAGCTTGTCGCCGCCTTTGTTAATAATTCTTTACCAATTGAAAACACACCGCTTGCTGTAATAGGATCCATGCAGTGGTTAAAGCATGTCTAATGCCGAAATGTATATATTAGAGATTTTTTAAACATTTTCTATTGATCAGCTCTTCCGCGATCTGTACGGCATTTAGTGCCGCCCCTTTCCATAACTGGTCGCCCACGGTCCATAGAGCCAGTCCGTTGGGAAATCCATGATCGAGTCTTATTCGACCCACTCCACAAAGTTCTTTTTCAGAATAATTAATAGGCATTGGGTATCTCAACGCATTCGGAAGGTCCCAAAGCTCAACACCATTAAAGTTTTCCAGAGCGGTCCGGGCATCGGGAACATTTACAGGGGATTCGAATTCAGCATTAATTGATATCGAATGTGCTCTGTACACCGGGACGCGCACGCATGTGCAGGAAACTTGGAGCGAAGGCAGACCGAGAATTTTCTTGGTTTCATTTCTCATCTTAAGCTCTTCCTTAGTATACCCGTCTTCTCGAAAATCATCGATGTGGGGTATAAGGTTGAATGCGATCGGATGTTGGAAAACGGGATCACTTTTTGCCTCTGTAGTTTGTCCCGTAATTTTACTTTTAACTTGATCCTCTAATTCGGTTACTCCTTCGGCTCCTGCACCCGAGACTGCCTGGTAAGTGGATGCAAAGAATCTTTTTAACCCAAATCTCTTGTGGAGGGGGAACAGGGCCATGAGTGCTACTGCAGTTGAACAATTTGGATTTGCAATAATTCCCTTGTGGGATTCGAGTTCATCTCCATTAATCTCTGGGATTACCAAGGGGACATCTTTGTCCATTCGAAATGCAGAGCTGTTGTCGATCACAACACAGTCATTTTTTCGGGCTATCTCAGCAAACTCCTGGGTGTTACTGGAACCAGCACTAAATATGGCGATGTCCAAATTTTTAAAAGATTCAGGGGTGGTTTCCTGGACGACTTCAAGATTCCCACAAGCTTGGATTTCCCGACCTGCTGAACGAGAAGACGCGAGCAATCGTGCTTCGGTAACTGGAAATTCCCTTTTTTCAAGTAAGTTGATAATTTCTTGGCCAACTGCACCAGTTGCGCCTACAATGCCGATTCTATATTTTTTCAATGTTTTTTAATGATTTATATTCTAAGTATGAAGAGAAGTTAAGTTTTTTGGGGTATCAAGCGAGTGAACATTTACTGTTGGCAAACATTGATCAACAGCAATTAGAGCACATATTTCAAGGGAGAAGCTTAAAACTTTACAAAATGTCTAGTTCTAAGCAACCACCTTCTTGTGTCGAAAATTCCCTTGGCACCCCTTGGGGATTACACAATGTGTGTCAAAAAATTGGCGAAGGACAACCCTCAGGTATGGTGTTTGAGGGCAGACTTCCAATTGGGTTCGTTGCGAGTGAGTGTAGCGATGAGAAGCAAAAGAAAAATTTAATTACCAGCCGTATTTTGCGCCTTGCTGGTTTAGAAAACGGGGTGAATCAGGGAGGAGAAGTAGACACATTCAACCGTTATGTTTACATTCATGGAACCAATCATGAAAAAAATCTAGGAACTCCATCAAGTTCCGGTTGTCTGCAACTATCTAATGCTTGTGTGATTGAGTTATTTAACTTAATCCCTGAGAATTCGCACTTGTATATAAATTAGATAGCTTCAATTCAGTTATAGATTGACTAGGAATTGCTAATTTTCGTGAGTTTACTCGGTAGAGGCAAGTTTTTCCTTTTGTGTATGTTCTTTAATTTGAACGAGGGATAGGTCAGTTGTCTCATCTTCATTTGTCTCAATGCAAATGGTATTGGAATGCAAAGAATTTATGGTAGTGTGAATGGACTCTTGCTCAGAGCCAGGCCAATCAGTATCAAATATTAAAAATTTGTAGTTGATTTGCCTAAGCTGTATCAAGGCTTCATCTACACTTTTGGTATTAACTGTATGGAATCCTTGGCTTTTGAGTTTATCGATTATTTTTTCTGATTGTTCTCGATTCTTCAAACAAACTAATACGGGGACACTTTTAAAGTCTTTAATTAATGCTATTACCTTTTCTATTCGAATTGGTTTTTGCAAGAAGGCCAAACATCCCAACTCTAATGCTTCATGCTTTAATTCCGGCAGCGAATAAGCAGTAAAGAAAATAAATTGAGGGAGAATTTCTTGTTCTTGTTTTAACTTACGTAAAACTTCAATGCCGTTTAATTTTGGCATTTGCACATCAATTAAAACAAAGTCGTAGGAGTTTACCATACACTTGGCTAGTCCAACTTCTCCATCTTTAGCATGATCTGTTTGAAAGCCTTCTTCATTTAACACATCGACCATTGTCGTCCTTACGGCAGGGTGATCATCTACAATCAGTATTTTGACAGTTTTATTTTTCATAATTTTAAATATTTAATCAAACCCTACTCTACGGGAAGTTCAATTTCAATAGTTGTTCCTAATCCAAGCTCACTTTTTGCAATAATTGTACCGCCATGTCTAGAAATTAAGTCTTTGCATAAAGATAAGCCAAGTCCTACGCCTTCTGGTTTATCTGTAAATAAGGGCTCGAAAACTGTTTTCAGTAGGTTTTGCTTGATTCCTATTCCTTCATCCTTGATCGTAATTTTTACTGATTTTGAAAGATCCTGGCTGATCTTCATTTCTATTTCTCCACCTTTAGACATCGCCTGTATTGAATTCAGGAATATGTTGATTAAGATCTGCCTAAATAGTAATTTATCTAGTTTCACCCAAAAAGGCTTGGACATAAATGTAACAACTAATTCATGTTCTTTAGTCACATCTGCGTAGTCCATTGCTTCTTTAGCTAACGCTTCGACATTAACGGGTACTCTTTTGAGATTCTCTCCTTTTGTTATTTCCAATAATCTTTCAATTACCTCGTCTGATCTTGAAATTTCGTGGTCAATAATTTTCAAATGATCCATGAGTTTATCATTCTCCTTCAGTTTCAGGCGGAGTAGGTAGGTGGAATTTCTAATCGCGGCAAGAGGGTTTCTTAGTTCATGAGCGATATTTGATGAAACCTGACCCACATTAGCAAGTTTTTCACTTTGATTAAGTTGATCTCTCGTTTTAATTAACTCTTGAGTTGCCAATTCCTTTTCTGACATTTCTTTTGTAATTCTCTTGTTTGATAGAGTTAATTGCTTCGTTCTTTGTTCCACTCTTTGTTCCATCTCCTCGTTTGCGGTACGAAGTTGTGAGTTCGAAATTTGCAGGGAATCCAGCATTTCGTTAAAAACATCGGTTAAACTACCAAATTCATCAAGACTGGTCTTGGTTGCTCGAATGGAGTAATTTTTTTCTTTTGATATTTTTTCTGCTACCGAACTTAATTCCTTCAGTGGTTTGGTTAAGGAACTTTGGTACCAAAGTGTGATGAGAATTATGATAATGAAAATAGATAAAGCGGTCAGAATTCCAACTTGCAAGTATTCTGCTTTTTTGGAGTTTAAATCTTCTAATGAACGAGTGACTGATATAACCCCTAGTTTTTCATCCACCGCAGTGATAACCTTAGAAATAAAAATAATTTCATCGTTATCATAGTTTTCAATTAAAAAGTTTTGAGGAACCGGTCTATTCAACTGTCCTTCTGGGTAGTTTGCAAAAAGTGTAAAATTGAGCTCCTTTGTTTCTTCTTTTTTCCAAATACTTGAACTAATTATGAGTGGGTTTGTCGAAAAACTCTTGAGTACATCGAACGCGGACTCCTTGTCATCAAATGCAATTGCCGGATAGATAAGAAGGGTTAAATTGTCTAACTGATTGGCGATGTTGGAGCGAATCAGTGTTTTGGTACTGTTAATATCCTGATTGTAAAGTGCCCAGCCGCCAATGACTGGCAACAGTACTGTCACGATGAAACTAGATAGAAAAAATTTCGTTCGAAAACTAAGATTTCTCAAACGCAGACTCACAAAGATAACTTAAATTTGAACCTTATCAAAAACAGAAATATGTAGCATATAAAATTACTAAATGAATATTTTTACTTTATTCGCTTAATTACCTCAATTGCAGAAGCCAAAATAGTCTCAGGTGCAAAGTTAGTTGTAGTAGCCAATTCCCGATTCAAAAGTTCTCTGAAATCTTTTTCATTCATGATTTTATTTTTTGCTGAGTCTTCCTGAGATCCGTTTGCGTTAGAATTGGACCTAGATTGAATTATATTCTCAACTACGATTCTTTGAGTCTCAATTTGATTTAATTTTGATAGTGATTCTCTAATGGCAATAATCAGTTTCTCAACAGTCGAATTATCTGAGATTATCACCTCTAAGCCATTCATTCTCTTAGACTCTAAAAGCTTGGTGAAGTTTGCTCGACTCGCAGATGCAAAACTATCAACCAAGACAACTACATCTGCGTTTACGGCTAAGCCTGACCTTAATGCCAAATTGAAATTATCAAAACATTTGAAGATCAGGTTTGATGCTTTGAATGCATCTAAACACTGATTCATCATTTCGCTGTTGTTTGCAAAGAAAACAATTTCTCGTGTAAACAAATGGGCATCTTTAGAGATTTTTTTCTCTATCTGTTTCCAATTGACATTACCAACAACCGATCGGTTATAGGAAACCTGATTAAGGGTATTTGAATTTTTCATAATAGGGTGAGGTAATCCAAAAGAGTAGCAGCAATTTAGTCAATCATGTTAATTGATTGATTGATTGCGGTAAGTTTTCCAATGCGTTGTTCAATTAGGACTATCATACACTCACTTCAGGGAGGGAATAATTCTTTTTTCCATAAGAGTGAAAAGGTCCGGGTCAACTGTCGTGGAACACTCTTTAACTAATTCAGATTCATTATGTGTCCCCGTTGAGAGTAGAAAGCATCGCATCTTGGCATTTGTTGCTGTTTGAAAGTCGTAGGGAGAGTCTCCAATATAGACTGTATCTTGGTAACCATGACCAATTTTATTAAGTGCCAGCTGAGTTAATTCTATGTCCGGTTTTTTCCACTCAGTATCATTCGCACCAAGGGCAAATTCAAGCGGCGGTAGAAGTTTCAAGAATTCACAGGCAGCTCTTGCGTGAGGACCATGCTTGTTTGTCAGTACAGCTGTTTTAACATTATTTTTTTTACAAAACTTTAATATTTCAGCTGCACCTGGGAGAACCAATAAGCCGTTGAGCATTTCTTTTTCAAAAATGGGGCGTAGGCGTTGAACGGCTTCCTTCGCATGTTCTTTTCCAATTAGCTTTGCCATTGTTGTATCGGAAGCTCCGCCAACCGCTTTTTTTACAGTTTCAAAACTTGGAACAGGAAACCCCATTTCTTTTATAACTTGGCTAAATGCTTTATAAATGGCTTGGAATTGGTCGATCAATGTACCATCAAGGTCAAATAAGATTGCTCGAATTGTCATAGTTTATTCTGATGTAAAAGTAAGAAGTTTAAATTAAATAATGAGTTCTGAAGAAAATAGAAGCAATCCCCCCATGCAAGGAGAATCAAAAAGTTCCTACATACAATTTCGTAGGGAACAGGATTTTGTTGATTGTGTATTGAAGGGAAATTGGTCGATCGAAAACAATTCAGGTTTCCAAGTTCGGAAAGAATGGGAGGATCTCTTTAAGAATAATCCCACCGTTCAAGTATTTAAATTCCAACTCGATTCCCAGATTAAATGGGATTCTACATTAGTTTCATTTCTTCACAAATGTAGGAATGATCTTGTTGAGCTTAACAAATCAATCGACTTTCAAGCATTGCCCTCTGGTCTCATTCAATTGTTGGAATTAAGTAAGCCGACTTTATTGGAAAAGAAGCAAAATGAATTTTCTCTTTCACTCGAGCTGATTGACAATACCATTAACTACTTTCGAGATGCCACACTGTCCATTTTCTCATTTTTCGGGGAATGGATTTCTTCAGTTGTACTTCTGATATCGGGACGATCCAAAACTCGGTTTCGAGACTTTGCTGTTTCTTGTCGTGCTTGCGGTGCCTCTGCCTTACCAATTGTAACCCTAATTAGTTTTTTAACAGGATTGACTATGGCATTTGTGGGGAGTGTCCAACTTGAAAAATTTAATGCAAAAATTTATGTGGCGGACTTAGTTTGTCTTGCAATGGTTCGAGAAATGGGAGCTCTGATGGTAGCCATTATTATGGCAGGTCGCACGGGGGCTTCTTTCGCTGCAGAAATTGGAAGTATGAAGTTAAACGAGGAGATTGATTCTTTACGAACATTTGGAATCTCCCCAATGGAATTTTTAATTGTGCCGCGGACCCTGTCTTTGCTCTTGATGATCCCACTTTTAACTATCTATGCCGATGTGGTTGGTATTCTCGGTGGATTAGTAGTGGGGACAGTTGTTATGGATTTTTCTGTAATTCATTATTTCGAGCAGACTCAGGTAGCATTGCAAAGCATGTGGGAAGTCTATTCTGGCTTATTAAAAAGCGTAGTTTTTGGGTTAATTATTGGTTTGGTGGGTTGTTACAAAGGAATGCACAGTGGCAATGATTCCTCTTCTCTTGGGCGAGCTGTTACCGCATCAGTTGTAGTGGCAGTTACCATAATAGTCGTTGTAGATGCTTTGTTTGAGGTAACTTTTAGTTATTTGGATTTGCGATGAAAGAAGACTCACTAAAAATGACTTCGATTTTGGAAGTAGAGAATTTAAAGTTGGCATATGGCGAATACCAAGTCCTCGAAAAAGTTTCTTTTTCAGCAAAGAGAGGAAAGTGTACTGTCTTAATGGGGGGTAGTGGTTGTGGTAAAAGTACTCTACTTAAGTCCATGGTTGGCTTGTTGGAACCTCAGGAGGGTAGGGTTCTTGTCGATACGATTGACCTTTGGGCAGTTGACCAAGCTGAGAAAACATCGATTTTAAAGAAATATGGAGTTCTTTTTCAGGGTGGGGCACTATGGGGATCAATGAATCTGGTCGAAAATGTCTCTCTCCCTTTAGAAACTTACACTGAATTAAGCGAGGCTGAGATAAATGATCTTGCCCGTTACAAGTTAAACCTTGTAGGCCTTTCTGGATATGGAGATTTTTACCCTGCCCAATTAAGCGGAGGAATGAAAAAAAGGGCCGGGTTGGCTCGTGCCATGGCACTCGATCCTGATATTTTATTTTTGGATGAACCTTCGGCGGGACTTGATCCGATTAATTCACATCGCTTAGATAATTTGATTAATGAATTAAAAGTTAGTTTGGGTATCACATTTATTGTGGTAACTCATGAACTTCCCAGTATTTTCGATATTGCAGATGATTCGATTTTTCTCGATGGAGAGACCAAAACTTTGCTTGCTCAAGGGCGACCAAGTGATCTGAGAGAAAACTCTGAACATGATCGAGTTCGCTCATTTCTTCGCAGGGGGACTCCCATTAGTAAAAACTAAGATTGCAGTAAGCTTTAAAACACGGTTATAATTAGGTTTTGAAAACAAAAGGAAATAACATACTTGTGGGAATATTTTGCTTTGGTGCAATAGTCTTAATTATTGGTTTTATTGTATTTACTGGTGGTTTTTCCTCATTTCGAGGTGCTAATGAAAGATTCGTAATGGTTTTTCATGAAAATGTTTATGGTTTACATGAAGGAGGTAAGGTTACCCTGAACGGAGTTAGAATAGGACGAGTCGAGCGTTTTTTTCTGGGAGATGCTACAGAAGATGGTCCAGTTCCTGTTTTAGTAGAAATTAATCGGAAGTTAGTTCGTCGCCACATGGTGGAAGGAGGAAACGACCTTTTTGATGATGAGGGTTTTTTTAAGCCTGAAGTTCTTTCTCGCCTCCAAGCCAAGTTGATTCAGGAAAGTTTTGTTACTGGAATTTTATATATCAATCTTACGAACTCGAACGAAGTAAATGAGAAAAAAGAACTTTATGGTTTTAGGGAAATTCCCACCAATGCCTCTATCTTTGCTGAATTAAGTGAAAGTATAAATCTTGAAAAATTGAGTAAGCAAATAAGCGACCTTATGGTAACTGCGACTCAGAAACTAAATGATATTGATCTCAATGAGCTGAGCCTTGACTTTTCGAAGACAAACAACGAATTTCAACTATTTTTAAATCAAATGTCCAAAGCTTATTCCCCACTTGGGCCTAAACTTTCTGATTCAGTGGACGAGGGTAAAATTGCAATCGGAAAGATTACACAACTTGCTACAAGTTTAAATACTATGCTCGACCCTTCCTCTGAGCTAAGGTTTGGTTTTACTAGTACCATGCGTGACATCTCGGCTATGTCTAAATCATTAAAATCGTTAGCAGACTTACTTGAAAGAAACCCGCAAGCCTTTCTTCGAGGAAAAGGGGAAACATCTGAATGAAATCATTACTTCAAATCACTTTAATTCCAATTTGTATTCTGTGTAGTCTTATTTCCTGCATCGTTCCAGAATCGACTCATGTAAAGCCCCAATTCCACCTTCTTAGTAAATCCGTTTTTGACCAAAACCAAACTGCTTCATTATCCTCTCAAAATAAAGAAACCAACAATCGCCTAATCGGTCACCCATTTTATCTTCGTCAAATCGAACTTCCCTATTATTTACAGGAGAACAGAATTGTGAAAAGACCCAAGCAGGGAGAGATCGAGTTCCGGGAAAATGATCGTTGGGGTGAACCTTTAACTGAGGGAATTGGTAGGGTAGTTGGGCTAAACCTCTCTCAGATTTTGAAAAGTCCGTATTATTCTGTTTACCCACATCGAAAGAAGATTGGTGCCAATTGGGAGATTGGTATTACTATCATTCGTTTTGAAAATGTTTCTAATAACCAGGCCTTATTGGAAGCCTCTTGGGAGATCTTCAATGCGAACTTTAAGAATGGAACATATCCTTTCCGAAGCGGTAAAGTTGACCATTTAGAGGCGATTCAACCAGCAAGAGGAAAAAAATCTTTGATTAAAGATGAAGTGGTTGCTCTCAGTGACTTACTCGGAGTTTTATCCGAGTCGGTTTGTCGTTCAATCGTTTCTTCGAACCTATAATTAGGTTCGATTAAGCGACTCGACGCTCGATGGAAATTATTTTTTATACGGTATTAATCTTAGTCGCACTAATAGTTGCTATTCGGGTTAATCGGTACTCAAGTGTCGATGACTCCATTGAAATAGAAAATGAGATCGATAACGATTTTAAAGAAGGTTTCGAGCACAAACATGTTGGTGGATTATCTGTGCAGGGAATGAGTGATTTAGTGGATTGGTACGAAGATGACTTAAGAGAAAGAAAATTAGAACAATCTAAAGAGATCGAAAGTTTTAACGAAATAAATTAATTTTACATTTTATGATTTTGACGAGTTCAATTGACTACTCATCGCTTTGAAAAAATTATTCAATCTTACCCCTCTATATTTAAAGGTTGTTGTAAGAGATAAACTTTCAAAGATTACATTAAAGGCACCACATTGTAGTACCTCTATTTTTCCTTCCGCTTGATTCATTTGATGAAAGCCAAGAGTATTATTAGTGGGAATGACTAATTTCTGTTAAGATAATCTAATTATTTTTTTATAACTTTTTTGAGTTTTTGTCTCGAAGTTGATTGGTCAAATTCTTTAGGCTGAGATGATGAGAATTATTTTATTATCCTTTATATGCATTTGTCTTAGTACATTTGTTTCATTTGCTCAAAATTGGAATAATTGGAGGGGACCCAACTTTAACGGGTCTTCCGATACCACCGAATCCCTGCCGGAGAAATTTGACCTCAATACGAATGTTAAATGGAAATATAATTTGCCAGGACCGTCGGCGGGTACTCCCATTATTAACGATCAATTTGTTTTTATTTCATCTATAAAAATAGTTGATAAATCTACTGGTAGTGGAGAGCTATTGGCATTTTGTTTCAATCGTCAAACGGGTGAGTTAATTTGGAAAAAAAATGCAGGTTCAGGTTATAGACCAGGACAGAGAGATGGTTTTGATTACCAACTTGACTCTCGATCCAATTATGCAAGTCCATCCCCGGTGACTGATGGCGAGAGAGTGATCTTTTTTTTCGGAAATGGAGACTTGGTTTCTTATTTAATGGATGGATCTGAAGAATGGAGAAGAAATATACAGAAGGATTATGGCGATTTTTGCTTCCAGTGGACTTTTTCTTCCACCCCAACTCTGTTTGGGAACAAACTTTATCTTCCAGTTTTGCAACGAGATGAACAAGCTCATGGTCGTGGAAATGCAGCGGCAAAATCATTTATCCTTTGTATGAATCCAAAAAATGGAAAGACAATTTGGAAGAATAAGCGACCATCAGTTGCTCAAAAGGAATCGCTTGAATCATTCGGTACTATTATTCCTCATCAAAATCAGTTGCTCATTGCTGGAGGAGATGTTCTTACCGGACACGACCCTCATAGTGGAAACGAAATTTGGCGTTGGGGAACATGGAATCCAAATCACAAGGAGCAATGGTGGCGGTTGGTTCCTTCTCCAGTTGTCGGCAATGGAGTTATACTAGTTTGCGCACCCAAAAAAGCACCTATTTTTGCAATTAAAACTGGGTTGAAGGGAAAGCACGAGGGGAGCGATGGATTATCTTGGGAGTCCAAGGCAGAACCGACTCTCACTTCTGATGTCCCGACGCCCCTATTTTATGATGGCAAGTTTTACATTCTTAGCGATTTGAGAAAGGTATTGTCGAGAGTGGATCCTCAAAATGGGAAAATTGAATGGAGTCAAGAACTCCCCGGGAAGTATAAGTGGCGCTCTTCTCCCACTGCAGGAGACGGAAAAGTATACATAATGAATCACAACGGCGAAGTACTAGTAATGTCTTCGCAATCTGGCGAAATTTTACATTTGGCAAAGATGGGGGGGACATATGACGACAATACCCGCTCATCGGTTTCGATTGGTTCAAAAGAACTATTCATTAGAACGAATGAAATTTTGTATTGCATCCAATAAAGAATTTATTCACATTAATAACTTTATTTCCCATCCACCACACCCGCGCCGGGCGGTTCCCGCCAATCTACCGCCCGGCGCTTTTTTTTCTTTGGATTTAGTTCTTCACTTTTTTCAATAAAAAAACAATCATGTTGTTTAATATTTAATTTTCATGATTAGACTCTTTTTACTTACTAAGATTTTTTCGTTTATCTTACTCCCCTCATTTTTCCTAGCAGGACAAAATCAAGGTTCAAGTATTGCAGAGCGACTTGCCGATTTAAAAGCTCGTTCAAATGCACACGAAAATCAAGTATCCCTGTTACTTGCAGAAAGACAGCTGGGAAGAACCGACTTTACAATACCCACCAATGATGATGTTCCGGTTTTGGCTCCACCACCGCCAGCCTCGATCGTGCCTGCAGTACCTGAACCCCGTAGGGAGAAAGTACAATATGAATCTGTTCCTTCCCGTCCAGATCCTAAACCTGCTGAGGTAATCGACCACAATAATAGTAAAGAAAGTAAGGAAGATTTAGACGAAGCTTATGCTAAACTTTATGAACCTGATATACCCAGTCGGTTGGAAGGTTATTATTTTGGTCCAATTCTGGGTCTAGTATTTCCACAGGATGGTGCTATTAGAAAACTTACTCCACCCGCCACTTATACAAAAGAAACTTATGATTCAGATTCTGGTTATTTTATTGGTTTGCAGGCTGGTAAAGATTTTGGGCGCTTACGAGTGGAGGCCGAGTATGCCTATCACAGCTTTGATGGTGCGACCGCATCATCTTCTCTTTCGGCCAGTATTCATAATTTCTTCACTCGTCTGATCCTGGAAAAAGAGATAGGGGATCGATTCGATCTTCGCGTGGGATTGGGAATGGGTATCGGAATTGTAACTTTGGAAGAGACAGTTGAATATAGTGGAACAGGCTTTGCCTATGATTTTCTCTTCGGTGGAGCGTATCGGCTAGCCGAAAACTGGAGTATTCAAGTTGATTATCATTATTATCTTACCGCCGCTCACGATCATTATGATCATATCAAGAGCCATTTATGGACGGTAAGTGCCAGTCTGGATATTTAGTCTAGATTAGTAGGTAATTTACTAGAGAAGAAGTTTTCCCAATGAACGGGGCAGGGGGGCATCTGCAAAGAAGTTAATAGTTTTACCTTCAATCGTAAGTTTAAATTCGATTTCTCCCGCGTGTAGGCATAGTCGATCAATTTTAGTGGCTCGGGAAATTTTTCGATTAAAAGAAAAATCTCCATAACTTTTATCTCCAATGATTGAGTGACCGTGTAGAGCACACTGTACGCGAAGCTGGTGCGTTCTACCAGTAAGCGGTTGCAGACGTACCATCGCTAATCCGTATAGTCCCCCTTTTTTTCTTTCAATCGATGCTTTTGTCAGAGCAACTGAACCATTTCCCTTCATTACCCTGATTTTACCATCTACTCGTTTTTCCTTTAAATAGTCTTTCCAAATACCTTCTTTAATTGCTCCTTTGGGTCGGATTAGAGCGAAATAAGTTTTCTGAACTTCTTTATTACGGAATAAATCCTTGATAATAATAGCGGTACTAAGATGTGAGGTTGCGATAAGCACACCAGAAGTTGGCGAATCTAAGCGATGAACAAGATATAACTTTTTCTGTTCACCATCATTACTGTCCCAAGTATAGCATTCTTCGTCATGATTATAGTCAGCATTCAGTAATGTTCTTGGTGGCTTACCTTTCTTTCTTTCCTTATTGGGGTGTGAAAGGATACCTGTGGCTTTGTCTAAAGCCCATATGCCACCAACGCTTTCGTAATGGATGACATTGCAATGATGGTCTAATGGAATAGAGGGGTGATTCATGGTTTTATTGATATTTGAAATTTAAAGTAATTTGATCTGATTGCCCAAAATCCTGGATCATCTTCTCCGACCATTCACCGAATGGAACCCTTGACGCAATTGCTTGTCGGCACAGTTCGGCGGCCAAGGAATAGCCCTCATTATCAACTCTTTCCAGATTCGATATTTTCCCACTGGCTTCCAGTTTAAAACGTAATGTGATTCTTCCTGGTAAGCGATCGCGTTGGAGATAATGAACAGAACCTCTTGCCAGTTGGTTCCATTGTTCTTCAATTGATTGAAGCATTTCTTGGATATAAACTCCATAAGGATGCAAGCGACACTCAATTGCGATTTGGCCAGTTCTTGGAGCACTGGTGGTACTTTTCATTAACGGTCCATGAATTAAGTCGGGTGAAAGCTTGGGTCTTGCTTTAGGTCTAACTTGCTGAGGCATTTTTTTCAATAGGCTTCGTTTTGGATAATTATTTGAGATGGAAGCTAGCTCTGATTTTTCTATCTCTTTACTCGGTTTTGTTTTTTTCTTATTATATGAACCAGATTGGTCGTCTGCTTTTTTTATTTCAGCTTTTGAGGAAATTAATTTTGTGGGTAGTTCTATACTATTACCAGGCCTCGATGATTGAGAGGGAGTAGCGTGGGGGAAAACCTCTTTCTTTTGTTTTTTCTTTCCTTCAATTATTTTTTGACTTTCTTCATTACTATCAATCTTAGGTGTTTTTTTTAATTGAGTGACTTCTTTAATAATAGGTTGTGCTGCTTGTTGGTCACGAAATGAAAACTGCTTTACATCATCGGGAGGGTTTTCAGGTATATTTGGATTTGATTCTACAAATTTTGGTTTTAGTTGGTTTTCGGAAAGTGGAATATTTTGCCACTCAATCTGAATCTCTTTTTCTGAGTGAGGATTTAGATTTTTAAAGTTTGAACGTAGCGAAATTGTAGTTTCCTGAAGTATTATCAATGTAATTAACACGGTAATCAAACCGACTAATGAAGAAGGCATCCCCCCTGACTTGGGGATTGGAGATAAGTTGATTTTAGAATTTTTTTTCAATTGGATTTTAAACTTTTTATTTCAACTGTAATTAATCTAAAGGTATAACACCCTATTCTACTATGTTTTTTAGTAGTTAAGAACATTCTTATGGAAATGGAAAATATTATTTCTCCCATTTATCTTAGGAGTTTTGATACAAGTAATTTCTTCGGGATTTAACTAATACCTCAAGAAAATAGTTTTGCATATACTTGGTACAAACCGATTATAACAAATCCAAGAAATGAAACCCATAAGCATAAATCCCAAATTTTTGAGGGTGTTAATCTTGGGTCGCTCTTTTTGTATCGAAAATAGAGAACTGCAAATCCTATAAGAGGGAGTAAAATAGCCTGCATTGTCCCTGAAATTAAAATTAAAATCACAGGTTTAGGAAAATATACATAGCAGGAAACACAGATAATTGGTAACACAATACCAAATACTGTTAATGCCAATTTTTTCTGATTGGGGGAGAGGGATGCTAAACCTGTTACCTTTATGAAATCGATACATAAACGACACTGTGCTGCGATCGCGATAAAAAATGTGGAAAAAAGTACTGCGATTGCACCCGCAAGAAATATGACTCGGGCTGAAGAACCGAAGACTGGTTCGTACATGGTAGATAGTGTCTGGATCATGTCTGAGCCTTCAGGTAGCAGTCCAGTTCGGCCTAGGATCGCTGCACCTAGTAAATAAAATGCAATCGTACAAAAGGTATAAACAACCATAGCACCCCAGGAATCCCAATGCATTACATGAATCCATCCTTTTGCCCGCTTGACCCACTCGTCTCCATCTTCTTTGCTCCCGACATATTGACCATATCCCTTTTCGATACACCAGTAAGGATAAGCGAGCAACTCAGCGGCACCTACTCCGATTATTCCAAAAGTTGCAATCGCAGTAATGAGAGGATTATTTCCATCTTTAATTTCAGGGAAACTAAAGGAAAGCCCACGCATGAGTTCTTCAGGCTTCACCGCCCACGCTTCATAACTTTGCAATGCACATAGATTTACGATTGTGATAAGAGTAAAGCTGGCAACAAGCATTATTGAAAATTTCTCGATCAGGGAAAACTTACCATTTAATAACAGAAAAATAGTAAATAGAGTAATGAGTAATGCCCAATAAATATCATCGTTCGCTTTGGGTGGATTTCCTATTTGCTGTAATTCTTTCTCGAGGCGAAGTACTTGTTCTTGATTCCCTTCCTCTTTGGCAATCTCAAGTGAAATATTAGTGGAAACAAAGTGATTCCTCTCTGCCCCCTCTTCAGTAATTGGTATACTTATCGCGAGGGCTTGACCCACTCCTCCCACTATTCCTCCCTGTTGTGCCAATACTGCCAGAAACATCACAAACCAAAAAAGCAAAAACCAGTTTGCTTCAAAATTTCTTTTGCCGAAACGAAATCGAAATCTTGGTCCGGGAATTTCATTTACTGCAGCGAGAGAGGTTTTACCATTTGTTATGGCATGTCTGCCAAGCTCAATTTGAGCAAAGACTTTTATTACGCATCCCAAGATGATGAGCCAAAGGAAATCAAATTGTGCTTCTGCACCCGTTCGTGTGGTCGCAATTAACTCACCAGAACCCACAATTGAACCAGCAAGGATCATACCGGGGCCTATATTCTGCAAAATCCCTTTTATGGTCTTAGGTGGCTGTCTTGTTTTGTCTGATCTCATTTTGAATATTTGTCTTCTAACTGATTCAATAAAGTGGAAGAGCATGTAAATTCTCTTTCCCCAAATTAGAAATAGAGATTCTCGTGGGCGATATTAGTGAAATGTACACGAAACTTACTATTGGAAGAAAAATTTTCGATAGGAGTCGATTGTCGTTTTTGCAGCAGTTAGAGGATCTGGCCAAGCAAAAGCTTCAGCAGATATACTGCCATCGTAGCCAATTTCTTGTAGGGTTTTAGCAATTGGAACCATATTGGTATGGCCATTGCCAACAGGTTTTCGGTTGCTATCCGCAAAGTGAACATGTCCCAAATGTCTCGCCCCTTTTTTTAAGGAATCGGAGATATTATCCTCCTCAATATTCATATGAAAGAGGTCGGCGAGAAGAGAGACTCCGTTTGTTGAGAGTTGGTCAATAAATTCACATGCATCTAGATAACGATTAAAGAGGTTCGTCTCATAACGGTTTAAGGGTTCGTAAATTAAACTGACACCCTGTCTATGGGCATAGTTGCCAAGCTCTTCCAATGCATCGTGTAAGAAGCTTATTGCATCCTGTTTTGAGGTGCTCTCTCCATAGGATCCTTGCATTGAACCGATAATGGCCGGCGCATTGAACTCGGCACCGAAATCAATCATATCTCTCACAAAAGTAATTGCTCTAGCCCTAATGTTTTGGTCTGCATGAGTGAGCGTTAGCCCGTTAAGGACCTTGCCTGCGCCAGTCCCTACTGCACCGAGTGTGAGGCCTGTTTCATTGAGGAGATTAGAGAGTTCATTTTTCTTACCAGCTTGTGGACCTTCCGTAAATAATTCTATCGCATCAAACCCTAACCTTTCGGACTCCCTAATGCTTTTTTCCAGACTGTCCCATAATATCCAAGGACCTCCCTTCAACGAGGGAACAAGGGAAATTGTAATACATGATTTCATTGATGACACACTTGACTTTAATTACAGGTAGATAAAGAAAATTGTTACAGTAATTTAATTCGATTTTAGAACTAGCCTAACAATCCGGTGTCTGAAAAACTATAATATCCTTTCGCGGTTGGGCAATTTTCTGGTTCCCCTAAAATCACATGATCATGCATTTCCAAACCTACTGTTTTGGAAGCTTCAAAAATTTTCTTGGTCACTTTTAAATCGGCGGAACTGGGCGTCGGGTCGCCACTCGGGTGATTGTGGGCAAGGATAATGGCAGTGGCACCCCAGCGAATTGCAGGTCGAAACACTTCTCTCGGATGAACGAGGCTCCCTGTTGCAGTGCCTGAGGTTACTGGTTCAGCACGAATTAATTTATTTTTACGATCTAGACAAAGAACCCATACCTTCTCGACGCTCTCAGCACGAACTTCAGGATATAAATATTCCCAGACTTTTCCGGGTTCATCCATCCGCGTATCTGGAGTTCTCTCGGATCGCATCATGCGCTTGGCAATTTCCACATGGGTGCTTAATTGTAACGCTTTGACTCTGCCAATTCCTTTTATTCTTTGAAAGTCAGTCGAGTCCCAACGAAGTAAACCGGGGAGTGATCCCGCACAACTAATTAATTCATCAGCAATCGCAAGAACGTCGTATTTTGATGTACCGGAACGGATGATCATTGCGAGAAGTTCTCGATCGGTTAGGGGTGATGGACCGAGTCTTTCAAGTCTTTCTTGGGGACGGTCTTCCAAGGGAAGGTCCTGAAGGGAGAGAGGAGAATTAATTTTTCCGCTCACCCTCTCAAAATAAAAATGAAACTAAAAAAAATAGGATTTTATTTCGGCAGGTTGACCCGAACATAAGCATCCCGTTTCAATCGACTAAGCCATTGGCGATGACTTTTTGCCTCGATGTCGGAGGCAAGTGTTCTTTCAATCAATGGTCGAACTTCATCGAGGGGTTTTCGACCTGATTTCGTAACCTTGATTGCTTTGAGGATGTAAACTGCGATCTTGCCCGAGTTTTCCACTGTTCCATCTGACTTTCTTTCAAGAATATTGACGATGAACGGCTTTGAAATCTCACCTTCTTTTAATGAGAATGCTTCTTTTTTGATTTCCTGACTTCTTATTTCTCTTTCTGATACCATTACTCCCCAATCGCCCGATTTTTCTCGAAATGGACTCTGTCCATTTTTTAAAGCAGCATCTTTAAAACTGAGCCCTTTATTTATTTCTTTTATGACCTGATGAGCTTGCTGGAGTAATACAGTCTCAGGTTCTCCGGCAATTTGTGAGAATGCTATCTCTCCCAACTGAACCATTGCTTCGGTTTTAAATTTTTCCGAATTCTTTTGGTAATACAGAGCAACTTTTTCAGGACTGATTTCTTCCTTTAACCTTCGACGTGTCGAAAGCATATGGCTGTAAATAATTTCCTCTTCAATTTCCTTACGATATTCTAATTGCGAGAGCCCTTTACTTCGAAGAGTGTCTCTAAAAAGTTTTCGATCGCCATTAAAATCACGAATAAGGCGTTTGTTGTATTCCTGTTCTACGTAAGACCCTGGGATTTGCATTCCTTTTTCACTGAAGGCAGCGATTGAGAGAAGGCGATCGACTTTCCCATCCACAAACTCAGTTGCCCTTAATTTTTTTTCCTGATCAGTAAAATTAAGTAAAGTCATTGCGTTTTCGATTTCTCCCCAAGTGACAACTCTTTCATTCACTTTTGCGACCACACGGTTCAATTCGATTAGTTCAGTTCCGTAAGAATGATTGGATATTGCAAACAATCCCGCCAGGAAAAGAAATACCTTGATTGTATGTTGATTAGTTTTTGTTCCCATAGGTTACTAGTTTTAGGAAACGAATGGTTTCGTTCAACTTCAAAAGTGGTTCTTTTGAGGAAAGTTTAGGAATTTGTCCTGCTTTTCTATGATAATGCTTAGTTCCTTCTTTCCCCCTCTTGATTATTCGGCAATAAATTTCGTTTTTTCGAACTTCCAACATGTCAAAACCAGCTTCTTCGGCCAGGCATCTAATTCTGGTTTCTTGGGTTAGGGCAATGACTTCAGGGGGAGGGGTGCCAAATCGATCTTTTAATTCGTCCAAAAATTCATCAATTTCCTTTTCGTCCCTCATCTTTGCCAATCTTCTGTATGCTTCAATTCGGAGTCTTGGTTCGAAGGTGTAATGGTCAGGGAAAAATGATCCCATTAGAATGAAGGAGCTTTCTTCTTCCTCTTCTTCAGTCGGTGCTCCAGAAGTTAAGAAATCTAGTCGAACCGTGGCATTGGGGCGGAGCGAAATTTCTTCACCTTTTAATCGGGAAACACTTTCCCTGAGAAGTCGACAATACAATTCAAAGCCAATTCCGGCAACATGTCCGCTCTGTTCGCTCCCCAGTAGGTTTCCGGCACCTCGAAGCTCTAAATCTCTTAACGCAATTCGGAATCCAGCACCAAAGTTGTTAATTTGGCGAATGGCAGACAATCTTTTTCTGGCCTGGTCCGATACGGTAAGGTGCCGGTTGAGGAGAAGGTATGCATACGCCTGGCGGTCAAATCTTCCTACTCTTCCTCTTAGTTGATAGAGTTGAGATAAGCCGAATCTATCCGCCGCTTCAATGATGATGGTATTACAATTTGGAATATCCAAACCAGATTCAATTATTGTGGTACATACAAGCATATCAAACTGGTGGGCTACAAAACCGGTCATTACTTCTTCCAGTTCTCCCTCACTCATCTGTCCATGACCAACCCCAATCCGAAGTTTTGGAAACTGTAGTTCCAGTTTTTTCTTAATTGAATGGATCGTTTTCACTCGATTGTGAAGATAAAAGATTTGTCCCCCGCGTCGTATTTCAGTTTGAACGGCTTGTTGGAGTATTTCGGCTGAATTATGTACAACCTCGGTACGGATTGGACGGCGATTGACAGGAGCAGTTTCAATTGAACTAAGTGCACGGGCACCAACCATTGCAAAATAAAGAGTCCTTGGTATGGGAGTTGCGCTTAGTGTTAACACATCCACATGAGAGCGAAGTTTTTTAATCGATTCTTTGTGCTGCACTCCAAACCTTTGCTCCTCATCGATGACTAAAAGTCCCAGGTCTTTGAAAATGACATCGGAGCTGAACATACGATGTGTACCAATTAAGATATCCACAGAACCGGCTCCGGTTGCTTGAATTATTTTTTTCTGTTGCCCGGGAGTACGGAAACGACTGAGCATTTCGATTGAAATTGGATAATCCGACATCCGTTGCCTAAAGAGATTGAGGTGCTGTTGGCAAAGAATTGTCGTAGGGGCAAGAAAGGCGACCTGTTTTCCATCCATTACTGCCTTAAAGGCACCACGAAGTGCCACTTCCGTTTTTCCAAAACCGACATCACCACAAACCAGGCGGTCCATTGGTTGCTCCTTTTCCATGTCCTCCTTTACCTGGTTGATCGCTTTTAATTGATCCACAGTTTCGGTAAATGGAAACGCATCTTCAAATTCCTTCTGCCATTTTTCATCGGGAGGGAAGGAGTGTCCCTTGTTAGTATCTCGACTCGCTTGGAG
>JAQXBH010000288.1 GCA_029252505.1 Opitutales bacterium | reverse complement strand
CACTGCCCGTCAGGATAAGTGATATTTTTGTAGGAATCCAAAACCTGAATTTCATACTGCCCCATAAGAAAGACTCCACTATTTCCACGCCCCTGACCACTACCCTTTGCCACTTTAGGCGTTGCAAATTCAATATGTAAACGGCAGGAACCAAACTCCTTTTTGCTTATTAAATATCCTCCACCACGCACTGATTCTAGCGCGCCATCCACCAATTTCCATTTGGTGGGTTTGCCATTGCCAGAGGTCCAGTTCCCGACTGTCTTTTCGGTACCATCAAATAACAACACAGCCCCTTTGGGTGGCTTGGCAGCTTTAACATTGTAAGGCTTAGGCTTCACAACGGGAGGTTGCGGTTGCTTTTGCGGATCCGTCTCATGCACTTTAATGCCATCGATGTACATATACTCCGACTTCCCACGCATTTCTTTGCGTATAGTCGGACCGCTTTTTGCAAAAATGCCTCCGGTTAAGGTTGCGGCGAGAAAAGATAGAACTAACAATTTATACATCCCACACATTTCGTATTATTCTAATATTTCTGTCAATTTCATAGCCTCTAACAAGCCAACTTTGGAAATTAACCTAATCAAAAGAATTATGAATAAAATATTTATTACCAGTACCCTCATTTTTCTGCACCACTCCTTTCTGATTGGAGGAAACGGACTTACTGCTGAAATTACAGACTTAAATGCCGTAGATATATCCTTTCAAAAAGAAAAGGAATTACCTTACCTTCAACATCCATTTATTAATTCCTCACCCGCTGATAAAAAAGACCAGCTGAGCGTGGGTCGACTCGGCATCGATGGAGGGAATAAAAACCTGATTCTAAAATATGCCCACGAATTGGCTGATCTCTCAGAGAATCCAAAAAACGGTCAAACCGATAGTCTTTTAATTGCTTACCAAGGAAAGCTCATTTTCGAATCCTATTTCAGGCGGGGAAGAATCAATTACCCACACTACCAAATGTCGATCACCAAGTCCTACACTGCCTATGGTATTGGGCGAGCCATCCAGCTAGGACACCTATCAATGGAAGACCTGCACAGACCAGTCACGACTTTCCTGGACGAAGTAAAACCAAATCAATTAGCAAAAGGAGCGAACAGCATTACCCTTCATCAAGCCATGCAAATGAGCTCCGGTATTCGATTACCTCAAAAAAAGATCAATGCAATTATTAAAAAGCCGAATATATTAAAAGGTCAGGGACAAGCTCAGGCCTATTTACAATTTACCCAACCGATACAAACAGGGGATAGAAATTTTAAATATCAAGCAGCAGATCCAGTCCTAACGATGCAGGTTTTACACGCCGTCGTTCCTGGGTCAGCTGAGCAATTCATTCAAAAGGAATTGCTTACACCACTTGGCATTAGCAATTACGGGTGGCAGGAGGATTTAAGTGGTTATCCGAAATCTGCGGCAGGATCGAGTTTCCTATCTCGGGATATGATCAAAATGGGAATTCTTACCCTGAACAATGGAGTGTGGAATGGAAAACAACATTTACCCGAAAAATTTGTCAAACTTGCCAACTCTCCACTCACTAAAAGTTATGGCGATAATAACTACGGCTATTTTTGGTGGAGCCAAGTGCTTGAAATTGAAGGTCATAAATACCCCGTTTCTCAGGGCAGAGGAGCTGGTGGACAATTTATTTTCATGTTCCCCACGCTTGAACTTGTAGTCGTTGCCACTGCCCATAACAAGGGAATGGGCAAGATGCTTAATGAATTACCAAAATCAATAATTCCTGCTTTTGTCGAATAACTAGCGTAGGATTCTCTGCCTTTTTGTAATCTTAAACTTCGACTCCACCCTGAATATTAGAACCTAAATATTCTCCAGCTTCACCTATGAAATTGATATCTGAGTCAGAAAATTTCGGATTTAGTAATAGGATCGAAGGAAAATGTACACAACCGGACCGGTCACAGCCACATATAACCAAACTGGGAAGACTTTTTTTGAAAGTTTACGATGTTTTTGAAATTGATTCGTAAATGCATAAACAAAAGTAATGAGAATAAATGGGAAACTAATTGCAGCCAATGCAATATGAGTTAGTAAAATGGCCAAGTACAAAAATCTTGAACTACCAACCTCAGACTTCTCTAACTCACTTAATAGCCCGTCTCCATTTATATCACCGTAGATTGTTGCCGGAGTGGTAAAATGATATGTTACATACGAAAGCAAAAAAACAAAGGAACAGACAAAAGCTGAGTAAATCATTCTTTGATGAAGAATTACTTTACCCTGTTTTATAAATCGGATTGCAAGAATCAAAAACAAGGCGGCTAGGGTATTAAGACAGGCATGAAATGGGGGAAGAAAGCTTAGCTCAATGCCTTCAGGCAAAGGAATCTTTACTTTTTGCATAAAGAAAACCAATCCAATAACCGCTATTGATAAAACCCAAACTAACCTGTTCAGCTTTTTAGCAAGGTTGATGTTAGGTGAAAGTTTTCGAAATGATTCTAATTCATTCATCACCACAGAATACTTAATTTTTCTTAAAAAGAAAGAAAGCATTTAAATAGGAATTTAACTTATGTCGAAAACTCAAAGGATAAAAATCTAAATACAGAACGAATATGAACTAAACTCTATTGATTCTCCACGGGATGCAGTTCAATTACGGCATCATCGCGAAACCTTTCGAGCAATTCCGGATCATAGGGTTCCCATTTAATTTCAATACTTCTCCATTTTGAATTTTGCCAAGTCAATGGGAATGGATCTTTCATCTCGTATTGAGTTTTCAACACACGGTATATATCCCTCCCCAAAATCTCATGTGAAAAAAAATGATGATCCACCCGACTTCCCATGTAGCTCCATTTTCCCGTTATTTTTCCAGTTGGCATCATCAAGGTGCGAAGTCTTTCTCCAGTAATTTCCTCAGCAAACCATTTCTCTGGTGCCTTGGTTGCGATTGCACTTTTTTGAGCAATCTTCCTCCCGCCAATCATGGAACCACCGACTAGAATAACTGGAGAAGCAGCAACAACTGAAGTACCTACCTTAGCTGACTCGGGAACGGATTTATTGGAATGGCCTCCGCAAGAGGAGAATAAAGCTACTAAAATTAAACAAAAAATTGCTTTCATTTTATGCCGTTTGGTAGAAGCTTGATACCAAGATTGCTTTGAGGGCTAAAAAAATCAATGATTACTTAAT